>NZ_CP090976.1:0-318932 GCF_021513235.1 Kaistella sp. 97-N-M2 | reverse complement strand
CTTCCAGATTTTTGGAATGATTTTCTTCCTGCTTTTTCGTGTATTCATCGTTCTTTTCGCGGAAAACATGAATGAGACCTGAAAGTTTGGCTTGCATCGGATGGTGGAAACTAAAAGTCTCTTCCGAATTTCCGGCGGCGACGAATTCGCTTTTCTGATCTTCCGTTTCGTCGCTGATCAAATGATTGGCGCGCTCTTTCAATTGGTTGAAAGTGCGGAAATGGGAGCCGGCGTTCTCCTGGTTGATGAGTTTTTCCATTTCGTTTAAAACTTCCGGCAAAGATAAGTTGGAGGACTCGTCCATTTCGGAATCTTCAGTTTGCGCTGCTTCAGGTTCGCCGTGGTCTGCCTTTTCGGGATCTATTTCAGAGAGCACCTTTTCTTCGGGTGGTATTCCAACGGATTTCTGCGTATCGACGTCTACCTGATGCTCCGGTTTTTCCTGCAAAACCTCCGCCTGATCATCCTCAGAAGGAATTTCAGGTTCAGACGAATTTTCTTCCGGAGCTGATGTTGTGTTTTCAGAAGTTTTGTTTTCTGCAGTTAGTTCATCAGAATTTTCGTCCGCAACTTTCGCCGGAGCAGGATCTGAAGGGAACACGTCCGTCGAATGTTCCGTACTGGTTTGTGTGGATTCGTCGGAATTATTTTCAGGGGAAACCTCTTCAGTACGGGGTTTCTTTTCAGGCTGGTCAGAGATTGAATCTTCTGTAATCATAGCAAACGTTTTATTAGAATTAGAAGGCGCGAATTGAGTTCTGCGTTTTTAGCGGCAAACAGAGCACTAAATTAACTTTTTTTTATTTAAAATTCCAAATTTCCCAATTTTTTTCTGCCTGCTGCTCAAGCATATAGAAACCGTTCACCGTTTTGGCATCCTTCGCTGCGGCTTTTTTAATAAATTCGGTATAGGTTGGGTTGTAAATAAGATCGATAACAAGATGCTTTTCCGTTATTCCCTCAAAAGGAAAATCCAGACAATCCTGCACATTAGGAAATGTTCCCACGGGCGTACACTGAATGATAAGCGGGTTTTCGGACACTAATTTCGGGGTGATATTTTCAAAATTCAAATCGGAATTTCGTGAGACCGTTTTGTACGGAATGTTGTTTTTTGCTAAAACATATTGTACTGCTTTTGCCGCGCCGCCATTTCCTAAGATCAAAGCAGAATCATGACCTTCTTTGCGGTGAATAAGCAGTGTTTTTTCAAAACCAAAAACGTCTGTATTAAAACCTTTTTTGAGGTTGTCTTTGATCAGGATACAATTCACGGCGCCAATTTTTTCGGCTTCGTCGCTTAACTCATCTAAATAGGGAAGAATTTTTTCTTTGTAGGGAATGGTTACATTCAAACCAATCAGATCCGGATCTTCGAAAACACGCACAACCTCAGATATTTCCGCCAAATCGTACAGATCGTAAGAATGATTTCGCAGCATTAAGCGCTGAAATTTATCCTCGAAATATTTTTTAGAAAAAGAGTAAGAGATGTTTTTGCCTATGAGTCCGAGTTTTCGTGCGTCTTCCATTTTTCAAAAATAAAAAAAGACCAGTAGATAACTGGTCTTTTAAGATATTTATTTATCATTTAAATTTAATCAACAATAAATTTAGCGGTACTGGACCCTGCTTTCAAAATATAGATTCCTTTCGGTAAGTTTTTTAAAACAATTTGAGTGGAATTTTTAAAAGGCTGAGCAACCGTTTGAACCAATTTTCCGGTGAAATCGAAGATCTGTGCCATGGCAACTTCTGAGAGGTTTGTACCTTTCACATTCAACTGTCCGTTTTTCACAGGGTTTGGATAAATGGTTAAGGCGTTTTTGGTGATACCGCTTTCATTAACAGCAGCCAAGGCATAACACGTCCATTTCATGTCGTCGATGATTACTCTGTTTGTCGTGCTGCTGTTCACCAAACTGATCTCTACGACTCCTTCTGTATTAAGACCGGTAACTGTAGTCGTGGTCGCTGTGCTGCTGTACGGAACCGTTTTTCCTGTATCGGTACCGTTGATGAATATTTTCAAGGTGCCCGCAGTGCCATTGAATATGAGTTTTGTTGTTACGGTTAGATCACCAATTCCGTTCGGAACCGATAAGGCGGTAAGGAAGCCGTTTCTTATCGTGATGGCTTTACCATTCAAAGTCTGGTCCGTACGGGAATCTTCAGAAGTCCAGGAAATTCCGTTGCTTGTCCAGTTATAAGTCGAATATATCGACGCACTTGCCGGGATAGAGTCGAAATTTTCGTCGCCACAGTTTACGCCGATTGCCAGTGTTGTTGCCGTTACGGAATTACTTTGAGGCGAAACATTTCCGGCCGCATCTTTCGCAACAATATAAATAGTGTAAGACGTACTCGGATCGAGATTCGCAATATTGGTTGTGGTATCATTGGTAGATCCCAGCAAAGCACCATTCACATAAATGTCGTAAGAAGCAACCCCAACATTGTCTGTCGCGGCAGTCCATTGAACGGCAATATTATTGGTCCCAACCGAAAGTACCGCCAAATTGGTGGGAGCACCAGGGTTTTCGTTATCCGTTAAAGTTGTGCCGCTTGCTGTGTTACTTTGAGGTGACATGTTTCCGGCTGCATCAACTGCGATGACGTAGAAATTAAAAGTTGTCCCCTGCGCCAATCCTGACACCGTTGCGGTAGTGGTAGGCGAATTGCTGTGGAAGGTTCCGTTTACATAAATTTTGTAGTAAGAAACACCGATATTGTCGGTAGACGCGGTCCAGCTTAAATTGGCCGAAGCCGTAGAAGTGGAAAGAACTGCTAAATTTGTTGGCGTTGAAGGTGCCTGATTATCAACAACCTGCGTTCCCCAAACCTGCTGTACCCATTCCGGGTGATCGATGAAAGGGTTTCTGTTCCCCTGGAAAACATAAGATGCATTATTTCTTTCAATTTCTGTCGGTGACACCGGATCCTGCGTAGCCCAGGCCATCAAAACATCGCGTTCCCACGTCTGTAAACCCGGATATTTAGAGCCTCCCAACATATTTCCGGTAGAAAATGTGGAAAGTAGCGGTTCATACCGCGTTACAAAATAGAAAATCATTCGGGCGATGTCGCCTTTAAATTCATCGATGGGCTCGCAAACTGTTCCGCCGTAACCTGCTGAAGAACTGGGTCCTACTTTGGTACCGTTTTTCGACGTAAATGACGGACTCGCAACTGCACCAAAGGGATAATTGCTTCGCATTCCATTCACCTTTCCGTCGGTCGGACGAATGAAATTAATATCCGAAACCATAGGCGCCTTAGAGTTAAAAAGACTCTGTGGAACCACGTGTTCCCTGTTGTAACAGTCGCCCTCATTGCTGTAATTTCCGCATTTTTTAATGCCGTGTTGATAGTTGTAGGGATCTGTTCCGGTAGGATTTTCGGAATAAATATCTAATATCGAGCCGTCATTTTCGTAAAAATGATCCCGGTCCGTGGTCGGGTAGCCATCATAAAGGCCGCCGTAGCCGTGATCCTGAGCACCAGCGGTAATAATTTGGCCCAGCTTAGTTTTTAAAGCAGCACCTGTTAGTCCATCGGTTCCGTTGTAGTAATTGGCCGGCGCCTGTGCAAGTCCGAAGGAAAACACAAAAGCCAGTAAAAGAGTAGTGATTTTTTTCATTTCGATCTAAAAATATTATTGGAGGGCAAAGGTAAAATAAAAATTTAGGGCAATGGTCAAATTCAGATTATTTTAATGTTAAATCTGATTTTTCGCAAAAGGAGCCCGCATTTTATTATTGATTTGACAGTTTAGTAATCTTCAAAAAGAAAAATTTAAAGAAATATTATTTGCTATAAGAAGCCGCTGCGAGCCCCCTGGGAAATGGGAACGCATCTTTTTAGGGAAGTAAGAAGAAAACAAGCGTATTAATGAACCTTAAAAAATGATTTATTGATTTTGGAGAAAAACCAGGAAACCGCGAAGCCGAAAATTCCGGATGTCGCCGCCACAATTAAATAGTTCATAAGCCGAATGCGTACCGGAAAGGGAAGATCGGTATTTTCGCCTGCCTTGAAAAATCCCGTAACCATTTGAATATAGCTTACCACGCTGCCCAGCACCAGCCCGCTCACCAAACCAAAGACCACGATTAAAATTCCCGTGTAGAAATAAATGTTGCGCAGGGATTTTAAATTCATCCCCAGGGAAATCAAAGATTTTGCCTGCTCTTTTTTGTCGAGCTGCAGAATAATAATAGCGCCGGCCAGATTAAACGTCGTAATAAAAATTACGAGACCGAAAATAAGATAAATAAAAAGCTTCTCGGTATTAATCATTTTCCAGAAAGCTGCATTTTCCTCTGATTTTGTTTTGATGTCGTATTTGCTGCCCATTTTTTTTGAAGATCAGCTTTCACAAGATCGGTTTTATTCGCATCCTTCAATTTAATCACCACTTGATAGGCGGAGCCTTTGGGCAGATCCAGCAATTCGCGCGTAAGTTCAATGGGTGAAATAATGGTATTGTCGAGTTGATCGTTGCCCGGAAAAACGCCCGACACAAAAATCTCGCGTTTATTGAAAATATCAGCTTCTTTACTGATCATTCCGGTGCCCGGCTTCGGCATCATGAGTTCCGCAAAATCCGAAGATTCACCCACGGGAATGGCCAAACGGTTATCCAGTTTGTTTTCAATCAACACCTCGTTGGAGAATTTAAAACTCGGATAGGTGCCGTAAAAAATATTTTTATTGATGGGATTTACAAAGATGTAGGCGGAATCTACGCCCCGGAGGTTCGCAATATCGCCGTTGTCCCGAAAATTAATGTACACTTTCTCCTGAATCACTTTCGAAAAATGCTCAATGTCGGTATTGGATTGTAAAATTTTCGTGGCTTTATCGATGCTGGGAAGTGTTTTTCCTTGTCTGCTTTCAATCGTAAGATCGGCATGAAGATTCGCGATTAAATCTTGGTTCAGATCTTCCAGACCGGAAAAAACGGAGATAATAATGAACATCGCCGTCACCGCGACCATCATCGCCAGTGCCGCGAGCCACGTAATAAAAGTGACCGCCGTGCTGCCTTTTTTGGCGAGCAGATAGCGCGTTGCAATGTAAAATGCCGTGTTTTTCAAAGAAAATAAACTATTAAAACAGATTATAGAACAGGATTTTCGCCTTCGCCTTTCAGCTCCTTTTCAATTTTTTCAACGTCGTCCAAAGTCGTATCCATATAAAAATTAAGTTCCGGAATAATCCGCACCTGTTTGCCCATCTTCTGGCCCATAAAATTTCGGTACTGCGCTTTGTTCACCAGGATTTCCTTCATGATTTCTTTGCGGAATTCCGGAGGGAAAATGCTCAGATAAATTTTGGCGATGCTCAGATCCGGCGTTACTTTCACATCCGAAACCGAGACCAAAAAAGTCTGTTTACTTTCCGCGGCCTGTTTGCGGAAGAGTTCTGCGAAATCCTCCTGTATAATCTGGGCGACTTTTTTCTGTCTGTTGCTTTCGTTCATGGCGCAAATTTACTATTTTTGTTTGAATATTTGGGCGTGCCCTTTTTTTTCCGACGCCAAAGTCCGGGCGAAAAAAGGTCGGTCTGCGTGCAGTCGCTTTTTTGGGGCGGCGGCTCCGCCGCCCCAAAAAGAGCTCCAACAATGCACTTCGCCCTCACGCAGTTCCCGCCAAAAGCAAAATCCTGTCCAAAAAACCACTGCAATAACAGGCATAAACATAACTGCGCAGTAATAATTAAACATCATCCATTCCACATCCATGAAAATCGAACACCTCGGCATCGCCGTTAAATCCTTACAAAGCTCCGACGAACTTTTTGCCCGTCTTCTCGGCAAAGAAAACTACAAACACGAAGCCGTCGAACGGGAAGGCGTCACCACGTCGTTTTATGAACTCGGCGCATCCAAGATCGAGCTCCTCGAAGCCACCACTTCCGAAAGTCCCATCGCCAAGTTTCTAGACAAGCGCGGCGAAGGAATCCATCACATCGCGTTCGGCGTGGAAAACATTTACACCGAGATTGAGCGTTTAAAAAAAGCCGGTTTCATTTTCATTTCCGAAGAACCCAAAGACGGCGCCGACAACAAGCTCGTTGTGTTCCTTCATCCCAAATCCACCAACGGCATTTTGGTCGAGCTTTGCCAGGAAAAACCTGTGGTGTAAATAGCAGGAAAAAGTAAAAAGAGTCAGGAAAATGTAAAAAGAGCCATGTGAGGTAAGCAAGCAGAATTAAATCGTGAATTTTTCCCGGAATTTTGCAAAAAACACCGCGTGTACGTAGGGACAAGTCGGGACTTGTCCACTTCAACGCACAGGACGAAACATCAATCACTGTAAATAAAATAAACATTCGACGATGTCCAAGGCGCGCTGGCTTACCCGCCGCCGGCAGCCTTGCATCTTAAATACAGCGCTTCCATCCGCGGCAATAAAAAAATCGTAGCGTCTTTGCGTTCAAAAAAATGCGCATATAATCCACCACATCTTCTACCTTCGTAAACCCAGCACGCCATATCAAATGCGACTTCCGCCAACTTTCGCCGTAAAAACCCCAAATAAGTTTTGATTTTTTCAAAAAAAGGTTATTTTTGCAAACCCAATTGAGACTTCTATTTCTCCGGAAATAAAGTTAGGCCCTATAACTCAGCTGGTTAGAGTAGCTGACTCATAATCAGCAAGTCCTTGGTTCGAGCCCAAGTGGGGCCACAAGATTGGAATTGAAGCATTTACGGAGACGTAGGTGCTTTTTTTAAATTCCACTTTCTCCTGACAATAAAATTTCACCCTCAAAGATCTTTCGGGAATTCCTTTGCCAAGCTTTCAGAGATTGTCCGGTTTAGAATTCAAAACTATTTTAATATTTGGTTTTCTGCAGAGTAGAAATTGTTCCCGATAAGATCCTAACAGCAAAATCCATTTTTAATTGGTCTTTAAATTGTACTTCGGGAAGACATTAACCCCAAAAATATTTTGACATGGAAAACAATAAAACAGTCGACGTTTTAAATAATCTCCTCCAGATCACCAACGACCGATTAGAAGGATTTAAAAATGTGGATGCCAAAATGATCTCCTCTTATCCAAAACTTCGGCAGGAATATGACCACGCTGTCATTCAGTCCAACAGATTCCGGACAGAACTTTCTTCGCTTATTCAGGAAAAGGGTGGTGATCCCGATGATAACGCCACGGTTGCAGGCGGATTGCACAGAACCTGGATCGATGTAAAAAACGCACTATCTTTTAACAAAGGCGAAGCGACGCTGGAGAATGTTCTTTTCGGCGAGAAAGCCGCGATTAAAGCTTTTGAAAACGCAGTGGACAGTGGCGATCTTTGTCCGGAAAGCACTGAAGTTGTTCAAAATCAACTTAATGAACTAAAAGACTCCTATCGAAAATTCGAAAGTTTAGAAGAAAATAAAGATTAAAAATCCGTGCGTAAACGACTGTAGGCCTCGCCCTAAAAATTCAAAGTAAAATCCGACGCTTGAGGTTTTTGGTACAAAATTATTTATCGAATTGTTGCAAAGTAGAAATTTGGCTCTTTGATCCTTCTTGAGTAAGTTCGTAATTATTTTGAATTCGGTTTTGCGCGCAAATTAAATGATTTAAAAGAAATAATCACTACCGAACACCGCCGAAATAGTTTTTAATTAAAAGGATTTATCCTAATTTTACAGGCTTATATTTAAATAAAAGCTAATTTTAAATGATCTCCAAACCGTTCTACCTCGAAAACCTCTCCGCCTTTGACATCCTTATTGAAGACGACCGCGAAAAAGCGCAGGAAGTTATTTTCCGCATCTACTGCATTTTGCAGCGCGATAAGATTTGGCTTTCCGAAGTAGCGACGCCCGAAGAAATTACCGAAGAGGATACCGAACTTTTAGCCGACGTCGAAGCGGAACTTCTGCACCTCGACGCCGAATACGACTTCCGTTTCACCGATTTCTATCAGCGTGTGCAGCAGGAAATCAATAAAAATAAATTAGGCTCCACCAATTCCGCCGCGGAAGCCGATCTGGAGTTTACGGCAGAGGTAGCCCGGGACGACGAGTTTTTCCGTGACGATGATCTTTTTGCGGAGGACCATTTCGATTTCGGTGACGAAGATGATTTCGGTGACGGCGAAGAAAATGCTTTAAGCCACCTTTCCGCGGAAGAATTGGATTTGGTTACGGATTTTATTCTCAACAGCGCCAAAACACGTTTTAATTTCCCGGAATTTGTGCAAACTTTTCCGCAGGCGGACGACTTTCTCGTGGAAGAAGAATTTATTCTGCCGCTCCTCGCGGGCAAAGCTTACGGCGAAGACGATATGGAAATCGCCGAAAAAATACATTCCGCTTTTACGACGCAGTGTTTTTCAATAAAATTCACTGATCTTCTCCCTCTGATCGAACAAAAAAGCCGCGAACTGGGTCGTGAAATTCTGGCCTTTCAGGTCGCCGTCGATTCTTTACAGCAGGGCGTTCATCCCACTGCGGTCGTTTCTCAGATCGCGCCGCTGCTTGAGTCTTAACGCATAAAATTCATTCTGATTTTTCATTATAGAGAATTTTAATTTAAAAAATAAACGTTCATTCTTTTTTCCCTATCTTTGCGGAGTGAAAAGCGACTACTTCCTTTGGAAGAACATAAAATATTCTTCGCCTTTCACTTAAATTTTACGCAATGCTTAAAAAAGAAAAAATTACTGATAAGAAGGGTGCGCTCCTCGATGCAACACTCACACTGGTGAATAACCACGGTTTTCACAACACGCCTATGTCGAAGATCGCGAACCTTGCGGGCGTTAGTCCGGCCACGATTTATCTTTATTTCGACCACAAGCAGGATCTCATCAACAGCCTGTATTTAAAGGTTAAGGAATCGTTCAGCGAAAGCGCCTTCGACGGTTACAGCTCGGAAATGTCGGTAAAGAAAGGCTTTGAGATCATCTGGTTCAATATCGCCACCTATAAATTAAACGAAGTCAGCAAAGCCACTTTTCTCTCTCAGTGCGACAACAGTCCCATGATCGATGAGCATATCCGCATTGAGGGTTTAAAACATCTGCAGCCCTTGCTCGATTTGTGGGAGCGCGGAAAAACCGAAGGCATCATTAAGCCGCTGTCCGATTATATTTTGTACGCGCATACCATTTATCCCCTGTCTTTCTTACTCGAAATGCAGGAGCGCGACGTTTTTACCGTAAATGATAAAATAAAAGCGGAAATGTTTCAGGTGGCCTGGGACGCAATTAAAATGTAATTTTTTTCTTTTTTAAAGAATGAACGTTCAGTTATTTCCCGGAAAAGTCGACGCTCTGAGTTTTGATGTCGGCGGAACAAGATCGTCAGACTGACGATCGCGGTTGAAAGTCGGAAGTTGGCTGGCCAAGGTTGAGAATGGTGAAGTAAAATTTAAAAATGGAAATTTAAAGTGTAATAATTAATTAAAATCAAAAATATGAACAATACAATCACCCTAAACAGTCGTCCCGTGGGAAAACCCCAGCTTTCGGATTTTAAATTTGTAGAAGAAGAAATGCCTCTTCTAAAAGACGGCGAAATTCTCCTGAAAACAAAATTCGTTTCCGTTGATCCGTACTTGCGAGGCAGAATGAGCGACGCGAAATCCTATGTGCCGCCGTTTGAACTTCAAAAAGCCATGAACTCCGGCGTAGTTGCGGAAGTGGTGGAATCGCAGAACGATCAGTACAAAGTTGGCGATTTTGTAACGGGCTCCCTGGACTGGAAAGAATTTCAAACGTCTTCCGGGAAAAATCTTCTGAAAGTAGATAACAGCGCAGCACCGCTTTCCAATTATTTGGGTGTTTTGGGAATGACGGGCTTAACGGCTTATTTCGGCCTCACAGAAATCGGTAAACCTCAAAAAGGCGAAACCATCGTGGTTTCCGGCGCGGCGGGCGCTGTGGGAAGCGTCGTAGGACAAATCGCTAAAATATTCGGTTGTCGCGTGGTTGGAATTGCCGGAAGTAAGGAAAAAGTGGAAATGCTGAAAACCAAATTTGGTTTTGATGCGGCAATCAATTACAACACCACCGAAAATATGACGAAGGCAATCTCAGAAGCTTGTCCGGACGGTGTGGATATTTATTTTGATAATGTAGGAGGCACAATTTCCGACAGCGTGCATGCGAATATCAACCGATTGGGCAGGATTGTTGTCTGCGGCGCGATTTCCGCGTACAACGACACCTCGATTCCGCAAGGTCCGCGCGTGGAACATTTCCTTATTCGGAAAAGCGCCTTGATGCAGGGCTTCATCGTCGGCAATTACGCGGAGCAATTTCCGGACGGTATGAAGCAGTTGTCGCAATGGCTTTCCGAGGGAAAACTGATTTCTACAGAAACAATTGTTGAAGGTTTTAAAAATATTCCGCAGGCTTTTCTGGATCTTTTTGAGGGAAAGAATAAAGGCAAAATGATCGTAAAAATATAAACAGATAAACAAAAGATATGAACAATTTTAAATACAGAAATCCAACAAAAATATTGTTTGGTAAAGGCGAGATCGAAAATTTAAGCACAGAAATTCCGGCAGATTCAAAAATACTCATGCTTTACGGGGGCGGAAGTATTATGAAAAACGGCATTTACGAAAAGGTGAAAAAAGCACTTTCCAATTATGAAGTCTTGGAATTTGGCGGCATTCCCGCAAACCCGGAATACAGCATCTTGCTGGACGCGCTGACAATCATTAAAGAAGAAAGCATTACCTATCTTTTGGCGGTGGGCGGCGGTTCGGTGATCGACGGAACCAAGTTTTTATCCGCTGCAGCTTTATACGAAGGCGAAACACCGTGGGATTTATTAACGAACAAAAAGCCCGTGACGAAAGGTTTGCCTTTTGGAACAGTGCTAACGCTGCCCGCAACAGGTTCTGAAATGAATTCCGGCTCCGTTATTACGCGCGCGGAAACGAAAGAAAAACTGGCTTTCGGCGGACCCGGAATGTTTCCGCAGTTTTCGGTCCTCGATCCCGAAGTCATCAAATCGATTCCTCCGCGTCAGCTCGCGAACGGCGTTGCAGATGCTTTCACCCACGTGATGGAGCAATACATGACGTATCCGATTGGTGCAAAACTGCAGGACCGTTTTGCGGAAAGCATTATGCAGACTTTGGTTGAAGTTGCGCCCGTGATTATGAAAGATCCGTCCGATTATGAAGCAGCTTCTAATTTTATGTGGAGTTGTACAATGGCGCTGAATGGCTTAATTCAGCAGGGCGTCCCCGGCGACTGGGCCGTTCACTCCATGGGACACGAACTTACGGCGATGTACGGCATCGATCATGCCAGAACTTTGGCCATTTTGGCCGGAAATCATTACCGCTACAATTTCGACGCGAAGAAAGAAAAGCTGGCGCAATATGCCGAGCGCGTCTGGAACGTGACGGAAGGAACTTTGGAAGAAAAAGCCCACGCCGGAATTGAAAAAACCGACGGATTCTTCAAATCTTTAGGAATCGATATTAAATTATCCGACTACACCAAAGATTACCAGGAAACTGGAAGCATCGTTGCAAAACGTTTTACCGAAAGAGAATGGATGGGACTTGGCGAACACAAATCCTTAACACCAACGGATGTGCAAAAAATTATAGAAATGAGTTACTAAAAGTAGATATCAACAAAATTAATATTGCTAAATTCATTGCGAACATTGCTGAGTGAAATCGAAGATTCAACGAAGTCAAACGCCTTTGCGAACTTAGAGAACCGCCTAAAACAGCATTTTTTTAAATAAATTTTTGCGGTGCTTTGCGTTAAAATGTATTGTTCAATATGAATTTTCAAAATATTATTAAAAATTTAAACACTTAAAAAAATAGATATGAAAATATTATTTGTCTTAACCTCCCACGATCAGTTGGGAAACACCGGGGAGAAAACCGGTTTCTGGATCGAAGAATTTGCAAGTCCATATTATTATTTAGTTGATAAAGGAGTTGAGGTGACTTTAGCGTCGCCAAAAGGCGGGCAGCCACCCATCGATCCCACAAGTGATAAACCGGAAAATCAAACCGAATCCACAAAAAGATTTAAAGCAGATGCCGAACTTCAGGAAAAATTAAGCAAAACGCACAAGCTTGCCAACGTTTCTTCTGAGGATTTCGATGCCGTATTTTACCCCGGCGGTCACGGACCACTCTGGGATCTGGCCGAAAGTAAAGAATCTGCAAAACTCATCGAAAATTTTTATAATTCCGATAAACCGGTCTCTTTTGTTTGTCACGCACCCGCAGCGTTGAAACATGTAAAAAATGCGCAGGGTGAACCTTTGGTAAAAGGCAAAGAAGTCACCGGATTTACGAACACGGAAGAAGCTTTGGTGCAACTTACCGACGTCGTGCCCTTTTTGGTGGAAGATATGTTGAAAGAAAATGGCGGAATCTACAGTAAAAAAGGAGATTTCGAAGAATATGCGATAGAAGATGGTTTATTGATCACGGGACAAAATCCGGCTTCTTCTGAAAAAGTAGCTGAAATGTTATTGAACAAACTTCAGAAATAGAAACGGGTTAGTTTTCTTAATACTAAAAAGTTCCAAAGCGGTATTCTGCTCTGGAACTTTTTTTGAATTTTTTAAAATTTTCCGAAAGGTTAATTATTTTTAAACCACCAATCATCCATCATCCATCATCACCAATCATTCATCCATCATTCCTCCAGATATTCCGTAATTTTCTCTTTCGGAATGAGATCCAGGATATCGCGCACGTCGATAATGCGATGTTTTTCCAGAATGCTTTTCACGGCGGTTGCGGCGTCGGGATAATTCACCAGCCGTTCTAAAAGCCCGTAAACATTCACCATTTTTTTGTGCGTGTTCTCCGAATCGCCACCAAACCAGGAACCGTTGAAGTGATGGCTCACGTAATTTTTGGGGAGATCCTGCGAGAAGTAAACTGACGGATAAAGCGTAACGTTATGTTTTAAATGTTGAACGGTATCGCTGTTGCGGTCGGCGCCGTATTTTTTTTCGAGCATTTCGGAAAAAATATCCGTGTTAATGCGTTCTACAAAACCTTCCTGCTCATTGTAATATTCCATAAAATCTTTGGCGAGCTGATGTCTCGGTTCCGCCATCCAAAAAGCGGAGTAGGGAACGCCTTTTACTTCAAACCCGCAGACCGCCGTTTCCTGCAGAAATTCATCCAGCGGAAGTTTGAGTTCCATATCGGTGTCCATATAAATTCCGCCGTGCTCGTACATCACTTTCGACCGCACATAATCCGACACGAACGCCCATTTTCCCTGTGCGAAGGCTTCTTTCACGTAATTATTATCTTCGAGGGGCGAATTGCTTTCGTTCCATTCCACAAATTCAAAATCGGGATGAACTTTTTTCCAGGAGGCGATGCAGTGTTGGGCGAGGTCGTGTTTTTCCTGGCCGCCAAACCAACAGTAATGTATTTTTTTCGGAATCATAAAATATCTTTTTAGATAAAGTTTATTATTTTGAATGTCTTTAATTATTCATCTTTTGAATTGCGTCATTCACCTTGCTAAGTGAAAAGGCTTTGCGAACTTATAAAAAGAGCGAAAACAGCGAAAGAAGAAAAATCGTTGTGGACTTTGCGTTAAATATTTTTCTGTATGATTAAAGCCGTCTTTTCCAACACAATCAAATTCAAACCTCAATTTATAAAATTTTCTTTCATCAACCTTAACAAAATAAATTCTTCTTGAATTTAATAGTAATTTTATCCGCTCAAGCAAATTTTAATCATCCATCACTCATGAATCAACGCTACCAACCTCAAAAATACGTTCAAATAAAAAATCCGGACTGGGTGAAAAACGCTACGCTTTACGAACTCAATATCCGTCAGTTTTCTGAGGACGGAAGTTTTAAAGCAGTTGAGAAAGAACTTCCGCGCCTTAAAAAGTTGGGCATCAATATTATTTGGCTTATGCCGGTGCAGCCCATCGGCGTTAAAAACCGGAAAGGAACGCTGGGCAGTTATTACTCGGTGAAAGACTATTTAGGCATCAATCCGGAATTTGGGACGGAAGAGGATTTTCGACAGCTCGTCGAAGCGATCCACGTACACGGAATGCATGTTATCCTCGACTGGGTAGCGAATCACAGCAGTTGGGATAACAATCTCGTCGAAGATCATCCGGATTGGTATATGAAGTCGCGCGACGGCAAATTTCAGTCCACGCCGTGGCGCGATTACGATGATATTATCGATTTTGATTACCGCCAACCCGAAATGCGTAAATACATGACCGACGCGCTGAAGTTTTGGGTAAAAGAATTTGATATCGACGGTTACCGCTGTGATGTGGCGAGTTTTGTACCAATCGATTTTTGGGAAAATGCGCGCACCGAACTCGAAGAAATTAAACCTGTTTTCATGCTCGCCGAAGCGGAGGATAAGGAACTCCACCGAAACGCTTTCGACGCCACCTACAACTGGACTTTGTGGAATATGCTGCATCAAGTCGCAGCCGGCAAGAAAAGTGCAAAAAATCTGGCCGAAGAATATATTGCGGAACACGTTTCTATCTTTCCGAAGGAAGGGATTCGACTTAACTTCATCGATAACCATGACAAAAATTCCTGGGAAGGCGATCAGTTCACCAATTTTGGCGATGCGCTGAAAGCGGCAATTGCTTTCAGTGTTTTGATGGACGGCATGCCACTCCTTTACAGCGGTCAGGAAGCCGGACTCGAGCGGTCTCTGGCTTTTTTTGAAAAGGATCCGATTGTCTGGAAACACCACGAAATCGGCGCGCTATATGCTGTTTTGTTTGAATTAAAGCACCAAAATCAGGCATTGTGGAACGGCAAATTCGGCGGGGAAATTATCCGCCTGATGAACGACCGCCTGGATGAGGTTCTTTCTTTTTCACGCGAAAAAAATGGCAACAAAGTTTTAGGCGTGATCAATTTCAGCGGCGCAACCGTCAGTGTAAATGTAGACACTTCCATCGATGCCGGCATTTATCAAAATCTTTTCACGGGAGAAGATGATACGATTTCCGAAAAATTGGCTTTAGAACTGGTGCCGTGGGAATATCTGGTGCTCTCTCATTTGAAATAAAGGGTGGCAACTTACAACGGATATTTAAATAGGTCTGTTTTAAAACTTTCCTTTTTATGAAAGTTGCACTTTCCATTTTCTCCAACTGCCGTTTTTTACAGGCAACAAGATGATATTTTGCAGGATTTTTAAAATTCTGAAAAAGTGTTGACCGGTGTTGCACACTTTAACTGTACTTTCGCAGAAGATTAAATAAGATGTTTTTGTCCTATTTAAAATTTTACATTTAAAAATATTCTCCTATGAAAAAGCAGCTGATCACTTTTTTGGGCCTCCTCTTTTTTTCGGTTTCCGCACACGCGCAAATCGACAGTTTGAAAGTCAATCTGGATTTCCGAACGCGCGCTGAACTGGATAACGGCTACAAAACTTTAATTCCGGAAAATAAAAAACCCGAAACGAACGTCTCTTCCAGGGCGCGACTGGGTATAGACTATTATTGGCAGAATCTGGAACTTTTTATGTCGCTGCAGGATGCTAGAGTTTGGGGCGAAGTTTCCTCAACCAATCAGCGCAGCGGAAGTTTGAATGTAAATGAAGCCTGGGCAAAATATGATTTTACAGAAAAAACCGCTGTAAAAATTGGGCGACAAATTCTTTCTTACGACGACGAAAGACTGCTTGGCGCGCTGGATTGGCAAATGCAGGGCCGGAGTTTCGACGGAGCGAAGGCAATTTTCCGCTTCAGTCCGCAATCGAAACTCGAAACGGTGGTAACTTATAATAATGATGATATAGAGGCGAATGATTTTCCAGACCAGGAATTTTACAGCGTGGTCGATTCGGGGGAGCGAACGAAATCCATGCAGATCCTTCATTATCAATAT
Organism: Kaistella sp. 97-N-M2; assembly: GCF_021513235.1. Lineage (NCBI taxonomy): Bacteria > Pseudomonadati > Bacteroidota > Flavobacteriia > Flavobacteriales > Weeksellaceae > Kaistella > Kaistella sp. 97-N-M2. The sequence continues at coordinate 303,055 of NZ_CP090976.1, read as the reverse complement.
CGGTGGCCGAAAGCAGGTCTTTCTTTCATTGGTTTAAATAATGTGGTTCAGAATTTAAACGGTACGCATTACGATATGCTGACGGTGGGCTTTAACGGAAAACAATATTACGGAAACATCGGTTTCTTTGGTTCCGCTTACTGGCAGACGGGTAAAAACACTTTGGCACAAAGCAAAAACGCCTATCAATTTTCCGCAAACGTTGATTTTATTCTGAATCAAAGTGTCAATTTTGTTGCGGGGACTGAGTGGCTTTCGGGTACAGATGCCCACGAGGATGTTTCTCAAAATAATTCTTTCAGTCCATTGTACGGAACCAATCATAAATTTAATGGTTTCATGGACTATTTTTTTGTTGGCAATCATTTCAACAGCGTGGGTTTGAAAGATTTTTACGTGAAATCCAATTTCAGGTTCAATCCAAAAGCTTCGCTCACCTTAAATCTTCATGCTTTTGCCAGCAATGCGAACTCGGGGTATGATGTGGCAAACAATAAAAAATACGCCCGCTATTTAGGCACAGAGGGTGACGTCGTTTTTACATACAAAGTTGCAAATGTGTTCAATATGCAATTGGGGCACTCTCAAATGTTTGCCGCGGAGGGAATGAAACAGCTCAAAAATGTTCCCGATCCTTCTTCCATTCAAAGCTGGACCTGGCTTGGTCTAAACTTTATGGCGCGGTTTAAAGTGAAATAGCATCTTTTGGCTCTCGCATCTTTTGGGAATGGCGCATATTTAAGTTCCTGGGTGGAAATATTTCCGGCATTTTTCTTAAAAAATTACAATATCATGCTCAGCTGAATCCTCTTCCGTGCTTCATCAATTTCTACCACTTTTACCTGAACGTGTTGATGCAGTTTCACGACTTCATTAACATCGGAAACAAAACCTTCTTTCAGCTGCGAAATATGCACCAATCCGCTTTCTTTAATGCCGACATCCACGAAACACCCGAAAGCCGTGATGTTGTTTACGATTCCGGGCAGGATCATGCCGGGTTTTAAATTTTTAATGCTTTTCACCGTCGGATCGAATTCAAAAACTTTTGCAGATTTCCGCGGATCCAGACCGGGTTTTTCCAGCTCTTTTAAAATGTCTTTGATTCCTAAAATCCCGATGGTTTCGGTGACGTATTTCTCCGGATTTATAGTCTGAATTTTTTCTTTGTTTGCGATGAGGTCGGTGGTTTTTAAACCCAGGTCTTTGGCCATTTTTTCCACAATCGGATACGCTTCCGGATGAACCGCGGAATTATCCAAAGGATTTTTTCCGTTCGCAATCCGGATAAAAGCTGCGGCCTGCTGATATGCCTTTTCGCCTAAACGCGGAACTTTTTTCAAGTGTTTCCGGTCTTCGAATGCGCCATTTTCTGCACGGTAATTTACAATGTTTTCGGCCATCTTTTGGCCGATACCGGAAACATAACTTAACAAAGATTTGCTCGCGGTGTTTAAATTGATGCCGACCGAATTCACACATTTCATAACGGTAGAATCGAGTTCGTTTTTCAGTTGCGTTTGATCCACATCGTGTTGGTACTGACCCACGCCAATGGATTTTGCATCGATTTTAACGAGTTCCGCCAAAGGATCCGACAATCTACGTCCAATCGAAACGGCGCCACGCACGGTTACATCAAAAGTCGGGAATTCGTCCCGCGCAATTTTACTCGCGGAATACACCGATGCACCGGCTTCTGATACCACAAAAACCTGGGGCGGATTTTCAAAACTGATTTTTTTAATGAAAAATTCGGTTTCACGACTTGCCGTTCCGTTTCCAATTGAGATCGCTTCGATATTAAACGAATTAACCAAGGACCGAATCTTTTTCATCGCCATGCCCGTATCATTTTGCGGTGCATGCGGATAAATGGTTTCGTTGTGGAGCAGATCGCCTTTTTCGTCCAGGCAAACGATTTTACAGCCGCTTTTAAAACCGGGGTCAATCGCCAGAATGCGCTTTTCGCCCAGCGGTGGGGCGAGAAGCAACTGCTTTAGATTTTCGGAAAATATTTCGATGGCTTTGTGATCGGCTTTTTCTTTGGCTTCCTGCAGGGTTTCGTTGGAAATTGCAGGTTCGAGCAGCCTTTTATACGAGTCTTTAATGGATAAAGCGATCTGGTCTGCGCACGCATTATTGGATTTGATGAGGGCTTTTTCCATCATTTCCAGGGCTTCTTCTTTGTCGATTTCAATTTTGGTTTTTACGAAGCCTTCCGTTTCGGCACGCAGCATGGCCAATAAGCGGTGCGATGGAATTCGGTTTAAACTTTCTTCCCAATCGAAATACTGTTTGAATTTTTGCGCGGCTTCGTCTTCACTTTTAGCTTTAACAATTTTTGACGTGATTACAGCTTTTCGCTGAAAAAGTCGGCGCAGATTTTTGCGGATAAAGCCGTTTTCGTTGATCCATTCTGCCATGATATCGCGCGCGCCCTGCAATGCTTCTTCTTCGGACGGAACCTGATCATTCAGATATCTTGTTGCTACGCTGTCGGGATTGTTGCAATTCTGGCTCATGATGACTTTCGCCAAAGGTTCCAGGCCTTTTTCTTTCGCGGCGTCGGCTTTTGTTTTGCGCTTCTTTTTAAATGGTAAATAAAGATCTTCCAGCTCCTGAAGATCGAAAGACTCCTCAATTCTCTGCTTTAAATCTGGACTTAAGGCGTCCTGTTCTTCGATGGATTTTAAAATAGTTTCTTTCCGTTTCGAAATTTCCCCGAAAGTTTTTTGAAGTTTGTAAATGGCTTCGATCTGAACTTCATCCAGATTTCCCGTGGCATCTTTCCGGTAGCGCGAAATGAACGGTAATGTACAGTCTTCTGCCAACAGTTTTAAAGTGGCATTGATATTTTGGGCGGAAACAGGCAGGGATTTTTGAATAAAATCGGTGGACGTCATAAGGCTTTTTTAGAAGTGCTAAAATAAGAACTTTAAGACGAAAGATTACTTCAAAACCCTCAAAATACGCGGATCATTCCCAGAATTTCAGATTGACCGTGAACCTGAAAAAAACCGCCGAAACCATCAAAGCAAATAAAATAAAGACTCGGAAAGAACTCAACTTATATTATGTCCCGCCGCTTTTGAACTTTCAGCGTCCAGGTCTCAAAAATATTTTGATATAAGTTGCGATGGTCCTGAACTTTAATCTGCTCCAGCATCTGCAAAAAGGTGATCTGAATAAAATCATCGTCTTTGCCATAATTCCAGATGGGGGTTCCATGCATTTCTCAAACATTTCCGGAAAGCGCGAGGAAGGCAGTTCTATCTTCGCCACGCCGTCGGAATTGGAAATAAGGGGCGGCAACTGATGGTACATTTTAAAATCGAAAAGCGCAAACAGCGCGTGCAGCGCCAAAACTGCCGTTCCCGGATCGTTGATGCCCGGGCTTAGGGCTTTCACAGCGATCTCAGACAGTTGGCGAAAACCATAATCTGCGTTTTTATCGATGGGTTGACCGGTATAAAAGTCCGCGCAGTCGGCGATCTGTTTTGTTATATCGGCGTCGATCTTTTCTTTTCCGTACACTTTAATGCAAGGCGTGCCCTTTAAAATAAAATGCCCCTGCGGAAATAGAAAACTGATTTTAATGTCGTATTTGTTTGTCAGCTCCAACAAGCGGCTTTGATTGATGCCCTGAAAATAGTCCGAATTTTGCGCCGTAATAATTGTGGAAGGAAAGTTCAGCCAATACGGTTCCGTCTCATTCACTTCTCTGTAACGAGCCTTCATGGTGCGGAAAGTTTGCTTACGAACGCGGTCGATCACCGTTTCATATTTTACGGTTTGCGTAACGTAATCCAGGAAATAAATGAAAAGGAAAATATCGATCACCGTTAATAAAATCAGCAGATAAATACTCAACGCCGGTACGTAAATGCCGCTGGAAATATCGCGAATCGTGCTCAGTAAAAAGAGTGCATAAACGATAGTTCCGATATAAATGCCCAGAATAACCTGCTGGAAGCGGTTTTCGATCATGCTGTTCAGCACGCGGTTGCTCATTTGCGAGGCGGCCTGATTCAACACGATCATCACCATTGAGAAACTGAAAACCGTTAGCGAAATAATTGCACCTGCAACGGTGGAAATAATCGTTCTGGCGGTGCTCGCATCTTTCAGACTGAGCCAGCTCAGACCGGATTTTATTTCCTTGCCGTACGTGGAAAAATCGAAGAGCAGCATGCCCCAGGACAAAAGCAAAAAGCCCACGGCGATTATGGCGGGATAGAAGGCGATGCTTTCGATGGTCTTGTTGTAATAAATACGGAAGGCTTTGCTGAGATTCATGGGCGGAATTTTATCTTAAATTGGGATAATCGTCTTTCGTGTTTAAAATATCGATGGGAAAGGGTTTGGTAGGATCGTACCATTTAATTTCCTGGATATCGGACGGTAAGGAGAAGCCTTTTTCAACCAAAACTTCCTTCACTTTCATAATCACTTCGCTCTTCATTTGGAGGACGCCTTTTTTGTAATCCATCGTATTTGCCCAAAAATAGGTGCGAAGATTCACGGTGCTCGTCGCCAGTTCTTCGACAACGGTAAAAGGTTTTTTCTCTAAAATTACCGTAGCAATGGGTTCGATGGTCCTACAGATTACAGAAATCGCTTCGGTAATATCGTCTTCATACGCAATTCCTACCACAAAATCCAGACGGATTTGGCCGTCCCGCGTAAAGTTGATGAGCGGTTCCTTCACCACGATGGAATTCGGCAGAAACACATCTTTTTCGTCAAAAGTCTTAATATGCGTGGTGCGGAAATTCAAGGCTTTTACATGCCCAGTAAATTCGCGGATCTGAATGGTATCATCTAAACTGAAAGGCCGGTTAAAGGCCAATATTAGGCCGCCCAAAAAATTCTCCGCAATATCTTTGAATGCGAAACCAAAAATAAAAGCAGAAAGTCCGGCGCCTGCCAGTAAACCCTGCGCGATGCCGCTTAAACCCATGGCCTGCATGGCCAGGATAATTCCGACAATAATGAGAACGCCTTTAGTCGTTTTACTTAAAAAGCGAACGAACAACGGATCATGATCGGCATTTACGAATCGTTTTCGGATGGTGGCCGAAATGTACGCGGCGATAAAATAGCTCGCGATTAAGATCGTCAGCGCAAAACCGATCCGCGGCAGCGACTGCACAAAAATATTCCAGTAGTTGATGAGCGCCTCGTGTACGCCGGTGACAAGACTTAAAGGGGTGTCGTCCATTTTTAAAGTTTAAGAGGGAGAGAGACAAATTTACTGCTTATTTTTCTTCATGAAATCGGTGATTTCTACAAAACGCTCGCTCCAGGGCCAAAAATACTGTAACACCATAGGAATATGACTTTTATTGATCATAACAGGCTGAACATCGGGCTGAAATTCGTGTAGTTTCGTGAGGAAATGTTCATTTGCTGTTTTGATGGAGGAATAAGTTTTCGTACCGACATAAATTAGAAACGGCGGCGAACTGCGGTCCAGAAAATAAATAGGAGAGGCCTCGCGCCATTTTTCAGGGTCGTTGCTCCACGTCGCAAGATAATCGTCTTCCGTCATGGGCGGATTTTTTTCCAGATAATCTTTCATATCAATTCCCGCGGCATCGTTAAGGATAATTCCGGAAACGGAATTTTCATCAATCCCGAATTTAGGATTTAAAACCGCGCTGGCAACCAATTGTCCGCCCGCGGAATGTCCCGTCACGAAAAGGTTTTTCGGGTCGCCGTGATATTTTTTGATATTTTTTTGAACCCACTTTACGGCGGTGGCGATCTCGTTTGTCATCTGCTCCACGTCGGATTCCGGACTTAAAGTATAGGAAGGAATTACGGTGACGACGTCTTTTTTCGCGAAATTACGCCCGATAAAACCATATGTATTTTTATTGCCCGAGTTCCAGTTTCCACCGTGAACGAATATCAAAACCGGAAGTTCTTTCTTTTCGGAATGGTTCGGAACAAAAATATTGAGTTTAAGATTGGTGTCGTCTGCAGATCTGCTATAAACCACATCTTTATGTTTAACTGACTGACAGTTCAGAAAAAATAAAAAGCCGAAGATGAGATAAATAATTTTGCGCATGCCTAAAAATACGCGATTTCAGCGAATAAAGTTTTACTCACTGCGGGTTTAGTTGCAATGCGCAATATTTCGTTCCAAATCTTTTCCTACTTTTGTCCTTCCCCCAAAAAATATTTCCTTTGATTCCCAAAATACTGATTATCGACGACGAACTCAAACTTTTGAAACTTCTCGGAATGATTATTTCCAATGAAGGCTACGAAGTTTTCCAGGCGTCCACCGCACGTTCCGGCATGAATATGTTGAGTACGCACAAAATCGATCTGGTTTTATGTGATGTTCGTTTACCGGATGCTTTCGGCGTCGATTTGGTGAAAGAAATTAAAACCAAATATCCGCATATCGAAATTATTTTGATGACGGCTTATGGAAATATTCCCGATGGCGTTCAAGCCATGCGAAACGGCGCTTATGATTATATTGTGAAGGGCGACGACAACGAGAAAATTATTCCGTTGGTTTCCAAAGCCTTAGAAAAGGTAAAGGATAATCTTAAAAATATTCAGCAGGAAAAATCTTCAAAAAAAAACGATTTCTCCACTATCATCGGAAAATCCCAAAGTTTTCTCTATTCCAAAATGCTTGCAGAAAAAGTTTCCAGGACCGAAACCGCCGTACTTTTAACCGGAGAAACTGGAACGGGAAAAGAAGTTTTTGCCAATGCAATCCATCAGGAAAGTTCCCGTAATAAAGGAAATTTCATGGCGATCAACTGTTCCGCTTTTGGAAAAGATGTCTTGGAAAGTGAATTGTTCGGCCATAAAAAAGGCGCATTTACGGGTGCGGTTTCCGATAAAAAAGGGTTGATCGAAGAAGCCCAAAATGGAACTTTATTTTTAGATGAGATTGGCGAAATGCCTTTGGAATTACAGTCGAAAATGTTGCGCGTTCTGGAAAGCGGAGAATTCATCAAAATGGGCGACACGAAAATTTCCCGTTCAAATTTCCGTTTGATCGCAGCGACGAATCGCGATTTAAAGGAAGAAAGCCGACTCGGAAATTTCCGGGAAGATCTTTATTTCCGTTTGAATGTTTTTGAAATTCATTTGCCGACTTTGCGCGAGCGAAAAGAAGATATTCGGGAACTGGCGAAATTTTACGTTGATCAGTTTTCGATTAAGATGAATCTAAAAAACGTTCTCATTAATGAAGATTTCTATAAAAAATTAGAAAATAATTCCTGGAAAGGAAATATTCGTGAACTTAAAAACACCCTAGAAAGATGTCTGATTTTAATGGAAAACAATGAACTTTCCGCCACAAATTTACCCGATTCTGAAAGTGGAAATTCGTTCGCCATGTCTTCCGTAGAAAAGGATCACATCCTGAAAGTTCTAAATTACACCAAAGGCAATAAGGCCGAAGCAGCACGACTGCTCGATATCGGTATTGCTACATTATACAGGAAACTGGAGGAATACCAAATGAAATAATCTTTTTTGTTTTTGTCATTCTGAACGAAACAAGGTGAAGTGAAGAATCTTTTTTTGAGATTCTTCGTTCCTCAGCATGACAAAATTTATATCAAATAGTAAATCAATTATTTAATTTTGTTTTTGTCATTCTGAACGAAACAAGGTGAAGTGAAGAATCTTCTTTTCATTTCGAGAGATGCTTCGTTCCTCAGCATGACAAGAATAGTTTATAATAGTACGAATCCAATCTAAAATTGAAAAATGATGAATCAAAAACATCTTTGTTTTTGCTAAGTGGAACGCCTTTGAGCCCTTAATTAAACGACGATGACTGCAGCATAAAAGAAAATCTTTGCGTTTTTGCGTTAAAAAACCCCACATACCAATCTTCTCAATTTGAGAATCAAGCCTATCATTTTGATAGGCTTTTTTAGTTTTAAAAAGTCCCGAAATATGTATAAAGATTTACTAATCAGTTACTTATATAATTGAGGAATTGTTTTTGGCATTAAGCAATCAAATCCTTAATAATTAAAACAATGTACAACTGGAGATTGAAATATTACAGAAGATTGAAATCCTGGCATTTACTCGCCGCCTTCTTCGGTCTTATATTTTTTATCGGCATCACTTACAGAATCTTTAATCCTTAAAAATATAAAACAATGTTAACCCTTATTTTACTCGCGCTCGGAATCGGAATTTTCTTCCTCCTTGCCAAATCCATTCACTTTTTTGATCAAATTTAAACCTATGTGGACCTTATTTATCCTTTCTCTCGCGGCATTTGGCTACATCTGCTACGTCTTAATTAAACCGGAAAAATTTTAAACTTTTAAAAATGAATATAGAATTACTGGGACTCGTCCTTATGTTCGTTGTCACGCTGCTTTTGGCAATTCCGCTCGGGAAATATATTGCGAAAGTGTACGGACACGAAAAAACTTTTTTGGATGTCATTTTTGATCCAATTGAAAAATTCTTCTTCCGAATTTCTGGCATCGATCCGTTGAAAGGCTGGAACTGGAAACAAAATATGATGGCTTTGGTGGCGATCAATTTCGTTTGGTTTTTACTCGGAATGTTTATTTTAATGAACCAGAATTGGTTGCCTTTGAATCCGGACAATAATCCTGGAATGAGCGCTGATCTGGCTTTTAATACGACCATTTCTTTCATCGTCAACTGTAATTTACAGCATTATTCCGGGGAAAGTGGTTTGAGTTATTTCGGACAATTGTATTTGATGTTTTTACAGTTCGTTTCCGCAGCAACAGGAATGGCTGCAGTGGCGCACGTTTTTGTGGCTTTCAAAGAAAAAACGACTGAAAATTTAGGAAACTTTTTCGTCTTCTTTATCAAATCGATCACAAGAATTTTAATTCCGATCTCTGTCATTGTAGGAACAATTTTACTTTTTAATGGAAGTCCAATGACTTTTAACGGAAAAGATGCGGTAACCAATTTAGAAGGGCAAAATATCGACGTTTCTACCGGTCCGGTTGCGGCTTTTGTGGCGATCAAACATTTGGGCACAAATGGTGGTGGATTTTTCGGAACCAATTCGGCGCATCCTTTTGAAAACCCGACTTATATCAGCAATTTCACCGAAATGGTCGCACAAATGTTGATTCCTTTCGCCTTGGTTTTCGCTTTTGGATATTTTATTAAAAGAAGAAAACTAAGTTGGACCATTTTTGCCGTCATGTCGATCGGGTTTTTATCCTTAATGGCGATGAATGTTGCTTTTGAAAACGCTGGAAATCCTGCGCTACAGGAAATGGGCGCCAATATTTCTCTCGGAAATATGGAAGGGAAAGAAATTCGTTTTGGTTCATCTGCTTCGGCGTATTGGAGCGTTGCGACGACCGTCATTTCGACAGGTTCTGTGAATTCCATGCACGACAGTTATATGCCGCTATCCGGAATGAACATGTTGCTCGCGATGATGATCAACTGTTTCTACGGTGGAGTCGGGGTCGGAATTTTAAATTACCTCGTCTTTATTATTCTGGCGGTATTCATTTCCGGTTTAATGGTGGGAAGAACGCCGGAATTTTTAGGCAAAAAGATTGAAGCCAAAGAAATGAAAATTGCCATGGTGATCGCGCTTTTGCATCCGCTTTTAATTTTGGCAGGAACGGCTTTAACGGCTTATCAACCACAATTTGGAACAGCAACTTTAAATAATCCTTCCTTTCACGGTTTTAGTGAAATGTTGTACGAATTTACTTCAGCCTCCGCGAATAACGGCTCCGGTTTCGAAGGTTTAGGCGACAACACACCGTGGTGGAATATCGCGACAGGAATCGCGTTGGCTCTGTCCAGATTTCTTCCCATCATTGGACCGGTTGCGATCACAGGATTGTTGGCTCAGAAAAAATACATCCCGGAAAGCGCAGGAACTTTAAAAACAGATACGCCGACTTTTGGTTTAATGACTCTGGGCGTCATCTTACTCATCGCAGCACTCGCTTTCTTCCCGGCTTTAACTTTAGGACCGATCGCAGAATATTTGACTTCGATCACCAAATAATTTTTGATAAATTTAAGATGAATACAAAAAATACACAAAGTCTTTTTCAAAGAGATTTAGTAAATGAAGCCCTGAAACAGGCTTTAATCAAACTGGATCCACGCGTGATGATCAAAAATCCGATCATGTTTTTAGTGGAAGTTGGAACGGTCGTGATGCTCGTAGTTTCCACCTGGACTTTAATGGGCGAAAAAAGTCAGGGAAGTTTTGGCTACAATTTCACCATATTTATTACGCTCTTCCTCACCGTTTTATTTGCGAATTTTGCTGAAGCCATCGCAGAAGCACGCGGAAAAGCACAAGCCGATACGTTAAGAAAAACCAGACAAGAAACGCCGGCAAAATTAATTCTGGAAAACAAACGCGGCTTCGAGGTGGAAACCGTTCAGAAAATGTCAGCGCAAATGCAGTTGGGAGATATTTTTCTTTGTGTTGCAGGCGATCAAATCCCGATGGATGGCGAAATTATCGAAGGTTTAGCGACGATTGATGAAAGCGCGATCACGGGTGAAAGTGCACCGGTTATTCGGGAAGCAGGTGGAGATAGATCCTCTGTGACCGGCGGAACAAAAGTTCTTTCCGACCGAATTAAAGTGAAAGTAAACACCAAACCCGGCGACAGTTTTCTTGATAAAATGATTGCTTTAGTAGAGGGAGCAAGCCGCCAAAAAACACCCAACGAAATTGCATTGACGATCTTATTGGCTGGATTTACTTTGGTTTTCATCATCGTAACCGTGACTTTAAAACCTTTCGCCGATTATTCTCAAACGCCAATTACGATCGCTGCTTTTATTTCCCTTTTCGTGTGTTTGATCCCAACCACAATTGGTGGATTACTTTCCGCCATCGGAATTGCAGGAATGGACCGAGCTTTGCGTGCAAACGTGATCACCAAATCCGGGAAAGCTGTGGAAACTGCGGGAGATATTGATGTTTTACTTTTAGATAAAACAGGAACAATTACCATCGGAAATAGAAAAGCCACCGAATTTTATCCGGCAACCGGAATTTCTATGGAAGAATTTATTAAATCTGCCGCGCTAAGTTCGATCGCGGATGAAACGCCGGAAGGAAAATCAATTCTGGAACTCGCCAATTTACCTGAAGAAAATCTAATTGTAGAAAATGCAACTTTTATTGAATTCACCGCGGAAACAAGAAGTTCCGGAGTCGATTTTAACGGAACGGAAATTCGAAAAGGCGCTTTTGATTCCATTAAACAAATGACCGAAAAAGCCGGAAATGTTTTTCCAAACGAAACGGAAGAATCGGTGAAAATGATCTCCAGTAATGGTGGAACTCCCTTGGTTGTATTGAAAAACGGATTGGTAATGGGCGTTATCGAACTTCAGGATATCATTAAAACCGGAATGAACGAACGCTTCCAAAGACTAAGAAAAATGGGTGTGAAAACGGTAATGGTGACCGGAGATAATCCTTTAACCGCCAAATTTATCGCTGAAAAAGCCGGAGTGGATGATTTCATCGCCGAAGCAAAACCGGAAGATAAAATGAATTACATCAAACGCGAACAGGAAAGCGGAAAACTCGTCGCGATGATGGGCGATGGAACGAACGACGCGCCGGCTTTGGCACAGGCAGATGTCGGTGTTGCGATGAACAGCGGAACTCAGGCTGCAAAAGAAGCCGGAAATATGGTCGATCTGGACAATGATCCGACCAAATTAATTGAGATCGTTGAGATCGGAAAACAACTTTTAATGACGCGCGGAACTTTAACCACATTCTCTATTGCCAATGACGTTGCGAAATATTTTGCCCTTATTCCGGCGCTGTTCATTACGTTTATTCCGGCGTTGCAGTTCTTAAATATCATGAATCTGCACAGTCCGCAAAGCGCGATTTTATCAGCCGTCATTTTCAACGCGGTCATCATTCCGTTTCTCATTCCGCTTGCTTTAAAAGGCGTTGAATACAAACCGATCGGTGCGAGTGCATTATTGCGCAGAAACCTTTTGATCTACGGACTGGGCGGAATTATCGTGCCATTTATCGGCATCAAACTGATCGATCTTTTGGTGACTTTATTTATGTAAAATTTTTTTGGGCAGCTTTTTCCGCCTTCCATTCCCGCTTTTTTGCTCCTCGTGCCTCGTCACAAAAAGAGCTCCATTCAAGTCGGGCTGCAACAATTGCTTCTTTCAAAACTTAGTTTTCAATAAAAAAATCAGTCAGTTAATCAACTTTTAATTTTTAAAAAAATGAAAAAATATATCAGACCAGCCATCGTCTTAACTTTTGGAATGGTCGCAGTCATCGGAGTTTTCACACTATTTGTTTTCGGGATCGCAAAAATAACGCCTGAAAGAGGTTTAGGCGAACAGATCACCATCAATGGAAAAAAACAATACGCCACTATCGGTCAGCAATTTACGCTTCCGCAATATTTTCACGGCAGACCTTCTGCGGTTGATTACAATGCTGCCGGAAGTGGCGGAAGCAATAAAGGACCGAACAATCCGGAATATTTAGCGGATGTTCAAAAAAGAATCGACACGCTTTTAATGCAAAATCCAACCATGACCGAAATGAAAATCCCGGTAGATCTCATTACCTCAAGTGGAAGTGGATTGGATCCGAATATTTCAGTTCCAGCCGCCGAGTTTCAAATCGACCGCGTTGCAAAAGCCAGAAATATTTCCAAAGAAAAAGTGAAAGAATTGATCGCGCAAAACGCTTCAGACGAGAATATCGTTTTCTTTGCGCCTCAAAAAGTAAATGTGTTGAAACTGAACGCAGCTTTAGAAAATCTTAAATAAATAAGGAGAGAAAAGAAAAAAGATAATAGACTTTCAATGAATTTGGTAATTCAGGGAATTATTTAATCAGAGATTTCAAAAATTGAATCTTATTTAAAAGTTCGCATTAAAATCTAATATCGCACATCTCACATCTCACATCTAAAAAAACAATGAAAAAATTAATTATATCAGCCTCTTTAATGGCTTTCGGAATTTTTAATGCGCAGGAAACACCAGAAACCGACGCGCCAAAAGTTTCTTTTTCCGCTTACGCCGAAATCTTTTATTCCTACGATTTCAACCAACCCGAGAATCACATTCGTCAACCGTTTTTATACACGTACAACCGTCATAATGAATTTAATTTGAATTTAGGATTGGTAAAAGCAAATTATTCAAGCGAAAATATACGTGCGAATCTGGCTTTAATGGCGGGAACTTACGCGCAGGATAATCTTTCCGCAGAACAGGATGCGCTAAAACTCATCAACGAAGCCAACATCGGTTTCAAAATTTCGAAAACTAAAAACATCTGGATCGATGCGGGAATTATGCCTTCGCACATCGGGTGGGAAAGTGCGATCGGAAAAGACAACATGACTTTGACCCGAAGTATCGCGGCAGAAAATTCGCCTTATTTTGAAACTGGTGCGAAGATTTCCTACACTTCAGATAACGGAAAATTATTTTTAAGCGGTTTGGTTTTAAACGGTTGGCAAAGAATTGCGCGTGTCGAAGGAAATCAAACTTTGGCTTTTGGACATCAGATCACCTACAAATTTTCCGACAATTTCAGTTTGAACAGCAGTTCTTTTATCGGAAACGATAAACCTACTGATGATAAAAAGATGCGTTATTTTCACGATTTATACGCTAACTTTAATCTCGGAGAAAAATGGTCCGCAATTGCCGGTTTCGACGCTGGAGCCGAACAAAACGCAAAAGGAAGTGAGAAATATAATTTGTGGTATTCTCCCAATTTATTGTTGAGCTATGCGGTTAATGCTCAAACAAAAATCGGGGGAAGAGTAGAGTACTACAATGATGAAAAAGGCGTGATCATCGGAACTTCAACACCAAATGGCTTTCAAACTTTTGGGTATTCTTTGAATGTGGATCATGAAATTCATAAAAATATTTTATGGCGAACCGAAGCGAGAGGATTTTCTTCAAAAGATGCGATCTTTATGAAAGATAATATGCCGGAAAGCACCAATTTCTTTATTACTACAAGTCTTTCTGCCTGGTTTTGAAATTTTAAACCACAAAGGCACAAAGATAAAATTGAATAAAAGTAAATCTGCATAAAATAGAACACAAAGTTTTAAATCTATAGATTTTCAGTTTTGTAAGCTTCGACTTCCAATTTCTAACAATCATCTTTTGTGAATTTGTGGTTAAAAAAAATCTTCAATTCTTAAAAAATTAATTTCAAAAAAAATGTCTTCAGCCGAACATTTCCTCGAACTCATTCAGAAATCCAAACGCGGAAAATTCAAGATTTACATTGGAATGAGCGCCGGTGTGGGAAAAACCTACCGAATGTTGCAGGAAGCGCATTCTTTGTTGAAACATGGAATTGATATTAAGATCGGCTACATCGAACCGCATCTTCGCGCAGAAACGATTGCGTTGGTAGAAGGTATTCCCGCGATTCCACGAAAATCGATTTTTTACAAAGGAAAATATTTAGAAGAAATGGATGTCCGAGCCATCATTAATGATCATCCGGAAATTGTGATCGTGGATGAATTAGCGCACACTAATGTAGAAGGAAGCGCGAACAAAAAAAGATGGCAGGATGTCCTGGAAATTCTCGAGGCCGGAATCAACGTCATTAGTGCCGTAAATATTCAGCACATTGAAAGTCTGAATGAAAGCGTTAAAAATATCATCGGAATTGAAGTCGCAGAAAGGGTTCCGGATAAAATTTTGGCGCTTGCCGATGAGGTGGTCAACATCGATCTAACGGCCGATGAACTCATTTCCCGTTTGAAGGAAGGCAAAATTTATCCTGCAGATAAAATTCAAAATTCCCTCAATAATTTTTTTAAGAGCGATCATATTCTTCAGTTGCGCGAACTGGCTTTAAAGGAAGTCGCAACCCATGTGGAGAAAAAAGTGGAAACCGAAGTCACGAAATCGGTGAATACGCGACCTGAAAAATTTCTCGCCTGCATCAGCAGCAACGAAAAAACCGCAAAAGCCGTGATTCGTAAAACCGCGCGTTTGGCGAGTTATTACAACAGCAGATGGACGGTTTTATATGTGCAAATTCCGAAAGAAAATCCGGATAAAATTGCGTTGGATAAACAGCGGTTCCTCATCAATAACCTGAATTTCGCGCAGGAAATGGGCGCTCAAGTGGTGAAAAAGAATGGAAATTCTATTTCCGAGGCGATTCTTGAATACGTTCAGGAAAACAAAATAACGACCGTTTGCATCGGGAAACCGCATCTTAATTTTTTTCAGCAGTTTTTCCGACTCAACTGGTTTCATAACTTTGTCAATGAGATGATGAACGAAAAGGTCGATATCATTATACTGTCTTAAATTTGCAGCTGAAATTTTTAAAAATGTATCAAAATTATTTTTCTGATTTAATTTCTTTTCCATGAAAATTAAAACCAAACTTACGCTCGGTGTCGGGCTTTTATTTCTGATGATCGTCCTGCTTTCCGTCGTAAGTGCCATCAATATTTACAAACAAAAATCAGATACCGAAAAAATTCTGATCGCCAATTATAATTCTTTGGAATATTCTAAAAATATGATGTTGTCTTTGGATAAAATTTCCGAGGACAGCACTCAAACTGAGATCTTTAAAAATAATTTGATTTTAGAAGGTAAAAATTTAACGGAAATAGGAGAAGAAGATGCCTATCAAAGTTTAAGAACGCATTTTCAAAATTTTGAGCAGACCCCGAATTCTGAAACGGAAAAACTCATCCGAAATGATCTTGTAGAATTGATGCGTTTGAACATGAGTGCGATCGTGCAAAAAAGTGATACCGCGATTGCGACCTCTCAATCTGCGACAACCTGGGTGATTTCTTTGGGAAGTGTTTGTTTTTTAATTGCGTTTACTTTGCTTTTTAATTTGCCTGGAAATATTGCACGTCCGATTCGCGAACTCACGGAAAGTATCAAACAGATCGCAAATAAAAATTACCATGAACGCATTCATTTTAAAGGAAGCGCAGAATTTGAAGATCTCGCAAATTCCTTCAATTCGATGGCGAAAAAACTCGAAGAATATCAAAACAGCAGTTTGTCCAAAAACCTGATGAATAAAAAGCGCGTAGAAATGCTCATCGCCAATATGCACGATCCGGTGATCGGTTTGGATGAAAATAATCACATCAACTTTATCAATGAAGAAGCCCTGAAAATATCGGGTTTGGTTCGCGAAGATCTGGCCGGGAAAACTGCCTCCGAAATCGCCGTAAATAATGACCTGTTGCGGGAATTACTGCGAAACGCCTCGTTGGAAGAAAAATCCGAAGCGCCGATGAAAATTTTTGCCGATCAGAAAGAAAGTTATTTTGAACCGGAAATCATTCCGATCAGCATTATTCCCACCGGAGAAACAATGAAAAAAGACGCCGGCAAAGTGATTTTACTCAGAAATATTACCGCTTACAAAGAACTCGACTTTGCGAAAACGAATTTCATCGCTACGGTCTCGCACGAATTGAAAACGCCGATTTCCTCCATGAAAATGGGAACGCAACTGCTCAAAAGTGAAAAGTTCGGCACGCTGAATGAACAGCAAAAAGAACTCTTAAAAAGCATCGACGAAGACGGCGACCGGTTACTGAACATCACGGGAGAATTGCTGAATTTATCGCAGGCAGAAAGCGGAAATATCCGCCTGAATATTCAGGATTGTAATGTTTCAGATTTGGTTAAAAAAGCGGTTTCTAATAATCAGATTGTTGCAGAAAATAAGGAAATTCAACTCGAAACAGAAATTAAAACAGAAGAAAATTCGATCGTCAAAGCTGATTTTGACAAAACGGTTTGGGTGCTCAATAATTTCCTAACCAACGCGATTAAACATTCCGAAGTTGGAAAAAAGATCATCATTAAAACTGAAAATGTTTCCGATAAAATTAAATTTTCCGTGCAGGATTTTGGAAAAGGTATCGATTCAAAATATCATTCCAAAGTTTTCGACCGATATTTTCAGGTTCCCGAAGATTTCCAGAATGGAACCGGTTTAGGCTTGGCCATCAGCAAAAATTTTATTGAAAAACAGGGCGGCGAAATTGGCGTTGACAGTTCGGTGAATGAAGGAAGCATTTTTTGGGTGATTTTGTAATTTAAGAACACAAATTAAAACCGCCTAAAAAAATAGATTGGAAAGATCAATTACGAAAAAAGCTGCAATAAACTGCAGCTTTTAATTCGTAAGAAAGAATGCTTAGTGTTCCTCGTTTCCATCAACACCATGGGCGTGACCGTGATCCAACTCTTCTTCAGTTGCAGGTCGGGTGGATTCTACTTCCAGGTCGAAATGCAAAGTTTTCCCCGCCATTGGATGATTCAAATCGGCCACAACGGCTTCCGGCGTAACTTCCAAAACAATCGCGTTTAAATGATTTCCTTCCGGGTCCTGCAACGGTAAAATGGCACCAACCGGCGGAATTCCGGATTCCTCGAACATTGCCAAAGGCAAATCTGTTTTGGCATTGTCGTCTTTGTCGCCATATCCTTCTTCCGGAACAATGGTAAACGATTTTTTATCGCCTGCAACCATTCCCTGAAGGTGTTCTTCAAATTTTGGCAACATCATTCCTACACCGTATAAAAAAGTGAAAGGATTTTCAGCATCTGTTTTTTCGATGAAGGTTTTTTCACCGTTTTCTTCAATGGCGTGCAGCGTGTACTGTAAAGCTACAACGTGATTTTTGTCTATTGTCATGAGATAAATGTTAGTAAGGATCTTTATCCTTTTATTAAAATGGTAGGATTTAACGGCTGACTTTTCGGTTAAACCTTGTCGGGTGCAAAGGTAAGAATTTAGATTTACAGTTCGTTTTTAAAGCATTAACGTCGCAAAATATTTTAGTTTTTCGAGGAAAATCAGCGGTTTAAGGACATTTAATTATTCTGTATTTTTAACTAAATGTGAACGTTGATTATCA
The DNA here is from genome assembly GCF_021513235.1 of Kaistella sp. 97-N-M2. Classification (NCBI taxonomy): domain Bacteria; kingdom Pseudomonadati; phylum Bacteroidota; class Flavobacteriia; order Flavobacteriales; family Weeksellaceae; genus Kaistella; species Kaistella sp. 97-N-M2. The sequence goes on along the minus strand of NZ_CP090976.1, from coordinate 285,110 downwards.
GCCAAATTATGTGTTTTTTAAAAGGACAAAGGTTTAGTCTTTTTTCAATACAATCTTGGAATCTCCTGTCAAACGCAAAATGCCTTCTGATAAATTTTCGGGGTGATCTGAAAAACCTTTCAGTTTGGCAGACTTTCCTTTGATTACAAGATCCAAGATCTGTTTTTCTGTCAGTTTCTTTTCGAAGACCTGAAACGGCACTTTAAAACCACAACCTTTAAAATTCGTACAGCCAACGGCCGTTTTTCCTTTCATTAGTTTATTTTCCCTGCATTTCGGACATTGCGTTTCTTCCCAGATGATTGTCGTGATCTTCCGTGGTGTGGGCTCTTTTTTTCTTTCGTCTGAATTTCTTCCTCAAAAAAAATTGCTTTCGCTTTTTCGTTGATGACTTTCCGCGTTAAATCTGTTACCATCGTAATAAGTTCCTCTTTAAATTGCGCAGCATCGTATTCGCCACGCTCAATTTTTCGCAGTTTAAATTCCCATTCTCCCGTTAATTCGGGACTTTTCAACAACTCATCCTGAATGGTATCGATGAGCTGAACACCGGTGGAAGTTGCTAAAATATTTTTTTTCTTGCGCTCAATGTAATTTCTCTTAAAAAGTGTTTCGATAATATTGGCGCGGGTAGAGGGTCTTCCGATGCCGTTATTTTTCATCATTTCGCGCAGTTCTTCGTCATCAACCTGCTTACCTGCAGTTTCCATGGCGCGAAGCAAAGTTGCTTCTGTATACGCTTTGGGCGGACTTGTTTTCCCCTGATGAATAACGGGTTTATGCGGACCTTTTTCGCCAACTTTAAATTCTGGAATCGTCTGCTCGTCCTCCTTATGCTTTTTTTCGGGTTCTTCTTTATTGTCTTTTACATACACTTCGCGCCAGCCTAGTTCCAAAATCTGTCGGCCGGTTGTTTTAAACGGAATTGTGCCCACCTGACCTTCCACCAACGTATTTGAAATTTTACATTCGGGGTAAAAAACAGCAATAAAACGTTTCGCCACCAGATCGTAGATTAATTTTTCTTCGCGACTTAAACTTGCCGACGGCGCGATTTCTGTCGGAATGATGGCGTGGTGGTCGGTTACTTTGGCATCATCAAAAACCGTTTTGGATTTGGGAATGGTTTGAGCGAGAAGTGGCGTCGTTAAGTCGCTGTAAAAATTCATGCTTTGTAAAATTCCGGGGATTTTCGGATGGAGACTTTCCGACAGGTAAGTTGTATCAACTCTTGGATAAGTGGTATGTTTTTTCTCGTAGAGACTTTGAATATATTTTAAAGTATTTTCCGCGGAATAACCGAATTTCCTGTTGGCTTCAACCTGCAATGCCGTCAAATCGAACAATCTTGGGTTTTTCTCTTTTCCTTCTTTAATTTCAAAAGAGAGGATCTCGAAAATGTTTTGCTTTAAATAGTGCAGACCTTTCTCCGCTTTTTCTTTTGTTTTTAAACGGTCGATCGCGGCCGTGAAAAGAACGTCGCGGTATTTGGTTTTGAGCTCCCAATATTCTTCCGTGGAAAAAGCCTCGATTTCCTTTTGCCGCTGAACGATCATGGCTAAAGTCGGCGTTTGAACACGACCTATCGAAAGCACGGTTTTATTGCCGCCAAATTTTTTTGTAAAAAGCCGCGTCGCGTTGATGCCTAAAAGCCAGTCGCCGATGGCGCGCGCATTTCCCGCCAGATAAAGATTTTGATAATCTTCTGCAGGTTTTAAATTATTGAAACCTTCTTTGATGGCTTCCTCCGTCAGTGACGAGATCCACAGCCTCTTCACGGGTTTTTTGCATTTTGCTTTCTGCAAAACCCACCGTTGAATGAGTTCGCCTTCCTGGCCCGCATCACCACAATTGATCACTTCATTGCAATCTGTAACCAATTTCTCAATGGTTTTAAACTGTTTTTCAACACCCGCATTCGAAATCAGTTTAATGCCGAAAGGCTCTGGAATAATCGGCAGATTAAATAACGCCCAGGATTTTAAATGGGGTTCGTAATCATGCGGTTCTTTCAGGGTGCAGAAATGACCAAAAGTCCAGGTTACCCAATAACCATTGCCTTCAAAATATCCCTGTTTTGACATGTTTGCGCCCAAAACTTTGGCAATATCCCGCGCAACACTAGGTTTTTCTGCAATACATAATTTCATGGTTCAGCTTCATTTTTCGACGTGCTGCAAATTTGGGTAAATTTATCTAAACTGAACCTTTAAATGAGGGCAAAAATCTTTTGTTCTTATAAATCATCCTGGAAAATTTTAAGAATAGAACTTAACCGATTTCAATGCAGATGAACCGACGTTTCTCAAAAATTAAATCAAAATTCGGTGGTATCGATGAAATCTCATTTGTTCAAATGCGTGTTGAAGTGAACGTAATTTTAGTAATTCTCTTCTTCCAACAAAAAACGCTCCCGATAAACGGAAGCGTTTGTGTTTTTAGCCTTGATTTAGAGATTCAAAAACAATTTCGGATTCACCGGCGTATTGTTCTTGTGAACTTCATAGTGAAGATGAGGTCCGGTTGATCGCCCGGAATTTCCCGATTTCGCGAGCACCTGATTCACTTCAATGATTTGGTTGGTTTTCACCAATATTTCAGAAAGATGTCCGTAAAGTGTGGCCAAACCGTTGCCGTGCGAAACAATAACGCAGTTTCCGTAGCCGCCTTTCTGGCCGGCAAAAATCACTGTTCCTTTTGCCGCACATCGAACATCCGTGCCATAAGCAACGGCAATGTCTAATCCTTTATGAAACTGAATTTGATCGGGTTCCGCCGGCGTATTGTTTTTTTCTGCAGGTTTATCTGTGTCGGTCAGTAAAGTTCTTTTCACTACATTGCCCAAACTGTCTTTTTCCTCTGTGTATTTTGGTGCAGCTTTCACTTCAGTTTTCGGACTTCCTACCGACGCCAGCAAAACATTTCGAAATGGGATCGGATTTTTGCGTTTTCCAAAATTCGAAGAAATATAGCCATCCGTTGGAATACCGAGTGGAACCTGCTGAAGTTTATTTTGCAGATCCACCAAATACTGGCTGTAGCGGTTGCTTTGTTTCGCCAGGTAAACGGCGTTCGAAATACTGTCCTGCGCAAGCATCTCAATCTTGCCATCGGTTATATTTTTCGACGCGAGGAACGAGTTCAGTTCGCGCACGGTGTGATCCACCAAAGCCAGGTCGTTGCGCATCTCCAAATAATCAATGCTGTCTTTTTTGGTGTTAATCTGTACGAGATTCACCTCGTAATTCTTGTTTTCCTTCTCCGAGAAAAGCTTTCCTATAAACAGCGCCTGCCCGAAAATAACGGTCAGTAAAGCTCCCAGTATTATATTAATGTTTTTTTTATGGCTTAGAAGATTTTTCATTCCTAAATTTTGAGTTCAAGTGTTAAATTTTGAGTCTGCAAAAATAAATAAATTTTTCAAATGACAGCAAGATCATTACTTTACGAAAAATTAAACGGCATGTGGCTGTTAAAAATTATTTTTAAAGGTGTTAAGTTTTTCACAAAAATTTCGGGAAGTACATTTCGTCACCGGATTCACTTTTTAGACATGCCGACTTTTGTATCTTTGTCCTTCAAGTAAAAAACTATGGATAAAAAAGATCACACGCACCATCCTGTTGTTGGGGTGCTCGGAAGCGGAAGTTTTGCAACAGCCATCGTAAAGATGTTAACCGAAAACTGCAAAGTAGTTCACTGGTGCGTGCGCAATGAGTTTGTGAAGGGCGCCATCGAGCTTCGCCATCATAATCCCACTTATCTTACCGCCGTTCAGTTCGATATTAAAAAACTGAAAATGACCACCGACATTAACGAGTTTGTTTCGCAGTGTGATATTGTCGTTCTTGCCACGCCCTCCATTTATTTATCCGACAGTTTAGATAAAATGACGTGCGATTATGCGGGGAAACTTTTCGTCTCGGCCATCAAAGGAATTGTACCGAAAGTGAACGATGTGGTGGCCAATTATTTACATCACGAATTCCAGATTGAATTTAAAAATCAGGCTGTCATTGCCGGTCCGTGTCATGCCGAAGAGGTCGCAATGGAAAGACTTTCTTACCTTACCATTGCATCGGTAGCCGAAAATCAGAAAATTCTGCACGAGCTGTTTTCCTCCCATTTTATTAAAGTGAACTGCAGCCGCGATGTTATGGGCAACGAATACAGTGCGATCCTCAAAAACATTTACGCTATCGGCGCCGGAATCGCCAGCGGCTTGGGGTATGGCGATAACTTTACGGCGGTTTTTGTTACAAACGCCATCCGCGAAATGGAGGTATTTTTGGAAGCCATCCACGAAACACCGCGCGACGTGAACGAAAGCGCTTATCTCGGCGATTTGCTTGTAACGGCGTATTCCCTCTTTTCCCGAAACCGAAATCTGGGCAATTTAATCGGCAAAGGCTACACGGTGAAATCCGCCATTCAGTCGATGAATATGATTGCAGAAGGCTATTATGCCGCAGATTCCATTTATAAAACGTCCCAGGACAACAAAATGGACACGCCGATTATCGATGCCGTTTATCAGATTCTCTACGAAGAAAAAAACGCAGAAAAGGTCTTTCAGAAACTGACGACGGTTTTAAATTAATTTTTTGGGCGCATCCGGCACTTGGTCGCTCCGGGCAAAACCTCCTGCGTCGGTTTTGCCCGCCGCTCCCTCATGCCGGTCGGTCTGCGTGCAGTCGCTTTTTTGGGCGGCGGCTTCGCCGCCGCCCAAAAAGAGCTCCAACAATGCACTCCGCCCTTGCGCGAAAGTTTTTGCAACTAACAAAGAGCGGATTCTTTTTCAAAATTGCAAACTCTGAGTGCCCAAAACCGAAATTGGAAAAACCTTGTCAAGGTTTAGAACCTTGACAATATGCATTCTAAGCGCAATTTGTAAAAAGCTCCAACAACGCACTCCGCCCTTGCGCGAAAGTTTCCGCAACTAACAAAGAGCGGATTCTTTTTCAAAATTGCAAACTCTGAGTGCCCAAAACCGAAATTTGGAAAAACTTTGACAAGATTATATGCAAATTCTCCAAGCTCTCTTTATTTCGAAAATAATCAACATTTCATCAATTGCAGGAAATGTTTTCTTCCAATTAATTTCTAAAAACAAAACTTTTCCCGAAATTGGACCAACCAAATTATAGATGTATGCCCGAATCTCTTTCCAAAAGAACACCGAAACCAAAATACGATGTCGTTCTCATCGGCGGCGGAATAATGAGTGTTACCCTCGCCACGCTGCTGCACGAATTTGAACCTACGCTCAAGATCGCCATTTTCGAACGCCTCGGCAGATTTGCGCGCGAATCTTCTGCGGCCTGGAACAACGCCGGAACCGGACACTCCGCTTTCTGCGAACTTAATTACACGCCTGAAAAGGAAGATGGTACCATCGAAATCACGAAAGCCGAAGCGATCGCGGAGCAGTTCGAAATTTCGAAACAGTTTTGGTCTTTCTTAATTCAGAAAAAATATATCGATGATCCAAAAGATTTTATCAATTCCTGTCCGCACATGAGTTTGGTTTTTGGAGAAGACGACACGGAGTTTCTGCGCAAACGCCATGAAAAAATGATCCAGTCTAATCTTTTTAAGGGCATGGAATTTACCACGGATCATGATAAGCTACGGGAATGGATTCCCTTGATCATGAGCAAAAGAAAAGAAACCGAATTTCTTGCAGCCACAAAAATGGATTTGGGAACAGATGTGAATTTCGGTTCCTTAACCAGAAAACTGGGCCGGTTTTTAGCAGAAGACTCCGCCGTAGAAATTTTTCTTTATCACGAAGCCAAAGACCTGGATCTGGAAAAAGACGGATCCTGGAGCATTAAAGTGAAAGACCGCATTCATCATCACTCCCAGGAAGTGCGTGCAGACTTTGTATTTATTGGTGCCGGCGGTTACGCTTTGCCGCTGCTCGACAGTTCCGATATTCCGGAGAGTGCGGGTTACGGCGGTTTTCCTGTTTCCGGTGAATGGCTGGTTACGCACAATCCCGAACTCATCTCGCAACATCAGGCGAAAGTTTATACGCAGGCAAGCGTAGATGCCCCGCCGATGAGCGTTCCGCATCTTGACCTGCGGATTATCGATGGCAAAAAAGCACTGCTCTTCGGCCCTTTTGCAGGTTTCTCCACCAAATTTCTGAAGGAAGGAAGTTATCTGGATCTGCCCGAAAGCATTAATTTTAAAAATATTCGTTCTCTTTTTGGTGCCTGGTGGCATAATTTACCGCTAACCCAGTATTTGGTGCGGCAAGTCGCGATGACGAAGGCTCAGCGTATTCAGCATTTGCGCGAGTTTGTTAAAGATGCCAACGAAGAGGACTGGGAATTGAAAATTGCGGGTCAGCGTGTTCAGGTCATCAAAAAAGATGCGAAAATGGGCGGAAAATTAGAATTCGGAACTGAAGTAGTAGTAAACGCAAATGGAACGGTGGCCGCAATTTTAGGTGCTTCACCGGGCGCTTCTACAGCGGTTTATGCGATGATGCAGGTGATTGAAAAGTGTTTCCCGGAAAAATTGGAACATGAATGGCAAGAGAAACTTTTGGAAATGATTCCTTCTTACGGTCAGAAATTGGCTGATAATGCCGAACTCACGGAGAAAATGCGAGCTTACACGAAAGAGAAGCTGCAACTCCACTATTAATTGTTAAGATGTAGTGATGGGTGATCACCAATTTTTTTCAAATATCCATCACCATTTGCCCATTATTTATTCCGCTATAAAATGCCAACCATTACAAAACCCGAGATCGTACAGGAAGTTCTGCAGTCGCTCCAAACCAAAATTGAAGAGGAAAAGCAGGTGATCGTTCACTGTTGCTTTCCGGCGACCTTTTTTGAGGGAAGTTTAATCAGGATCTGGAATTCTACTTATTTGATCGATGATCGTTTAGCACATAGAAGTGCATTGATTCATCACGAAAACATCTCTGTTTTTCCCTACTGGACGGAAGTGCCGCCCTTCAGGGATTTTTGGTTTACATTGGTGTTCAGTGGATTGCCAAAGGAATGTACGACGTTTGATCTGCAGGAGATTATTCCTGAAGAAGGCGGTTTTCATGTGAAAAACATCAAACGCAACGGCAGCGATGTTTATCGTGTAAAATTGATTTAAAACTGTTTCTCTTTTTTAAAATATAATTGAAATTAATTCTACAAAATGAAATATTTTAGCCTTGTTTTATTAATGGTTTCCGTTTTTGGATTTTCGCAGAGCACGAAAAAACAGATCTCCGACATCAGAAAGTTTCAATCCGATCTCAATGCAGAATATCAAAATCCGAAAGAAACGCCGCTGCGCGGTGATAATTTTACGAATTTCGAAGATCATCCATTTTTTCCAATCGATTTAAAATATAGAATCAAGGCAAAATTTAAAAGAACCGAAAGTGCCGTTCCCTTCGATCTGCCAACTTCTTCCGGAAAAACCCAGCCTTACATGGAATACGGTAAAGCAACATTTCAACTTGATGGTAAAATATACACCTTATCCATCTATCAAAGTTTAAATCTGATTAAAAAGCCGGGTTTCGAAGATTATCTTTTTCTGCCTTTCCGCGATGAAACAAATGGCAAGGAGACTTATGGGGGCGGGAAATATATGGACTTAAGAATCCCGAAAACGGACGAAATTCTTCTCGATTTTAACCAAAGCTATCAACCTTTCTGTGCATATAACGCCTACGATTACAACTGCCCAATTGTGCCGGAAGAAAATTTTTTACCTCTGCGAATTGAAGCCGGCGTACAATACCACGATGTATATCACCACTAACAGACGTTTTGTGGCATAAAAATAGCTCAGTACCATTTAATAAAAAATTAAATCATGGAACCATCAAAAAAAAATAATCCTGGACCGCTTGTTATCGGCGCAATAGCCGTAATTGCTTTGTTAATTATCTTTTATTTTGTGCTTACGATGTTTTTCCCCGATTTATTTCAGAGCATGAGTGTAGGTGAAGCACAACCTGTAAAATAGAATCGCGCTGAACACAAGATTTTTGAGCAATTTTATTAAAAATATATATTAAAGCAAAACACCACTAAATTGTGGTGTTTTTGTTTTTGAATATTAAATTCTTGATCTTGAAAATCCTGACTATAACTGGATGGGAAGTATCATTAAACTTTTTCTAGAAAATGATCGAAGCTTACACCCACAGATACGGTACCGTCGTCCAGAATTTTCTGAAGTTGAATACTTTCGATCTTATTAACAGAGGCGATATCAAAAGGTTTTTGTACGCGCACATAATTTTCTGTAAAGCCAAACATTACGCCGTTTTTGTTTTCGTGTTCCCACAAAACAGGCAGCGTTTTACCCACCTGCGTTGCGTAAAAAGCCATTTTCTTTTTCTCCGAAAGTATTCTGAGCATTTTGTTTCGGCGCTTTCTCTCGGGGATTGGAATGACGCCGTCCATTTCCGCAGCTTCCGTATTTTCCCTTTCCGAATAGGTGAAAACGTGCAGATAGCTTAGGGGAAGTTCCGTTAAAAACCGGTAGGTTTGTAAAAATAGTTCTTCGGTCTCGCCGGGAAATCCTACAATAACATCAACGCCAATACAGGAATCCGGCATTACTTCGCGAATTTTCGCAATCCGGTTTTGGTATAAATTCGTCAGATAACGTCGTTTCATTTTTTTCAGCAGCTCGTCGCTTCCGCTTTGCAGTGGAATATGAAAATGCGAGACAAAACGTTTACTTTTTGCCACCAAATCGATGCTTTCATCTTTTAACAGATTTGGTTCGATGGAGGAAATTCGAATTCTTTCGATACCTTCAACCTGATCCAATTCGGAAATTAAGTCGAGAAAAGTGTGTTCGTGTTTTTTATTGCCGAACTCGCCTTTACCATAATCACCAATATTTACGCCAGTCAATACAATTTCTTTGATGCCTTTTGCCGCGATTTCAGCCGCGTTTTTTACCACATTTTCAATGGTATCCGACCTTGAAATTCCGCGCGCCAAGGGAATCGTGCAGTAAGTACATTTATAATCGCATCCGTCCTGCACCTTCAAAAAAGCCCGGGTTCGGTCGCCAATAGAGTAGCTTCCTATGAAAAAATCGGCTTCGTCGATCTCGCAGGAATGAATGATGCCATGGTCAGTCGTTTTTTGCAAATCTTCCAAATAGCTCAAAATGTTGAATTTTTCTTTTGCCCCCAAGACCAAATCCACGCCTGTGATTGCGGAAATTTCCTCCGGTTTCAACTGGGCATAACATCCTAAAATAACTACGAGTCCCTCAGGATTGGCTTTCATTGCACGTTTCACGTGAAGTTTACATTCGCGGTCGGCATTTTCGGTAACAGAACACGTGTTGATAACGTAAACGCTTGCCGGTTCGTCGAAACTTACTTTTTCGTAACCCGCATCCGTTAATTGGCGGGCAATAGTAGAAGTCTCTGCAAAATTTAATTTACAGCCCAGGGTATGATATGCGGCGGTTTTGGAGTAGCGTGCGTTCAATTCTTAATTTTGAGACTGCAAAGATAAGGAATTCAGAATTTTAAATCCAAGGAGCTAAATATCGGACTTACTCTAATTTGTAATCATCGCGAACGTCGTCGCTTTTGGCATAACAAACGGGTGAGGAGTTTTGTGGAATATCAGTCGAATTCAGCTTTGTCAGAAGTTCCGAATTATATTCTGCGGATTTATTTCGGGCGATAGAAAGGGTTTTCCACGCGTCGTTTTTTAACATTTTTGCAGCGTAAATAATTTGTCCAATGTGATAAGGATAATGTGCCAATTGCCGCAAAACCGCATCCAATAACGAATGTTTTTCACCGCGGATAAAAATTGGTGTGTTAATGTTTTCGTCCGTAATCAGGTTTATGGCTTCCAGTAAAACTTTCCAGCCGTTTTCCCAAACCGCGATCATTTCGGCTTTGGATTGTATGTCGTTTAAAAACTCTGCATCGCGATTGCGATATTCTTTTTCGCCGTCTTCCGTCAAAAAATTGGTCCAGCGCGAAACCATATTGCCGGCAATGTGTTGTACTATTGTTGCAATAGAATTGCTTTCGGCATTATATTGCCATAAAACCTCGTCATCACTTAATTGTTCGAAGGTTTTGTCTCCTAAATCTTTATAAAAAAGGAAGCGTTTAAGGAATAATTCTTTCATTTTCGGGAAAAATAAATCTAAAGTTACGCATTAAATCGTATATATGCGCATGGATTGTAAAGTAACTTCATTTATGCAGGATTTGAATTCCCTGAACGTCGAAAACCTGAAAAAATGGTTTAACGCAGAGAGTAAAATTTGGATTCCGCCGGCAAAAGAAATTCAGGGAGACAGCAGAATATTGGCGTTGTTTCGCGCCATTTTTAGAAAGTATGAGACCATAGAATGGAGAGAATCGGAGATTTTTAGCTTGGGGAAAGGTCGTTTCTTTTACGAAACTGTTTCGCTTGGGAACATGAAAGGAAAAGGTTTTTATACGAATAATATTTGTACCGTTATCGCTTTTACGGAATGTGGAAAGATAAAATTACTCTCAGATTATTTTAAAGATACTTCCTGTTTTTAAGCTTTTATAGTCGTTAAATTGCCGCAAAGATTTTCCAGGTGGTAAATTTTGTTAAATGGTGATTTAATTTTTTCTAAATTTTCTTTATTCTGAATGAAGGTATATCGTGAAGCTAACGAATTCATATCAGATACGATAACGAGCCAACATTCATCGACGGTTTGGTCATAATAAGGATGTTTTTCATTTTTCTTTTGAATGACCTCAATTATCTTTTCCGCAGAAAGTTCGTCGAACAAAGTCATGTCGTATTCGTACGTAATGAAAACGTTTCGGCGGTGTGGCGATTTCCGGATTTTCTTTACGTAGCCGAAGAATTTATTCTTTTTGATGCAGGTCGCAATGTTGTGAACAATTTCATCATTTTTATCAATGAGATCGGTTTTCGAAATGTTTCGAAGTTCCAAAAAATAAACGCCCCGAAATTGAACCGTATTTTCCTGTTCCAGTAAAATCTCGGCCTGCCGAAATATTTTATTGAGCTGGCTTTCTACTTTTTTAATCGCCAGATGGTTGATGACTTCCGTTAATTCGATGCCAATTTTCTTATCTTTTATGGTCGCAATAAAATCCGGACTTTCACAAGCAAGATTTTCGAATTCTAGGTCGGGAAAGTGATGCAGAAAAGCATTGAGAAGAAGGATTTCGCCTTTTTTCCGGTATTTCTCCCGGTCGTGAAGCTGCGACCCGTCGATTTCGCGGTGATAGCGCTCCATGGGCTTTTTAATCAAATGTCGGTTCAGGTAATAAAGCGAGAGATTTTTACCAAGATCTTCTTCGGAAAATACTTTTTTCATGCTTTAAAATTTGAAAATCAATATTTTACGATTTTAAAATTAAGAATTTTTTTCATACAAAATTGATTTTATTTCAAAATTAAAACAGAATTAATATCGAATTTTAATAAATTTGATAAAACGACTGCCATGCGAAATAATTCCGAATACTGCAAAAACTGCAAGCAGCATTTGCTTTTGCGTCAAAAATTTTGTCATTCCTGCGGGCAGAAAGCCGATACGCACCGTATTAATTTTCATTTTCTGATCCACGAAGTTCAACACGGGATTTTTCATGTAGACAACGGAATTCTGTTTACGATAAAAGAACTTTTTTCCCGCCCGGGCCACACTTTACGCGAGTATTTAGAAGGTAAAAGAAAGCCGCACTTTCCGCCGATGCTTTTTGTGATCATTTTAGGTTCGATTTGCGCACTGATACAATTTTCTTTGAATCACAAACCGGAAAAAACACAAGATCAACTCGTAGAAAGCAACCTGGCAAAGACAGAATATTCAAAATATATCGACTTTCGGGGGCTGATCGCATATTTTCGGCATATTTTCGAATGGCTGGGCAGCCATCTTGCCTTTACCATTTTATTAATGCTGCCCATTGCCGCGCTGGGTTTCTATTTAGGCTTCCGCAAATACAAATGCAATTATCCGGAATGGCTGGTCATCCTTCTCTATCTGGCGGGACAGTGCTTAACGGTTTATATTTTCTTTATTTTTCTCAACCATTTTGTGGGAGATTTTACCTTTCTTTTTTATATGATCTGCTGGGCGATGGTTACTATTTCTCTGGTCGAATTCTTTAACGAGCGTGGTAAATGGTACGTAACGCTGAGGACGTTTTGGTCTATTTTTCTTAGCTACTTTTTTTCCATGATTTACATCATTTTGGCGATTATTGTTATTACTGCAGTTGGAATTTTATTGTATGGATACGAAAGCATTATCCCGACGGTAATGCAAAAATTATAAGCCAAGCAGTCGTCGCAAAATAAACTTTAATAATTTCCTCCGGGAATTAAAATATTTATCTTTGCGCCTTACATTAAGTAACCTTACAATGGATTTTAAAAATTTTAAGGTGCCTTTCGGCATCAACCCCGAATACGATAAAAGAGTAGCTTATTTTTCCATGGAATTTGCCATTGATCAGGCCCTGAAAATTTATTCCGGGGGTCTGGGATTTCTTGCAGGTTCCCATATGAGAAGTGCGTTCAACCTGAAGCAGGACTTAATAGGCATCGGCATTCTTTGGAAATTCGGATATTATGATCAGGCCCGCAATCACGATCAAACATTACAGCCTACGTGGACGAAAAAGATGTACAGTTTTCTCGAAGATACCGGAATTAAATTTCAAATTGACATCCATTCCGCGCCGGTGTGGGTAAAAGTATATTATTTGGATCCCGATATTTTTCAGACTGCGCCTATGTTTTTTCTTTCCACAGACGTGCCCGAAAATGATCATATTTCAAAAACAATTTCCCACCGTCTTTACGACTCGAACGAATCGACGAAAATTGCGCAGTATATTTTGCTTGGAAAAGGTGGCGCAAAATTATTGGACGTGATGAATCTCGAAAGAGACGTTTATCATTTAAATGAAGCACACGGACTTCCCGCCGCATTTTATCTGCTGAATAAATTTGGGGGCGACCTCGAAAAAGTAAAGGAAAAATTGGTTTTCACCACGCACACCCCTGAAGAAGCCGGAAATGAAAAGCACGATATTGTGATGTGTCATGATATGTCATACTTTTCAGGTTTAACGATTGAAGAAGTAAAAACCATCGAAGGCGTAGAGGACGACCGCTTCAATCACTCGCTCTGCGCTTTACGAATGGCGAGAGTGGCAAACGGCGTTTCTCAACTTCATGGCGAAGTTTCGCGAAAAATGTGGAGCAAATATTCCAAAATCTGCGAAATAAAAGCCATCACCAACGCGCAGGAATTTAAATATTGGGCAGATAAACCTTTGTACGACGCGAAGGATGAAAACGATGCCACGCTTTTCGACTTCCGCAAGAAACACTTGAAACAGAAAATGTTCAAAATCGTGGCTGATCAGACCGGAAATTTATTCGATCCAAATGTGTTCACCATTGTTTGGGCGCGCAGATTTGCCGGCTACAAAAGGGCAGATTTGCTTCTTCACGATAAAGAAAGATTCGGAAAACTTTTAAATAATCCGAAATATCCCGTGCAGATAATTTGGGCTGGAAAACCTTATCCTATGGATTATTCGGCGATTTCAACCTTCAATACGTTGGTAGAAGAGAGCAAAAACTATAAAAATATGGCGGTGCTTACGGGTTATGAACTGGCATTAAGCAAAGCGATGAAGCAAGGTTCCGATCTTTGGTTAAACAACCCGAGAGTTCCGCGGGAAGCTTCGGGAACGTCGGGCATGACGGCTGCAATGTGCGGCTCCGTCAATCTTTCGACGGACGATGGCTGGATTCCGGAGTTCGCGAAAAACGGTATTAACGCATTTGTGACGCCACTCGCCGATTACGATAATAGCAGTGTGTACGACCAGGATAATTTTGATCTTGAAAATCTTTACAATGTCCTGGAAAATGAGATTCTTCCCACTTATTACGACAATCCCGACCAATGGCGAAAAATTCAGCAAACCGCGATGGATGATGTAAAAGTGAAATTCAACAGCGATCGAATGGCAGATGAATACTACAAGCAGATTTATCTGTAAATTCTTTTAATGAAAACATGAACACAATCCGGGAATGCAAATTCCTGGATTTTTATCTTCTGCGTCAACGTTCGGCAAAACTGTTCAGCGGCAGGTTGAAAAATATCGTTCGTTTATACCGGATCGATTTTTCGCGCCAAAACTTGGGAAATATTCGCAGATTTAGTTCAATAATGCTTCCATAAGCCCAATTTATTTGCTCGCGCTTTTGCTTCAGCTTTCCGAAACTGATGCACAAACTTGACGTTCGGCGGGAAAGTAGCGACGCTCGCATAGCCTTTTTTCACCAGATCGTTATTTACAAAAACGCCGTTTTCCAGATAGACGTAAGCCAGCGTTCTGCCATACCGATCGACCTTCTGAATATCGAACTCCAAACGCACTTTTTTGCGAGAAAGATATTTTTGTAAATGCGCTTTTGCTTCAATCCCAAAAATCTCAACCCGCTTCTTTTTACCGACATTTCGACTTTCGGGCGCATCGATCCCAATAAACCTGATCTTAAGTTTTGTATTGTTTTCTGCCAAAATTACAAAGGTATCGCCATCAACAACACGATAGACGGGATAGAACTTACCGCTAATCTGGGCTTTAAAATTTAAGAAAAAAAGAAAAAGAAAAAAGGAATAAAAGCGAATCTGCATGGGGCAAAAATACCTTAAATACGGCAATTTTCACTGCTTTATTCAACTTAAAAAATTCACTTGCCCTGCCTGAAATCGATTTTTGTTGAAGAAAAATTTCCGTATTTTTGCGAACGTATGATTAACAGCGACCAAATTAAAGAAGCACAGTCCCGAATTCAGGATTTATATAAGTTTTTGCAAATCGAGAAAAAGCAGATCGAAATCAGCAATGACGAAGAAAAAACGTTATCTCCGGAATTTTGGGACCATCCGAAGGAAGCCGAAATTTTCATGAAGCAATTGCGCTCCAAGAAAAAATGGGTGAATGATTATGAGGAGATTTTCACGCGGTTTGAAGATATTCAGGTGCTCCTTGATTTCGCGAAGGAAGATCCGGAGTCCGAAAAAGAACTCGAAACGTCATTTCCTCTTCTTCTGGAAAAAATGGATGATCTGGAGTTCAAAAATATGTTGTCGAATGAAGGCGATGAACTTTCTGCAGTTCTTCAAATTACTGCCGGCGCCGGCGGAACAGAATCCTGCGACTGGGCCGCGATGCTGATGAGAATGTACACCATGTGGGCAGAAAAGCAGGGCTACAAATTGCGCGAACTGAATTATCAGGAAGGCGAGGTTGCAGGTGTTAAGACGGTGACGTTAGAAATTGATGGTGAATTTGCCTTCGGATATTTACGTGGAGAAAATGGCGTGCACCGTTTGGTGAGAATTTCGCCTTTCGATTCGAACGCGAAACGCCATACGAGTTTTGTCTCGGTTTATGTATATCCTTTGGTTGATGATACTATCGAAATTAATATTAATCCCGCCGATATTTCTTTTGAAACCATGCGATCCAGCGGTGCAGGCGGACAAAATGTAAATAAGGTGGAAACGGCAGTTCGTCTTCGCCACGCGCCTTCGGGAATTATTATCGAGAATTCGGAATCGCGCTCGCAACTTCAAAATAAGGAGAAAGCCATGCAGTTGCTTAAATCCCGTTTGTATGAAATGGAACTGGCAGAACGCATGAAGGCCCGGAACGAAATTGAAGCCGGCAAGATGAAAATTGAGTGGGGCAGCCAAATCCGAAATTATGTGATGCATCCGTATAAACTCGTAAAAGATGTGCGGTCGGGGTACGAAACTTCAGATGTTGATGGCGTAATGAATGGTGATTTGACTCCTTTCCTGAAAGCCTTTCTAATGGGTGACGGCACCGCGGTTACAGATGATGACTTTGCGCTGTAAGTTTGGCAAACTTTAACAAATTAATAATCTTTACAAAACCGGGCTTTTATTATCTTTGCGAATATGGGACATTTTGAAAGTTGGAAGGATCTGTTGAATCCAGAATTTTATATACAGATGGGCGGTTTTTGGCTCATTTTGTTCATTATTTTTGCTGAAACCGGCTTATTCGTCGGTTTTTTTCTGCCGGGTGACAGCTTGCTGTTTGTCTCCGGGATTTATGCAGTAGAAATTATGAAAGAAACTTTCGGTTCCACGGGCAGCGATTTTTTAGATACCACCATTTTAGCAACTGCAGTTGCGCTTGCGGCCATTATTGGGAACGAGGTTGGGTATTGGTTTGGTTTAAAAGCGGGTCCGGCACTTTATAAAAGAGAAGATTCATTTTTCTTCAAAAAGAAATATTTATTTCAGGCGCACGATTTTTTCGAAGATCATGGGGCTTTGGCAGTAATTATGGCGCGTTTTTTACCCATCGTCAGAACATTTACGCCAATTGTCGCGGGTATTGTGAAAATGGATAAAAAAAGATTCTTCATCGATAATGTGATCGGGGCATTTTTATGGTCCTTCATCCTCATCTTTGCGGGCCATTATCTGGATAAACTTTTTATTGAGCAATTTGGCATCGATTTGAAAAAGCATTTAGAAATGATTATTCTCGTAATCGTTTTAATTACCACCTTGCCTTTGGTGCTGAAGTTTTTCTTCGGCAAAAAAAAGCCCGAAAGAACTAGTTAATATCCTTATGGATAAATGATAAAATATTAGGGAAAATAATTAAATCGCGTTTGCGTTTTACAAATCTCGGTACATGACCGGAATTCTTCATAAATACCAATTTATGAGGAATTTTTTTTGATGTAAGTACAGAATCCAGCGCCAAACCTTGGTTTTTATTGACAAGAAAATCCCGGTCACCCTGAAAAATAAGCGTCGGAATATTAGAAACGTGATTCAATGGACTTGCCGCTTTGAAAGCTTCTACATTATTTTCGTAGGTATCACCAACTACTTTCTGAAAAATACCTTTGGACCGCTTGTAATAGGAACTGCTTTGATATCTTTCCGAATAAAAATCGGTCGGTCCGCTCAGCGAGATAAGTTTCTTGATGGCCTGCGGGTTTTGATAGCCGTAAAGAAGTGCTAAATGTCCGCCGGCACTTTCGCCCAGCAAAACATAGTTATTAGGTTTTATTGCCCAACTCGCGGCCATTTCATTACTTTTTGCAACTGCTTTCGAAATGTCTTCCACCTGCTCGCGGTACAACACGTCTTTTTTAAGCAAGCGATAATCAATGTTGATGCTTGGAATATTATTTTTAAATAAAAAATTCTGAATCATTTTTAAATGTTCCTTGCGGCCGAACTTCCATCCGCCGCCATGCACAATCATTACAACAGGACTTTCTGCAGCGTACTGCGCCGGTAAAAAAACATCCATCCGCTGCTGTTGGTGGTCGCCGTACTTAACGTTATAAAGTTTTTTGGCGCCGTTTTCTTCGACGGCTTTATATTTTGTGGAACAGGAATTGACGATGAGTCCGAGAATGCTCACGGCCCAGAAATGGTAATTCAAAAGGAGTTTCTTCATAACTAAATAGATATTAAATCGATGCCAAAAGCGTATCAGCACTTAGGAGTTTGTGTGCTTTAAATAAAAAAGAGACTCCGAAAAGTCTCTTTTAATTTTTTAGTTGAACAGGTCCCGAACTTTATCGAAGAAGGTTTTTTCTTTTCCGGAAGGCTCGGCCAGCATTTCGCCGTTTTTTATTTGGTTTTCGAAAAACTCTTTTTGAGAAGGTGTAAGGTTTTGAGGCGTCCAAACATTAATGTGAACAAACATGTCACCTTTTCCATAATTATCGATGCTTGGCAAGCCTTTGCCCGAAAGACGGAGAATTTTGCCGGACTGCGTTCCCGCGTCCACTTTAATTTTCACTTTTCCACCCACGGTAGGAATTTCTTTTTGGTACCCAAAGCGGCTTCCGCAAAAGAGACATACAATTCCTGATGCAGGTTATCGCCTTCCCGTTTAATGGTTCCATCTACTTCCTCTTCAACTACCACGAGCAAATCTCCGGGAGTTCCGCCGAAAGGCGCATCATTTCCTTTCCCGCGAACGTTAAGCTGAATGCCCTCTCGTGCACCCGCCGGAATATTAATTGTTACTTCTTCATCCTCTTTAATTAAACCCTGCGCATTTGCGCCGGCCGGAATTTTATCGGCCACTTTACCGATTCCCTGACAGGTTGAACAGTGCGTCTGCGTCTGCATTTGCCCAAACATGGTATTCATTACTTTTACCTGAACACCGGTTCCGTTACAGGTAGAGCACGTTTTTGAAGTTGCGCCGGGCGCCAGTTTCATTTTTTTACTTTGATGGTTTTCTGCGTGCCATTAACCATATCATCAAGATTCAGTTTAATTCTAACCCGCAGATTGGTGCCGCGCATCTGCTGTCTTTGAGCACCGCCGCCGCCACCAAAATGACCGCCGAAAATATCTCCGAACTGGCTGAAAATATCATCCATATTCATTCCGCCACCGAATCCACCACCGCCAAAGCCGCCACCGGCACCGCTCATTCCGGCATGTCCATACTGGTCGTACCGGGCTTTTTTATTATCGTCGCTCAGGACTTCGTAAGCTTCGGCTGCCTCCTTAAATTTCTCCTCCGCCACACTGTCTCCCGGATTTTTATCGGGGTGAAACTTAATGGCCATTTTTCGGTATGCTTTCTTTATTTCCTCGGGCGAGGCAGATTTAGAGATCTCTAAAACTTCGTAATAATCTTTTTTTGACATTTTCCTTTTATGATTGATAAATGATAAAAGATAATTAATGCATCATCAATTATCTTTTATTATTAAAATTTTAGTTTCCGGTAACCACTTTTGCGAAACGAATCACTTTGTCCTGTAACAAATATCCACTTTCGATAACATCTACAATTTTACCTTTCAACTCCGGTGAAGGCGAGGGAATCTGCGTAATGGCTTCGTGAAAATCTACATTGAAATCGTCGCCGGCATTTACTTCCATTGCTTTCAGTCCTTTTTCGATAAGTTTATTTTTAAATTTTTGATAAATCAGTTCTACTCCCTGCAAGTCGGCTTCGTTGCCGTTTTTGGCGATCTCTTTTAAAGCTCTTTCGAAATCATCCAAAACACCCAGCATCGAGATCATCATATCCTGATTGGCGTACTGGAAAAACTCCATTTTTTCTTTGGACGTTCTTTTTTTATAGTTTTCAAATTCGGCAAAGAGACGCATATAACGGTCTTTTTCGTCTGCCAAAAGTTCTTCCGGCGTAGGTCCCGCTGTCATAGTTTCTTCACTTTCATTGCCAAGGTTTTCGGTGAATTCTTCCTGCGAATTCAGCTTGTCATCCTGTATATCCTGATTTTCTGACATAATATTTTATTTTAATATTCATCAGTTGGCAAAGATTTTGCCAAAGAAAATTTTAGGACAATTCGGCAGAGAAACGTTTATTTTAAAGGAAAACGGTAAGAGATTCCGGCGGAAATAAAATATTCGGGAGATATTTTGGAAAGACCCATACCTGCAGAAAGATCGGCCTGCAAATCTTTAGTCATTAAATAGGTTAAACCGCCGTCAAAGCGGTGATCGGCTTTTTCATACTTATTGATAAAACCGTAAACCTCTGCAAAGCTCCCAAGCTTTTCTGTGAGTGCGTAAGCGAGTGAAAGAGTGTAAATTCCGTCGGCGTCGGGAGTTTCACCATTCCATTCTGCACCTAAATTATAGCCAAGTTGTAGTCTGTCGGATACTGTCTTCTGGAATAAGAAGCGGAAACTGGGAGCTAAATGAGGGGTCTGAAAGTTTTTTGAACCCCATTTGCTTGTCTGCAAGTTCGCGAGAAAGGATATCTTGGGAAGCACTTTTGTTTCCTCTGTAAGTTTAACTTTCAGCCCGAAAGTAAGGGGCGAAAGACCTGATGATTTTTCTGTGGGAAAGTGTTCAGTTACGAATTCTGTAACCAAATGAACTTCAAAAAAATCGTTCACGCCATACCGCCAATTGATGGTTGGATGGGAGAAATTCTCACCACCGTTTTCTTTTTCATAGAGAAATCCACTTTCTATTTGAAGATAGTTTTTCGGAACAAGCGCAGCCGATTCTGTTTGATCCGGGCGGTCCGTTTCTATATTTTCCTGCGCTGAAAATAGACCGTAAGAAGCGAGAAGCAGGATTGCTATGATTTTTTTCATGAAGGGAAAAATGTTTCAACAAGAAGGTACAAATTTAAAATTAGGATGATGCCGGCAATAATCCATACCATAATTTTTAGCCACAGTTTATTTACAAATTCGCCCATTTTCAGTTTAGATCCCGTAAACATGACGAGTGGAATTACAGCAAAACTTAACTGCATGGAAAGAATAACCTGACTTAAAACGAGCAAATCTGTAGTGCCTTTTTCCCCATAAATTATAGTTACAATCAATGCCGGGATTACGGCGATAAGTCTTGTTATAAGCCTTCTCAACCAAGGTTTTAAACGGATATTCAGAAAACCTTCCATTACAATTTGTCCCGCCAAAGTTCCGGTTAGGGTAGAGTTTTGTCCGGAAGCCAGTAAGGCTACTGCGAAGAATATGCTGGCGAAGGTTGTTCCCAGAATAGGAGCCAGCATTTTATGCGCATCGTGAATGTCGGCGACATCTTGGTTTCCCGTGGTGTGAAAAGTGGCTGCTGCAACAATTAGTATGGCCGCGTTGATAAAAAAGGCCAGAAACAGGGAAACGGTGCTGTCTATCGTAGCAAATTTAATGGCTTCTTTTTTACCTTCGGTTGTGCGGTCGTAATTTCTTGTTTGCACGATGCTGCTGTGCAGGTACAAATTGTGCGGCATCACTGTGGCGCCAAGGATACCGATCCCAATGTAAAGCATGGCCGGATTAGTAACGACTTCTTTTTGCGGAACCAGCCCTGCAAGAATCGGGAATACATCTGGTTTGCTTAAAATAATTTCGTAGGCAAAACACCCGAAAATCACAATAATGAGACCGGCGACGATACTTTCGATGACGCGGAAGCCTTTTGCCTGAAGAAATAGAATGATAAAAACATCGACAATAGTGATGACCACTCCCCACGTTAAAGGAATGCCAAAAAGCAGATTTAATGCAATGGCGGAACCGATAACTTCGGCGAGATCGCAGGCTGCAATGGCGATTTCACAGAAAATCCATAGAATGAAATTTGTGGTTGGATTAAAATGATCCCGGCAGGCTTGCGCCAGATCCCGTTCCGCAACGATTCCCAATTTAAGAGAAAGATGCTGAAGTACGATGGCAAAAAGATTTGAAATTAAAATAACAGAGAGGAGCGTATAGCCGAAACGTGCACCACCCGCAATGTCGGTCGCCCAGTTGCCGGGATCCATATAGCCCACGGCCACCATTAATCCCGGACCTGCGAAAGCCATTAATTTTCGCCAGAAGCCGGCGTCTTTTGGGATGTTAATACTGGAAAAAACTTCGGGCAGCGAATTGGAAGATCGTTCCTTTCTCCAACCTTTTGAAAGGAATTTTGAAGTCATAATTGTTGAATGTTAGATTACTCTAACAAATGTAGATAAATTAATCTAATGCGCAAATTTTTCTAAAAAAAATCCCGACGTCAGTCGGGATTTGGTATAATGTTTAAAAGATTATTTAGCAAATCTTACAGCCATCTTTCTATCAATCGCTCTTTCAGCATCGGAAGCTGAAGCATCAACGGTAGCGAATTTGCTTCCGTACCCTTCAGCACCTAAAACCTGTGCGCCAACACCTTTGTCTGATAACCATTTTTTGATGTACTCCGCTCTTTCGCCGGATAACTTCACATTCGCAGCCTCGTCGCCAACTTTATCGGTATATCCTCCGATTTTGATCTTCGCTTCTGGATAGGCTTTTAAAATCGCCAATAAATTATCCAACTGACCTTGGGAAGCTGCTTCCAAATCCGTAGAAGAACCCATTTTGAAATTAACTTTATCGAATGTGTACCAATTATCTTTCAAGGCAGCATCGTCTGCGGCATTGGCGTAGGCTCCGGATTTCAGAAAAGAAATCATGGAATCTTCCATTCCACCTTTATAACCTTTAATTGCAGTACCATTCAAATCGATATCTTCGTCTGTTTTAGTCGTATTCATCATCGCTGAATCTACGGGAGCTGTTACTGCTGCGGAATCGGTCATCATTGCCGTAGAATCAGTCATTGTAGTTGTGGTGTCCGCGGGTTTGTTACATTGTTTCCAAAGAAACCAAGCTGCCAACGCGAGTAAAAGAAGTGGTAACAACCATTTCCAAATGGAACCGGCGCCGTCGGCATCATCAACTTTATCGACATTTACATGGGTATTGCCGCCTCTGTTCACTTCAATTTTAGGCTCGTCGTAAGATGTTACTTTTACATTTTCCGTCGGAACATCCATGCTTGTGCTTCCCATGCTTCCTAAACCTAAGGAGGCCAAGGATAACCCTGCGGGCATTAAGGTGGAAACAATTCCTTTCTGATCTTCTAAAAGATTTTTCACGCCATCATTACCCAACTTGTTGTCGGCAGCATATTTTCCGATCGATCCTAAAGCTGCACCAGCAACCATGTTCAACAATGAATTGGATGATGAATTACTCACGCCCGCAAAACTTGAGACCGAATTAACTAATCCTCCAATCTTGTCGCCAAAAATGGAAGCTAGAACAGTTGAAATCATGGGATTGTTAGAGGCATCCCCTAATAAATTTCCAAGTATCCCACCGGAGGTAGCGCCTGTAATGGAATCTAAAACTCCTGGTTTATCTGCGTTGTTCGCTAATCCGCCTACTACGGCAGGAAGTAATCCACTGATTGCTTTTGAAATCGCAGATTCGCTTTCGCCTAACTGCGATGCAGCCTGGGATACGAGAGCAGGACCCAACTGTCCTTTGATAAGGTCGATGATGTTTAGTGACATAATAGTTTATTTAAAAGTTTAACTTAATAATAAATGTATACAAATATTTGTCCACAAATAAAGATATAACCTTATTTATATTTAAATTAACGTTTTTAATGCAACGGAAACCTTGTAATTTTATTAATATGCCTTCGCGAAAATGACGCGCTGTTTTGAAGTTTTACCGGAGATTAGAGAAATACCTTCTTCCTGTATATTATCTAACGGAATACAGCGGATGGTTGCTTTTGTTTCATTCTTGATCTTTTCCTCTTCTTCCGCAGTTCCGTCCCAGTGGGCAGAAATAAAGCCGCCTTTTTCTTCCAGAACTTTTTTAAATTCTTCGTACGAATCTACTTCGGTAATGTGTTGATCACGATAATCAAGCGCTTTCTGGTAAATATCTTTTTGTATCGTCTGAAGAAGATTTTCAATATAAACCTCAATATTTTCCAAAGGCTGAGTTTCCTTCGTGAGATTATCACGTCTGGCAATTTCGACCGTGCCATTTTCCAAATCTCTCGCGCCAATGGCGACACGGATTGGTACGCCTTTTAATTCATACTCCGCAAACTTCCAACCGGGCTTATTTTCGGTTTTGTTGTCGTACTTTACTGAAATTCCTTTAGCTTTTAATTTAGTTTGAAGGTCGACTGCGACTTTACTCACCTGTTCAAATTGCTCGTCGCCTTTAAAAATGGGGACAATTACCACCTGAATTGGTGCTAAACTTGGCGGCAAAACGAGACCCAGATCGTCAGAATGCGTCATAATTAAGCCACCGATCAAACGGGTGGAAGTTCCCCAGGAGGTTCCCCAGGCGTGCTCTATTTTACCTTCTTTATTCGTGAATTTAACATCGAAAGCTTTACCAAAATTTTGCCCTAAAAAGTGAGATGTTCCCGCCTGAAGGGCTTTCCCATCCTGCATGAGTGCTTCAATACAGTACGTTTCGTCGGCTCCGGCAAATCTTTCTGATTCGGTTTTGGTTCCCCGAATCACTGGAATTGCCATAAAATTTTCGGCAAATTCTGCATAAACGTTAATCATTTTTTCGGTTTCCTCTACGGCCTCCGCTTTCGTTGCATGAGCGGTGTGGCCTTCCTGCCAAAGAAATTCTGCCGTTCGCAGAAATAAGCGCGTTCTCATTTCCCACCTAACTACATTTGCCCACTGGTTGATTAAGATTGGCAAATCACGGTAAGACTGCACCCAGTTTTTGTAGGTGTTCCATATAATAGCTTCCGACGTTGGACGAACAATTAGCTCTTCTTCCAGTTTCGCATCGGGATCAACGATTAGTTTCCCCGGGTTATCCGGATCGGATTTTAAACGGTAATGGGTTACAACAGCACATTCTTTTGCAAAACCTTCGGCATTTTTTTCTTCGGCTTCAAACAGACTTTTTGGGATAAAGATTGGGAAGTAAGCATTTTCGTGACCGGTTTCTTTAAATTTTCTATCCATTTCATCGCGCATTTTTTCCCAGATGGCATATCCGTATGGCTTGATTACCATGCAGCCCCGCACCCCGGAATTTTCTGCCAGATCCGCTTTTACTACCAGTTCATTATACCATTTGCTATAATCTTCAGCTCTTGAGGTCAATTTTGCCATGCTATTTTTTATTTTTTTTCGTATTGATTTAACTTATACCTGCGCTTTGAATCTAATCTAAAATGCTTAATTTTACTCAAAATTTATACAATGTTAATGGTATAATTTTGGTAACAATTGCAAATATAAATCAATTTAAACTTTTCACCTATCATGGAAAAAATTACTTATAAAAATTTACTTAATTCGCTTACATCTACCAAGGTTTTAGCAATCGCAGGCGGTTTACTGCTAATGTCCTGCGGCGCTCAAATGGGAGGTTACAGCGAGACAGACGGAGTTTATTATGATCCGAACACTGATACTTTACCGGAAGGCGTTGCCATGAACAGCGGAAACCGAGTAGGGGATTATTATGATTATCAGGCGACAGACAGTGATAACAAATATCTAAACTCTAACAACAGGAATCAGAACTGGAATGACAATCAAAATTCTGACTGGGGAAATTACACTGGCACCGATACGTATTACAATGATTTCTGGGGATATCCTTATGGATTTTACTCCGGCTTTGGTTTCGGGATGACTTTTGGATGGGGATCTCCTTTTGGGTACGGACTTTATGATCCTTGGGGTTACAATTCATGGTACGGATATTACAGCCCTTATGGATATTATAGCCCTTATTACAGCTACAATCCTTATTATGGTTATAATCCTTATTACGGATATAATCCTTACTATGGAAGCTACAACGGAAATGGTTACAACACGTATAACGGAGGTTTCAATTATAAAAGAAGCGGCAGTGATGGGGCGTTTAGAAATTCATCAAAAAGTTCAAGTGTGAGAAATTCGAATACCACAAACTCGGGCTTTAGAAGTGATAATCCACGAATGAACAGTCAGTCCAACCCACGCTATAATACGCCGCAAAGAAGTACAGAGCCTCGTTTTAGAACTGATTCTCAACCCAGACAAACAAGTCCGAGACAAATGACCCCACGTTACGAGCAACCAAGAACCCGAAGCTATGATAATGGTGGCTTTAGATCCGGTGGTTCTGGTGGCGGCTTTAACAGCGGGGGATCAACAAACTCAGGTTCAACCAGATCTTCAGGCGGCGGCGGGTTTAGAAGATAATATTAAAACTTTATACAATTATAGAAAATGATCAAAAATTCTTTAACGGTTTTAAGCTTATCTGTTGCTTATTTTGCGAATGCACAAGACGTTTCAACCATTAAAAACACAACGGAGGTTTATTCAAATTCATCAATAAACGGTTCTTCCAAATTCAATGCGATGGCTGGTTCCATTGGTGCGCTAGGAGGGGACGCGTCGGTCTTAAACTCGAATCCGGCGGGAATCGGAGTTAGTATTGCAAGTGAGGTTTCGGGTACATTATTTATCGAAAGCAACAAAAATACGACCTCTTACGCGGGTAAAACGCTTGATTATAAAATAAATAATACCGATTTGGGAAACACGGGCGGAATCGCTGCCTTCCAAATGAATCCGTCGTCAGCCTGGAAATTTGTCAATGTAGCCGTTAATTATTCTAATAAATCGTTGGATGATTATTCGGAAACTCCAGGTAATAATATTATTTATGAAATTAACGATGCGGATGGTGTTCTTTTGGATGAACTTTCCTTTGCAGGACACGCCTACAATCGTTTCGGTAATCTATCTAAAACCCAAATCGGTGTAGGTGGAAATTACGATAACAGAATTTATGTAGGGGCAGGTTTAAACTTTCACAATGCAGTTTTAGACCAGTATGATACCGCGGCGTTTACGGATAATTCCAATAATACAGATACTTACAACAAGCAGTATACACCGTTCTCCGAATCTTCCAGTGGATTTTCTGCGTCGGTTGGGATTATCGGAAAAATTAGTCCTGAATTCAGGTTAGGCGCATCCCTTGAAACACCTACCTGGTGGAATATTTCCCGCATTTACAGCGAATACGAAAATCCTGTGGATGGCACTTATACTGAAGACCGCAGACTTTCTTCACCGATGAAAGCTACTGTGAGTGCTGCATATGTTGCCAGTAAAAATTTTGCGATCAACGTTGATTATACGTTAGGAATTACGAAATCCAAATACAAAGTATACGGCCCTGCCGAAACTGAATTGAATAACTTTTTCTCTGACAGTTCAAAAAATATTTCAGAGGTTAAAGTCGGCGCAGAATACAGATTCAGCGATTTTCGTTTGAGAGGTGGTTACGGCTTCTCTTCAAATCCGTTTGATGCCGCCGGTATTAATTCCGTTTCAGACAGTGGTGCTTCGTCAAACAGCACATACGACAATCTATATGCCGGCAAAAGTAATACTATTGGTGCCGGGATTGGATATGATTTTAAATCATTTTATATTGATGCCGCGTACCAAAACGTAAGTTCAGAATATAAGAGCCCATTTTTACAAGGTTCATCCGATGCAAATACAGGGTATTTTTCGAATCAGTATATCGTCAATTCAGATGCAGCCATCGTATCGAATGTTAAAAACAAGAAAGATAATTTCTTTATCACTTTAGGCTGGAAATTTTAATTTTCAAAAGCATCAAAAAAAGCTCCGAAGAAATTCGGAGTTTTTTTATGCGATGTTTTTTAATGCTGATGAAAGAGATGGCTTGTCATGGCCAGCAAAACGCCCAACGTAACCAAACCCATTTTTTTCCAGTCTACATTGTGATTTTTATTGCTTTCGAAGATGATTACGGAAGAGATGTGAAGAAAAATTCCTCCTACTAAAGCCAGAAAATAAACTTCCAGATTAGGATTAAAATATTTACCCAGCACCAATCCAAAGGGCGATGCTAAGGCGAAAATTGCGATAATTAAAACAGAAGACGCGGAAAATTTGTTATTTTTCACCAAAAACGCACCCAGGATAAAGGAAATTGGAATATTGTGTACAAGAATTCCCGTGAGATAAGGCGTTAAAATTTCCTCTTCGTTGGCAAGAGGAATTCCCTCCAGAAATGCATGGATGAAAAGTCCCACCATTAAAGCCAGCGGAAGGATATTTTTCCCTTCCGTATGATGATGAAAGTGGCCGTGTTCAAAACCTTTCGTTAAATTTTCGAGCAACATTTGCAGCAAAACACCGCCAATAACCCACAGCCCAATATTATGATTTTCTCCCGAATACACTTCTGGAAAAACCTCATTTAAACAGATGGTGATAAGAAATCCGGCACTAACGATCAAGAGGTTTTTTGCGAATTTCTCGCGCCCACCCAAATATTTCCCGAGGGAAACGCCGATCAAAACGCTCAAAATCAATAAGGTAATAATCATAATCCTTCTTTTTTATACTGAATGTTTTTTTCGGAAAACGGTGATGCAGCGCGGCGAATTTTCCAGGTCGAAGGCTTCCAGTTGATAATTGCCAAAAACCTGAATGCTCTCGAAACCAAATTCATCGCCATAAGCAGCAATTTCTTCTAAAGTGTGGAGTTTAACTTTCTCAAAAAAATGATATTTCCTGCCCCGATCCGCAAAGTTAATATCCTTGATGATGTTTTGGTCTTCAATTCGTTTTTTAATGTGAAAATCTATGTCACTTTTCGTCGTGGTATATTCCGGAACTAGGGTGTTCTCCACTTTTTTAGCATTTAGAAAATCCAAAACAAAATAACCTTCCTCTTTTACTACATTTGAAATGGATTGAAAAACCTTTCGGTCGTCATTTTCATCATCAAAATAGCCAAAACTTGTAAAGAGATTGAAAACACCTTCCACTTTTTCTGCCGAGATTTGTGGAAAAATCTCCTGTCGCATATCGTGAACTTTAAATTTCAGCGTCGAATTTTCCAACGGTTTGTTGTGCAAAATACTTTCTTTGGATAAATCCAGTCCCAAAACATCATAGCCCATTTCATTCAGATAAACGGAATGCCGTCCTTTTCCGCAGGCGAGGTCGATTATTTTTGAATCTTTCGGAATGTTTAAATGATTGATTAATAAGGTGATAAATTTTTCTGCTTCTGCAAAATCTCTGTCTTTATAGAGAATGTGATAATAAGGAGTATCAAACCAAGTTTCGAACCATGCCATTGTGCAAAAATAACTAAATTTGCGGAAATAACTGAACAACTTACAAACAGCTTTTTTGCACCACAAATGCAGAAAACCAATACCAGACTATGGATACAGACAACTTAAAAATACAGATCAAGACATTTTTCGGCCTCGAGGAAATTTTAGCAGAGGAAATTCGGAAACTTGGCGGCGCCAACGTCGAAGTGAAAAACCGCGCCGTTAACTGTGAAGGCGATCTGGGTTTTCTTTATAAAATAAATTATTCTGCCCGTACTGCGCTGAAAATTCTTGTGCCGCTGCTCACCTTTAAAGCCTGGGATGAGAATCGTTTTTACGATAAACTTTTTGCTTTTCCGTGGGATGAATACATGACGGTGAACCAGACTTTCGCCATTGATACGACGATTTATTCCGAAAGATTTAACCATTCGCAATTTATTTCTTTGAAAATGAAAGACGCGATTGCGGATTATTTCAATTTCAAATTTAGAAAAAGACCCAGCGTCGATACGCAGAACCCCGACGTTAAATTTCATCTTCATATTGACCGCGAACTTGTTACCATTTCCCTCGATTCTTCCGGCGATCCTTTATTTAAAAGAGGGTACAGAAAAGAGCAGGGCGAAGCGCCAATCAACGAAGTTCTTGCGTCCGGAATGCTCCAGCTTGCAGGTTGGGACGGAAAAGGGAATTTCCTCGATCCCATGTGCGGATCTGGCACATTGCTGATTGAAGCCGCCATGATTGCCATGGATTTGCCCGCCCAAACCTTCCGCCGGAATTTTGGCTTCCAAAACTGGCTGAATTACGATGCAGAACTATTCAACACCATCAAGGAAGTGCGGTTGAACCGCGTTCGCGAATTCACCGGAAAAATTGTGGGTTACGACATCGATTCCGACATGCTTCACGCCTCGCGAATCAATATTGAAGCCGCAGATATGGCAGATGTTATCGAAGTGAAAACGCAGGATTTTTTCGACTCTAAAAAAGAATTGTTTCCGCTGCTCATGGTTTTCAATCCGCCTTACGACGAAAGAATTGAAATTAATGACGACGAATTCTACAAAAAGATAGGCGACACCTTCAAGAAAAATTATCCCAACACTTTAGCCTGGCTTATTTCTTCCGACCTGGATTCTATGAAAAAGATCGGTTTGCGGCCGTCGCGAAAAATAAAACTCTACAACGGAAAATTGGAATGCCGTTTTATGCAGTATGAAATGTATGAAGGCACGAAGAAAATTCATAAACTTGAAAATAAATAATTTGCTAATATGTTGATGTGCTAATTTCAAAATTCAGGCAAATCATCACATCTTCAAATCAACATATCATCGAATTGAGTACCATCTCCGTCATCATCGCCATTTACAACCGGAAAGAAGAACTTTTCGAATTGCTTAATTCCTTATCGCGACAAACCGATAAAGATTTCGAGGTGATTATTGTCGACGATGGTTCCATAATCAACTTAAGGCCGACCGCGGACCTGTTTCAGCAAAGTCTAAACATCGAATTTTTCCGGAAAGATAATTCCGGTCCCGGCTTATCCCGAAACTATGGTGCCCGCAGAGCAAAAAACGACTGGCTTGTTTTCGTCGATTCCGATGTGATCGTAGAAAGCGATTATATTCAAAACATCAGAAAAAACCTTGCGGCAATTCCCTGCGACGCTTTTGGTGGCGCCGACAAAGCGCACAAAGGTTTCAACCTCATGCAGAAAGCCATATCCTATTCCATGACCTCCGTTTTTACCACGGGCGGCATCCGCGGTAGCAAAAAAGCCGTAACCAAATTTCAGCCGCGCAGTTTCAACATGGGCGTGCGGAGAGCCGCCTTCGAGAAAGTGGGCGGCTTCTCCGAAATGCGCATTGGCGAAGATCCCGATCTTTCCATGAAACTTTGGGAGAACGGCTTCACGACGGCATTTTTCGATGATATTGGGGTCTTTCATAAGCGGCGCGTAGATTTTGGTAAGTTTTCCAGACAGGTCTATCAGTTCGGGTGCGCGCGACCCATTTTAAACCAGCGCCATCCAAAATACGTTAAGATTTCATTCGCCTTTCCCTCTCTTTTTTTACTCGGCTACGTCCTGGGATTTTTAGAATATTTTCTCTACCAAAAGGGCCTCATTTTAGGATTTTACGGCCTTTATACCTTCAGTGTTTTTTTCCACGCGCTGGCGCAAACCAGGAACATCAGCATCGCTGCGATGGCCATTATTTCCACCTATATACAGATGTTTTCCTACGGATACGGCTTCCTGAAATCCTGGATTTTACTCAATATTTTCCGGCAAAAACCCGAAGACGCCTTTCCGTCGCATTTTTCATAAACCCTGATTTTTTTTTGGGCGCACATTTCCGCCCTTCGTTCCCGCTTTTTTGCCTGCGCTGCGCTTCGGCAAAAGAGCTCCACTCAGGTCGGGGCGCAGTTCGTTTTAAAAAGCAACGCCCGCTAAAACCACAACCATCCGGGAAAATCTTTGGAATCCGCGGGCGAAAACCCACCAAATGAAATTTTAAGTCAAAAAGAAAGAAATCATATATCAGTAGAAACTGAAGCAGTGGGTAAAACAACTTTTAAAATCCTATTTTTGCACAAAAGACAAGCATGAACAAATACCTCGAATTTAATTTTAAAATAGAGCCTCTTCAACCCTGGAACGAAATTTTGATGGCAGAACTCATCGAAATCGGTTTCGACAGTTTTACGGAGGAACACGACGGGATTTTAGCCTACATTCAGAAAGATTTATTCAAAGAAGAAGATCTTAAAGCACTGCATCTTCTCCAAAATCCCGACATTAAGATTTCCTATTCTTTTCAGGAAATGCCCAACATCAACTGGAATGAAGAGTGGGAAAAAAACTTTTCGCCCATCAACATTGAAGGCAAAGTTTCCATCCGCGCCGAATTCCACGAAAATCAAAATCTGCCGCACGAAATAATTATTCAGCCGAAAATGTCTTTCGGAACCGGCCACCACGCCACAACTTATCTCATGATCCAGCAAATGCTCGATCTGGATTTTCAAAATAAATCCGTTCTCGACATGGGTTGCGGAACTTCCGTTCTGGCCATTTTTGCGAAACAACAGGGCGCGGGAAAAACCGTCGCCATCGATATTGACGAATGGTCTGTAGAAAATTCAATCGAAAACGCCGCGCGAAATAACGTAAAACTTGAAATTTCACAAGGCACGGCCGAGAATTTAGGCTCAGAGAATTTCGATATTATTTTAGCCAACATCAACCGCAATATTTTGATTTCCGACATTCCAACTTACGTTTCGGTGCTGAATGAGGGTGGAAAACTTCTTCTTTCCGGCTTGTGCTTTTTCGATGTCGACGATATTCTGGAGGTCTGCACGGCGCAAAAATTAACGTTAAAGAAGAAACTGCAACGTGAGGAATGGGTTTCGCTGCTTTTGGAGAAATAAAAAAAAATCTTGCGAAACGCAAGATTTTTGTGACCTCGACTGGATTCAAACCAGTAACCTCTTGAGCCGTAATCAAGTGCGCTATTCAGTTGCGCCACGAGGCCTTTTTTTTAGGTCTGCAAATATAACACTTTTTTATTCCCTTCAAAAATGAAACTTACTTTTTTTACTTTTTTATCGTTTTTTATTCTTTTTTCCTGCAAAAAGGAAAATCATCCGGTCCAGACAAACTGGGAAAAAATTTCTCAAAATGTTCAGTACAAAAGCGAGGGCAACCTTCTGCAACTTAAATCCGGGAAATTTACGAACGACATTCCGACTTCAAAATTGCCTTATAAAAAAGTCATTCTTCTCAACGCGAGTTTGGTCGGTTATTTTACGGAATTGGGTTTGGAAAGTACCATCATCGGAATATCGAGTCCCGAATACGTTTTCTCTAATAAAATTCATCAGTTAATCGATGATGAAAAAATTCAAAATGTCGGCAACGAGCAGAAATATGATCTGGAAAAAATCCTTGCTTTACAACCCGATGTTATTTTTACGAATTACATCGCCAGCTTCGACAATACGTATGATCTGATCCGAAAAAACGGCATCGAAATTATTTTCCTGGACGAATACCTGGAGCAGGATCCGCTGGAAAAATCAAAATACCTACTGGTGTTCGGCAAACTCTTTAACGCAAAAGAAAGGGCAGAAGAAAGCTTCACTACAATTCAAAATAGTTACGATTCCTTAAAAAATTTGGCTTCAAAATCCAAATCTAAACCCGTTGTCTTAGCCAATGAAATGTACGGCAACCAATGGTTTCTGCCGGGCGGAAAAACAAATCTTGCCCAATTCATCGCTGATGCCAACGGAAAATATATCAATTCAGAAAATCCCGAGTCTAAAGCTGTTCCTATGAGTTTCGAAGAAGTGTATGCCAAAGCTCAACATGCGGAATACTGGATTAACGTGGGAAACCATCAGGCCAAAAAAGAACTTCTTCAAATTAATCCCAATTATACCAAAATGAACATCTTCAACAAAGGCAAATTGTACACGGTGACGGGAAAAGAAAGGGCAAAATCCAATGATTATTTTGAAAGCGGCGTCGTGCGTGCTGATCTTGTGCTGAAAGATTATATCAAAATTTTTCATTCCGAACTTCTGCCCAATTATAATTTAACATATCTGAAGGAACTGAAGTAAAATATATTTCTATTTTTGCACCTCAAAATCAACCTTGCTCCAATTATGTGGAAGAAAATTAAAAAGCTTATTTATATTGTTATTCTGGCCAATATTCTTTTTATTGTGTGGGGGAAATTTTTTAATCCGCCCGTTACACTTACGCAGATTGGCGGTTTAATGGAATACGGAAAGCTGAAAAGAGATTATATTTCTTACGACGAAATGGGAACCAACGTGAAAAAAGCCGTCATCGCCGCCGAAGATCAAAGCTTTTACAACCACAACGGTTTCGATTATAAAGCCATCCAAAAAGCCATGAAAAGCAACGAGAAAGGCAAAAAACTGCGCGGCGGCAGTACGATTTCTCAGCAAACGGCCAAAAATATTTTTCTATGGCAGGGCAGAAGTTACCTCCGTAAAGGTTTGGAAGCTTTTTATACGTTTATTATCGAGTTGGTTTGGGGTAAAGATGTTATTTTAGAACGCTATTTAAATTCCATCGAAATGGGTCGCGGCGTTTTCGGCGTAGAAGCGGCCTCAGAATATTATTTCAACAAAAGTTCCAAAAACCTGACGAAAAGCGAGGCGGCGTGGATTGCGACCATCTTGCCAAATCCCCAAAAATACGACCCCAAAAATCCCACGCCTTACCTGAATAAAAAGCACAACTGGATTTTGCGCCAAATGAACAATGTGACAATGAAATAAATTATCTTTGTCGCAATTATGGCATTCAGCACCCGAAAAAAGGCAGGTTTTACCGCAGTACTTTCCCAGTATTTCAGTTTCCGAAACGAGACGAAATCGCTGGAGCCCCTTTCTGAACTGATCCGGAATCTGCACGAAAGTGACTTTGGAAATATTCTTCGCTTTTTGCGGGAAAACGAATCCCTCACGCAGAATTTCGGCTACTACATTAAAAATATTTTTGGCGGAAAACCTTTCAATTTATCCCTTACCGAAGCCAATATTTTATCGGAGAATGCTTTCTTTGCCGAATTTAAAAAACGGCTTCTCAACAAAATTTTGCCTGCCGTCGAAAACGAAAACACGATCTGGTTTTTGGTAGATACAGCCTCCGTACGGCCCGTGAGAGATCTCAATTATTTTAAAAACATTCCTGACGAAGAGCTGACGGAGTTTTTCCAATTGCTCGGCATCGATGATTTCATCATGAATCCGGAAGTGAAGTTAGAACTTCTTTTTTCAATGAATATCTTGGCGTGGCGCATTATCGGAAATGCTATGGATGTGGAAGTGGTGAACATGGCGCCGGAATACCGCAATTTTGACAATCCGTTTTTAGCGCTTCAAAACGAACTCGACATCCTGAACGAAAATTACAAAACCAATCCGGACTTCACGCTCACGTCCAAAGATGTGCATTATAAACAGATCAAAGTTTATCTGCAGCAAGGTTTGGATTTCGTGAATTTAGCCTTTAAAAATTCCGCGAAATACGGCATTTCGGGTAAGATTAATCAATCGTTAATTAAGATACGGCAGCAGCTGGACCGTATGAACAAGATTTTGGCGGTGATGGTAATTGATGCGGAAGAAGATGTGGTTGTGAAATGCAAGCAGCTCTTCTTCGATATTTTGGAATATAAATCACACAAAACAAATATCCGGGATCTCGTTTTAGACAGCACCACATTAATGTCGCACCTTATTACAAACCACACGGCGGAAACCGGCACGCATTACATCACTTCTACACGCAGAGATTATCTGAAAATGTTTTTGAAAGCGAGTGGTGGCGGGATAATCGTGGGATGTTTGGTCGTCCTGAAACTGTTTTTCGGCTCTTTGGAAGGCAGCGACTTTTCTCATGCAATTTTGTATTCTTTCAATTACGCGATGGGCTTCATCATGATTTATCTGATGAATTTTACGCTGGCAACGAAACAGCCGGCGATGACTGCCGCCACGATGGCGAAAGTGCTTTCGGAGGGCGAGAACACGCAGAAAAATTATGTCGATTTTGCGCATTTGGTTTCCAAGCTATTCCGGACACAATTTATTGCGTTCATGGGAAATGTGGCCCTGGCTTTCCCGGTGGCTTTAGCGTTGATTTATGGTCTGGATGTTTTGTTTCAGCAGAATTTTGCCGCCGAAAGATCAACAAAACTTCTAATGGATCATAATCCCTTTCAGTCGAAAGCCATTCTGCACGCCTGTATCGCGGGATTTTTTCTTTTTATTTCCGGTATTATCTCCGGAAATGTTGCGAACAGTTCTGTCTTTTACCACATTCCGAAAAGAATTGCGAAAAACCCTTTTCTGAATTATTTTTTAGGCAAACAGACTGCGAAAAGGATTTCCGGGTATTACGCGCGAAACTGGCCTGGGATTATGTCGAATTTATGGTTTGGGGTTTTCCTGGGCGTCACTGGTCCGATTGGGTTGTTTTTGGGCCTCGATCTCGATATTCGCCACATTACTTTTGCGGCAGGAAATATCGCGTTAGGTTTTTACGGAAAAGGTTTTGAGGTCGATCCGTACACGGTTTGGATTTCGGTTACGACGGTTTTTATCATCGGATTTTTTAATTTCGCCGTCAGTTTTGGTTTGTCGATGATCCTCGCTTTCCGCTCGCGGAAGGTGAACTTTGGGGAAGTGCAAGAAATTTACAAAGAAATTTTCCGGTATTTCCTGAAGAATCCGTTCCGCTTTTTTCTGCCTATTCGGTCCCAAACTTTAGATATCAGCACGAAGGAAATGGTGGACAATACGGTAATTACAAAATCTGAAGATCGCTAAAATCCGCGTCCGGGAATTGTTCTTTAAATTTATTAAGAAAAAAAGTCTTCCGCATTCGGAAGTCGTTCTTCAGCAACGGCGATTTTATTTTTATTTCTAAAACTTTTCTGTTGAGATTTACCGATTCGATTTCGTTGAAAAGTGCATCGTTCAGATAATCGTGCAAAAAATCCTTCACTTCGAAAGCCAGTAATTTATCTTCGAAACCATAAAGGTGCGCGAAAGATTTCACGAGTTCGGAAGATTGAAATTCCCTTTTTTTTTCATCACAATTCAAATATCTTACTTTCTTCATTAATTCTTTTCACCACATTTTCCGTGCGTTCTTTACTCGTATCCGTGATAAATATTTGTCCGAAATGTTCCTGATTCACCAGTTCGATGAGTTGCGAAACTCTGGAATCGTCTAATTTATCGAAAATATCATCGAGCAAAAGAATGGGCGTTTTTCCCGTCAGTTCTTTAATTCTGTTCATTTGCGAAAGCTTCAACGCGATTAAAAAAGATTTTTGCTGTCCCTGACTGCCTATTTTTTTAAGGGAATTTCCGTTCATCTCAAATAGAAGATCGTCTTTGTGAACGCCTTTCGAAGTGTAAGTAAGCATGCGGTCTCTATCCAGATTTTGGTTGAGAAGATTCCTGAATTTTTGATCGGGCTGATTTTCATCAAATTCTTCCTGCAGATCCGACTGATAATTGACTGTTACTTTTTCGTTGCCTTTCGAGATGATTTCGTAATAACTTTGAATTAAAGGCAAAATAGAATTCGTAAATTTCTGTCGTTTCAGAAAAATTTTGGTGCCGAATTTAATTAGAGGTTCGTTGTAAATTTCCAGATTATCGCCGTCGAAATAGCGGTTTTTTGCGAAACTTTTCAACAGCGCATTCCGCTGCTGCACTGTTTTTTGGTACTGAATTAAATTAAAAAGATAATCGGAATCGGTTTGGGAAATCATCGAATCCAGAAATTTCCGCCGGCTTTCCCCGGAGTCCGAAATTAAATTGGAATCGTAGGGCGAAATAATCACGCTGGGCAAAAAGCCGATGTGATCCGCAATTCGATCGTACGATTTATCGTTTTTCTTGAGGATTTTCTTCGTGTCTTTCGGTTGCTGAACTTTAATAATATCCACTTTTTCCCCGTTGAAAATATGGCCTTCAACCGTGAAAAAATCTTCGTTCTCTTTGATGTTATTTAAATCGGTATTTCCGAGAAAGCTTTTCGCCACCGATAAATAGTGCAGCGCATCTAAAATATTGGTTTTTCCCACGCCATTATTCCCCACGAAACAATTGATCTGCGGAGAAAAATCGAAATTTCTTTCATCGTGGTTTTTAAAATTGAGGAGCGAGAGCTTTCGGATAATCATTCGTCAAAAATACTTCATTAAAATGATAATTAAAAACGGCAGACCCGAACAACCTTCGACCCAAAAAGAAAAATAAGAATCTTTGTTGGAATTGTCGGAGAAATAAATAAGGAAGAACGTAAAAATTGAGGTGATGAAAAAGGCAGTTGAAAAAGGCGTTTTTAAATAAAGGACGGAAAGCATTAAACTGATAAAAACCAGCAGATAAGCGAAGTATTTCGTGTTCTGAACGCCAATTAACCGCGGAAAAGTTACCACGGTATCGGATTCCATGTCGCGAATATCGAAGGGTAAAACCAGCGCCGTGATAAAAAGCCAACTGATCCAAAAGATTTCCGAATTAAATTCCGGTAAGATCAGCCACGAATTAATTAAAGCCCAGGTCAATCCGACGTAAAATATTTTAAAGAGCGGAATTTTACGCACAAAAAATTTCAGAAAAGAACTGTCGTATAAAAGCCCCAGAACCACGATGATGAACCACTTTAACAGCCGGTATTCATTATGATTATTAATGATCAACAAAACAGAAATAATTCCCGAAACCGTATTAAAAATTAGAATTTTATAAAAGAGTTTCCCCGTATTTTGATATTTCGTGTAGAGGTAACCGCTAAAATACGTTATAAAAATCAGGGCGATGGTCGGAGTTTTGATGGTGTCCTGCTCAAACATAAAAAAGACAGCAAAAAAAGTTCCCATCACGGAAACGAAAATCTGGCTGTCGATGATGTATTTTTTTAGTAAATTTAAGCTGTTCATAACAACAAACCTCAGTGGCTGTCAAAACCTCCGAGGTTTTTAACGAGAAAACAAATCTATGAAAAATAAAATTTTTGCCATCCTCTTTTTGTTCTTTGCCTGTACCACCATTTTCGCGCAAAAATATTACGACGAGCAGTGGAAGAAAGTCGCCGAAAACTATAAAACCGGAAAATTCAAATCCAATCTCCCTTTAATTTTAGAAATCCAAAACCACGCTATGAAAGAAGACAACGCGGTTCAGCTCATTCGATCCCTCAAGGCGGAATTCAGTATTGTAAACCGAACACAGGACGACACGAAAAATGATGCTGGGAGCAAGTTTTTCAAGAAGTTAAGCGGTGTGGAATCTCAATTGAAAGGCGACGATAAGTTGCTGTATGAGGTTTTGTTGGGCGAATTTTTCAACGACTATTACAGTCAAAATCACTGGCGGATTAATCAGCGCATAAATATCCGCACTCAAACGCTCTCTAACGGAGAAGACTTCACGGAAATCGAAACGTGGTCGAAACTGGATTTTAAAAACTACTTAACAAAACATTTTTTCGATTTAGATTTAAAAGCGGCAGCGTTGCAAAAAATTCAAATGTCGAAATACATAGCAATTTTCGACCGAACAGAAGATTTGGAGTATTTCCCCACCTTATTCGACTGGGATGCGATGAAGGAAATCAATTTCCTAAGTAATATTCAGCTTTTCACGCCGAATGAATTAAAAGTTAATCAGCTCAAGATTTCGATGTTGTACAACAAAATCATTTCAAAAAACAGCGGAAACGCAAAACTTTATTTTCAGCATCAAAAACTCAATGATGAATGTGCGTTTATCAACTGCAAAAACCGCCTGGAACAACTGCAAAAACTCGTAGAAGATCAAAGTAACGATGGTGATTATAAAGTGAAGATCATCGAAGACATCATCGCTATTTATACTGAAAAAGAAGACTTTAAAACTGCTTTGATGTGGGCGTACCGCGCAAAGAAGGAATTTCCGAAATCTAAATTTCTGAACAATATTACCAATCAGGAAAACTCAATTACGAACCCAAATCTGACGATTCATTACGAAACGCACACGCAGTCGAATCTTCCCATTCATGTCGTTGCAGATGCAAAAAATGTGTCGAAATTTTCCCTGAATATTTACGAAGTGAAAGGCGAGGAGCAGAATTTCCTGAAATACGTGGCGAACCCGTACGAGAAAACACTTTTTTCCGCCGTGAAAAAATCGCTGGTTCGGAAAGAGACTTTCGATCTTCAGGATTTAAAGGATTATAAAACGCACAAAACTTCTTTGGAGATAAAACCACTTCCATCGGGGATTTATCTCGTGGAATATATCGTAGAAAATGCGATTCAGGAGAATTTTTATTTTATCGCCACGAATTCACGAATTATCTTCAATAAAAAGGACGACCGGCAGCCGATTGAGAACCAGTTGCATTTGGTGAATCGGGAAAACGGCAAATCAGTCTCAAGTGAAAATTTAAAAATATTTGAACTGGCAGATCGAAAAACAGCGAAAACATATACCGCTAAAACCGATCAATCTGCACTTTTTAAATTTCCGGTTTCCAAAAACGCCGGATATTACCGTACTTATCTCGTGCAGCAGCCCGCAACAAATGACTATAATTTGATGCAGGTTTATGGCAACAGCAATTATTCCGAACCCTTAAAAAGTCTGGAGTCGAACCGTGCGCAAATCTTTATCGATCGCGGTATTTACCGTCCCGGGCAAATAGTTTATTTTAAAGTCATCAATACAAAAATGATGATGGATAAAGAATCGGTGGCCGCCGGCATTTCGCAAACCATTACTTTAAATGATGCAAATGGCGAAGAAATTTTGTCCCAAAAATTCACGACGAATGAATTTGGCTCTTACAACGGAAGTTTCACTTTGCCTAATGGAAAACTTAACGGCGAATTTTCTTTGGAAGTGGATTCCGATGGTTTAGACGACGATGCGACGAAATATTTTCACGTTGAAGAATACAAACGACCAAAATTTGAGGTGACTTTTGAAGCCATTAAATCGGAATACAAGTACGGCGAAACCATTGAAATGAAAGGAAAAGCCATGATGTTTTCCGGCGTGGCTTTGAGTAATGCAACCGTGAATTATGAAATTAAAAAACAGAATATTCGGTGGAGATATTTTTGGTGGTATCCACGCGGAAATGACAACGAAAACTCTATTTTAGGAGAAGTGAAAACCAATGAAAAAGGCGAATTTACCATTAAAATTGATTTGAAAAAAGATGAAACTTTAGAAGGAATTCAGATCGATAATTATCAGATCAATGCTTCGGTAACGGACATTAATGGCGAAACACAAACTGCAACGGAAAATGTGAAAGTCGCTTCCGTTTCGCATTACATTAAAACCGATGACATCAAAGATACTTTTACTGATGAACCCATTAAATTTAAAGTCGAAACCAAAAATTACAGCGACCAGAATCTAAAGAAATCTTATCAGGTCACACTTTCGAAACTTCAGCCAAAAGAAAGAATTTTCCGTACGAATTTTGAAAATCAGATTCAGGATCTGCCGAAGTTTTCAAAAGCCGAATTCGTGCAAAAGTTTCCGCATGATTATTTTTCAAAAGAGGAAAAAGATTTAAAAGTTCAATCTGTCATTTTGAACGGAGTGCAAAAAAATGAAGAATCTCTCAATCTTGGAAAACTCGCTGCCGGAAATTACAAACTCGAACTCTTTAACATCGAAGGAAAAGACACCATTAAAACCGAAAAAACTTTCGCCGTTTATGATAAAAGATTCCTGACCGATTCTCAAAAACCTTTCCTGAAAGTCCTCAGTTCAAAAACTGAATATACGCGAAATGAAAAAGCGGAAATTTACGTGTATTCCGCAATTCCGGAGGCTTTGGTGAAAATTTATGTTCAAACCGGAAATGGCGAAACCAAAACGGAAGAGAAAAAGCTGAAGAACGGCGTTTTAGAGTACGAAATTGCATTTCCGAAAGATGAACGCATTGATCAGATTAATCTGCAGTTTCAAATCGTCGCATTTAATGACGTACAGACCGAAAACATCAATTTAAATATTGCTTCCGACAAAAAACCTTTACGCATAGAAACCGTGACTTTCCGGGATAAACTTGAACCGGGGAAAAAAGAAAAGTGGACGGTTAAAGTTTTAGGCGAAGATAAAGAAAAGATCAACGCGGAAGTTTTAGCGAACATGTATGATAAATCTTTGGATCAGTTTGCCGGTAATTCTTATTCTTTTCAAAAAATCTATCAAATATATTTCATTATGAATTATTATGGAATTAATGAAGGTTTGTCGCAGGAAAATTACAGCAAAAGAGTTCAATATTTAAGACAGAAAAATGTTAACATTCCAGAATTCAGTTGGTTTGATGGTGGAATTTATGGAAATCAGATGATGATTCGAGGATACGCTTCAGCAAAACGGGAAGTAATGGCTGATGCTGTAATGGCAGAAAGTGCACCACCGCCAGTTTCAAAACAACTTGAAACTATAAGCGGCGTGGTTAATTCACCGAAAAAATCAGAACAGGATTTAGACAAGATCCCGGTTCGTCAAAATCTTAACGAAACTGCATTTTTCTATCCAAATTTAATGACTGACAAAGACGGCAATGTTTCTTTTGAATTTACGTCTCCGGAAGCTTTAACGCAATGGAAACTCATGTTTTTGGCACATACGAAAGATGCGCGTGCTGCAACTTTAGAAAAATCCGTGATTACCCAAAAAGAATTTTCAGTGACGCCTAATTATCCGAGGTTTTTGCGGGAAGGTGATGAACTGAATTTGCAATCAAAACTTTCGAGTTTGGTCGATAAAAAAATAAGCGGAACTGCGCAACTGCAGATTTTAGATGCGTTTACAAACGAAGATATTTCCAGCAAATTCAATTTAAATGAAACTCAAAAATCTTTCGAATTAAAAGAAAATGGAAATTCTGTGATTACGTGGAAAGTGAAAGTTCCAAATGATGTTTCTTCCATTATTATTAAGGTTGTGGCAAAGTCCTCACCCCTAAATCCCCTCTCCCGGGGAGAGGGGACTTCCAGCGAAGTTTCTTCTTTTTCGGATGGTGAACAAAGAGCAATCGCGGTTTTACCGAACCGAATGTTGGTGACAGACGCCGTTCCGATCTTTGTGAAAGAGGGTCAAACCAAAACTTTTACGTTAGAAAATTTAGCAAAAAATATATCGACAACCGCGACCAACTTTTCCAATACTTTGGAATTGACGACGAATCCGATCTGGGAAATTATGTTCGCTTTGCCAAGTTTAAAAAATGACACGAACAATTCTGCGGATGTGGTTTTCAATAAATGGTTTGCTGATGTTTTGGCATCTGAAATTTTTAAAGCCAACCCGAAATTGAAAACCGTTTTTGAAGAATATCAATCGAAAGGTTTGTTAAAATCTAATCTGGAGAAAAATCAGGAACTGAAACAATTGCTTTTGGAAGAAACGCCTTGGGTTTTGGAAAGTAAGAATGAAACCGAACAAATGGAAAAACTCGCCAGATTGTTTGATGCGAATACGATGCGAAATTCCATTAATGAAGATTGGAGCGTATTACAGAAACTGCAAAATCCGGATGGCGGATTTTCTTGGTATCAAGGTTATCCGAGTTCTTACTACAACTCGCTGTACATATTGAAATCATTAGGAAAGATCAATGAATGGCTGAAAGGAGATGTGGCAGATTATCAGTCTTCGGAACAGAAAGAAATGGTTTCAAAACTGATTAATTATGTGGATTCAGAAGTTCATAAATATTGGGATGTGAAGAAGGAATATGTTTGGAATAATTATGTTCTCGACTATCTCGACACTCGTCATTATTGGGAAAAAGACTTTTCTTTAAAAGGAAAAGGAGCTCAGCTGAAAACATTGGTCATTAAAAAAGCGCCAACCGCGAAAATCACCGATTTTACCTTTTTCGGTTTGCATCGTGCTGCGTTGCTTTTCGATGATTATAAACTTCCTGCCGTTTCTAAAAAGCTAATGACTTATTTAAAAGAAACTTCTATTGAATCCGAAACTCAGGGTATTTACTGGAAACAAAACCTGAACGATTGGGGTTGGTACAATTCCAAAACCGTGAATCATGCCGGAGCTTTGGAAGCCTTCAACAAATTAACGCCAAAAGATGAAAAAATGATCGAGGAAATGAAGATCTGGCTCATCACGCAGAAAGAAGTTAATTCCTGGGGAAGTTCGCGCGGAACGGCGGAAGTGATTTTTACGATTTTAAATTCCGGGAAATCCTGGACTTCCAATGAATCGGATCAGGCCACGATTATTTGGGGATCTTCACCCCAGCCCTCTCCAAAGGAGAGGGAGCAGAAGGCGACCGGCTACATTAAACAAACTATAAAATCCGACAAAATCGATAAAAACCTCGGTACTGTTACCGTCACAAAACCCGGTCCCGGCATTATCCAGGGCGGATTATTCTGGCAGTATTACGAAGATCTGGACAAAATAAAATCTTCCGAATCGTATATTTCGATTACGAAAGAACTTTACCGGAAAGTAAAAACCGTCAATGGTGAGGAACTCCAAAAAATTACCGCCGCAATGCCGCTCAAAGTCGGCGATAAAGTGACCGTGAGAATGATTCTGAACACGGACAGAAACATGGAGTTCATTCATCTGAAAGACATGCGCGCCGCGGGATTTGAGCCTCTAAACGTCATTTCCGGGTACGAATGGAAAAGTGGCTTAGGGTATTATCAATCCACCAAAGATGCCTCCACCAACTTCTACATCGAAAATATGCCGAAAGGAAAATACGTTTTCGAGTACGATTATATTTGCAACGCTTCGGGAACCTTCAGCAACGGAATTACGACGCTGCAAAATTATTACGCACCGCAAATGAACGCGCATACAAAAGGCACGACGGTGACGATAACAGAATAACTCTTGCAAATATTTCTACAAAATCCGTTTCATTTGTTTGAAGCGGATTTTTTTGGGGCCATCTCGTCCGAAATTCTCCTGTGCTTTCCCCGGGCGCATTTCGGACGAGACCGCGCTTTCCGTTGCAATCTTTTTTATTTCCCGGCGCTTTGCCCTTTCAAAAATAAAAAAGGATTTCCACTGCAATCGCTTGTCCGGGATACGCCAAGAATTGAAATATGGTAAAATACCGCAAAAAGTAAACATATTAGTATTCAAAAATGGAAA
Source organism: Kaistella sp. 97-N-M2 (assembly GCF_021513235.1). Taxonomy (NCBI): domain Bacteria; kingdom Pseudomonadati; phylum Bacteroidota; class Flavobacteriia; order Flavobacteriales; family Weeksellaceae; genus Kaistella; species Kaistella sp. 97-N-M2. The sequence continues at coordinate 240,863 of NZ_CP090976.1, read as the reverse complement.
CTTACGGCTAAAAGATCACTACATCCAGAAACTTTTACCATGGTAATCCGCCCTAATCTATCGAAAAACACGGTCTGACCTCTTGCGGTACCCGACAAATTTCCTTAGATTTGTTATAAATCAAAATATTTCATCTATGAAAAAATTATTACTTCTTTCAGCTTTCGCTGCCACGTTTTCTGCAGCTTCTGCCCAAACGACCCTGTTTCAGGATAACTTCGAAAGCTATGACGACTTTATTATTTCCAATATTGGGCAGTACAAATTGTTTGATAACGACGGTTCTGCCACTTATATTGGCGGTCTAACAGCCACGCCGGGAGTTCTGCCTTGGCCAAATGCCTACGCACCAATGGTTGGCCAAATTTTCAACCCACTCGTTGCCGGCGTACAAAATGGGCACGACGGTGAAAGCTCCAACTTCGATCCACATGGCGGCGAGAAGTATTTTGCCTTTTGGTCTGCTACCACGCCGCCGAACAACGATTGGCTCGTACTTCCAAAAATAAATTTAGCCACCGGAAACAAATTCAGTTTCTGGGTAAAATCCCTTGCCGATGATTATGGCCTCGAAAAATACACGGTTGCTATTTACGACGGAACAGCCGGCGCACCTGCAAACTCCACAGGCTTTCAGCTTATTGGCGGCACAAGAACCGCTCCGTTGGCATGGACCGAGGTAACCGTAGATATTCCTGCTTCCTACAATGGAAAAGCAGTGTATTTGGCACTTCATTATGTATCGTCCGACGTTTATATGATGATGGTAGATGATATTAAAGTAACCGCAACGACGCTTGGTGTGAACGACGCTGCTGCAAAAAATAAGACGGCGGTATTCCCGAATCCGTCCACAGGAGTGTTCAATCTGAAATCCAGCAAAAAAGTAAGTTCTGTTGACGTTTATGCTGTTGACGGTAAAAAAATTGTGCAGGAAAAAGCCGTACAGGCAGTTGACTTAACCAAACAACCAAAAGGTGTTTATATTTTAAAAGTCAATTATGAAGATGGTTCTACAGATAGCCAGCAGGTGATCAAAAAGTAACTCTTTATCATTTCTAAATGACAACCGGCCTTTCAGGCCGGTTTTTTTGCATTTAAAAAGTCTGTAGTTTCCTAGAAGATGCTCGTTTTTTCCCAAGAACCTTTCATTTTACAAAGAAATAATGATCGACACTTTTAAAAAGTCTCGGAATTTATAATTTATTTGACAAATGTCAAAGGAATTGATTCCCACTATGCGCACCTTTGTACCCACAAACAAACAGACGCCGAAAATGACAACTTTTACAAATAATCTGGGCAAATTGCTGCTCTTTCTTCCGCTCGTTTTTTCTGCCCAACAAGCGCCGACTTTACAAGAATTAATAAATGCCGCATTAATCAACGACGGAACATTAACCCAACAAACCCTCGAAAATAAATATACCCAACTCGATGATCAAAAACTGAAAGATGTTTTTCTTCCGAAAGTTGAAGTGACAGGAAAAGCCGGTTATCTCTATACTTCTGCGCGCCTTAATTCACTGGAAATTAATCTTCCCGCACTTCCACCCATTTTTCCGGGCGCTGTAATTCCGGAAGGTCAACTTTCAAATAATCTTAATATTTCCGGGATTTCAACCATGGCAAAAGCCGAAGCAAGTGTTTTGCTCTATTCTGGTGGAAAAGTAAAATATCTAAAAGAAGCCAACAGAGAAAAAAATATTTCTGAAAATTTATTAATGCAGAAAAGCCGGGATGAAATCATTACCGAAATTTCAAAAGCGTATGATCAAATGGCTTTGGTTCAGGAATCAAAGAAAGTTTTGGATGAAGCAAAAAAACGTTTGGACATCAATAAAAAAACGGGTGATAAAGCATTAGGTTACGGATTAATTACGCCTTACGATCACAAAAAAATAGAATTGGCGCAAGCAACTTTGGATTCGAAAATAGTAGAATACGAAGGAAAAAAAGAATTGCTGATTACCCAGATCGAGATATTAACCGGAATTGAAAGAGACCGAATTGCTTTAATTCAGCCACAATTGCAAACTATTTCTTATGAAGTTCTCGATCAGAATATTGAGAATAGAGTAGAGATTCAAGCCTTGGATCACGGCATCAAAGCCACCGATTACAAAATTAAAGCCGAGGAAAGATGGTGGGTTCCGAAAGTTCAGGCGCAAACTTCCGTAAGTTATATTGGATTGTTTAATGGGAATATTTCAACGTCAAAAGAATTGTTGCCAAATTCCGGAAAGAAACTGGATTTTAATCCCTCAAATTTAAATGTTTTGCCTTTGGTTCAGGCCGGAGTTGGTTTTAAATGGGATGTTTTTGATGGTAATGAAGGAAAGCATCTGGTTGAAAAAGCCAAAATTGAAAAGGAAATTTTAGAAAATAAAAAACGTGATGCTTCTAAAAAACTGAATCTGAATTTAGCCAACAATCAAACCAACTACACGATAGCAAACGCGCAAATTAAATTGAAAGAAAAATCTCGTGAAATTGCAAAACAAGGTTTAGAACAGGTAGAAAAAGAATTCCGATATGGAACCAAAACTTCTGCTGCTTTAATTGAGGCGGAAAATGATTTACAAAATGCAGAACTGGAATATCAGAATGCGATTTTTAATCAAAGAAGAAGCGCTGTCGAACTGATGAAATCGACGCAGAATTTACAGATTGAAAAACTGTAATAAAATAGGTTTCCTAAAACACAAATCTTTAGTATTTAACCGCAAAAGAGACAAAAGACAAATGATGAAATAAAGATTTTCAAAAGCCTGCAAAAAGTAAAACATTAACAATATTCAACTTTTGCAAACTATTGATTTACTTCTATTAAAACATAACTTTTGCCTCTTTTGCGGTAGAAATAAATTTAGTAAGTTTTTCTAAATCCATCATAACAAACAAACAAACAAACAAACAAACAAACATTCAAAATGAAAAATACTGTATTAACTTCTTTGGCTTTCGCAAGTGTTCTCGCACTTTCGGGCTGTAAAGAATCAAAACCTGAAAGAGAAATTGTGGGCAAAACAAAAAAGGAAATTGTTTCCTTCGCGCCAAAATTAACCGGAAGAATTCTCACCATTAAAGTCGAAGAAGGACAAACTGTGAAAGTTGGCGATACGCTTGCGATTTTAGATGTTCCGGAAGTTTCTGCGAAAATTGCGCAGGCAAAAGGTGCAACTTCTGCAGCCAGAGCACAAGTTCAAATGGCGAAAAATGGCGCAACCAACGATCAACTTCGTCAGTTAAAAGCAAAACAAAAAGGTTTACAAGAGCAGTTTCAATATGCTCAAAAATCTTTTAACAGAGCAAAAAACATGTATCATGACAGTTTGCTTTCGCCCCAAAATTACGATGAGTATTTTGCAAAATATCAAGGTGCAAAAGCGCAGTTAGATGCGGTGAATGCTGAACTTCATGATCTACAATCAGGAACGCGATACGAAAAAATTGAAATGGCGCAAGGACAAGCAAATCAAGCAGCCGGCGCTTTACAGGAAGCAAATATTGCCAATTCTGAAAAATATATCATCGCTACCAATGACATGGAAATTGAAACCATCGCGTTGAACAAAGGAGAATTGGCGACGGCTGGTTATCCACTTTTCACCGGTTATATTCCGGAAACTTCTTATTTCCGATTTACGATTCCCGAAAGTAAAATTTCGAAATATCAAAAAGGTATGACCGTGAAAATGTTGGTGAACTACAACAAAAAAGAATTTACCGGAAAAATTGTCGCCATCAAACAATTGGCCAAATATGCAGATATAACGACCGCTTTCCCTGATTACGAACCGGAAGAAGCGATTTACGAAATCAAAGTAGTGCCGGAAAATCAGAAGGCAGCTAAAGATATTTTGGTGAATTCTAATGTGACTTTAAAGTAATTGTCTAACTAAAAGTCCCAAAATGAAACAAATTAGATATTTATTAAAAAGGGAATTCCGCCTGTTCTTAACGAACAAAACTTTGATCTCGGTTTTCTTTTTAGCGCCGGTTTTCTATGCGTTATTGATCGGATTTACCTATCAATCCGGGAAAGTGGAAAACATTCCCGTGATCGTGGTGAATCACGACAACACGCCTTTATCCGACCAAATTTTGGAAATGTTGCAGGACAGCAAAGCCTTGAAAATATTAAGTTACATCAACGAACCGGCAAACCTGAAAGATGAAACTATCAAAACGGAAGCAGCCGCTGTGATCATCATTCCGGAACGATTCGAAGCCATGATGCTGCAGAAAAAATATCCGGAAGTGAATGTTTATGTGAACACTTCAAACGTCTTAACCGCGAATTTCGCAACGAAAGCCATTCAGCAAACTCTGGGAACTTTTTCGGCCGGTGCAGAAATAAAAGCCTTGCAAAAAAAGGAATGAATGCCGATTTGGCGAAAACCCAGTTCGAACCTTTGAAAGCGAATTATATTACACTCTTCAACACGACCAGCAATTACCTGATTTTTATGTGGCCTGCAATGATGGCGGTGGTGTTACAACAGGTGATTTTATTGGCGATGGCTGTTTCATTTTCCGAGGAATTTAAAAGAGAATCCTTCATCAAAGATTTTGCAGGTAAGGAAAAATATGCAGTAGCCGTGATGGCGATAAAATGTCTGCCAATCTGGGTTTTTGCGAATTTCAATATTCTTTTCTTCTATCTGTGCAGTCTCTATTTCAAAATTCCCGTCCCGGATAACGTCTGGAATTTCTTTCTAATCACGGCAGTTTTTGTCGTCGCAGCAACGAATCTGGGCGTTTTGGTAAGTATCGTAATTCCGGATGCATTGAAAGCAACTCAGTACTTAATGGTCATCGCGTCACCTGCGTTTATCATCAGTGGATTTACGTGGCCGACTTACGCCATGCCGGAATTTATCAAAAATTTTACGGCAATTATTCCTTTAACGCCGTATTTAGAAGCGCTGAAAATTATGGTTGTTCAAAACGGATCTGCAATTCTGACGAAAAAATATTTGGTTCACTTGCTGTTTTTGGGTTGGGTTTATTTCATTATCGGCTGGATCGCTTTGAAAATTAAAATCCATTTTCTATTCAAAAAATATAAAATCGCACAAAATATTGAAAAAGAAGTGTTAGCAGAATTGATTTCTTCCGAGGAATAATTTCGGACTAATGTCATAACAGTTTTCATACTGTTTGTTTGTTGAGAACGTCTGGACTTCGGTTCGGACGTTTTTTTTGTTTTTAATTTTGTGCAGAAATTTGGCAAAGCCGAATCTTTTTTATTTTTATATTGTTTTTTATGGCAGACATTTCCGCCTTCCGTTCCCGCTTTTTTGTTCCACTTCGTTCCACAAAAAGAACTCCACTCAAGTCGGGCTGCAGATTTCGCTTCTTTCAAGATTATTTACTATTTGAGATTCTTCAACTCAGTTCCAGTTCTAGCCTTCGCTGAGTGTAACGCCTTGGGTCTGCAATTTTTGTGCGTAAAGAAAAATTAACTTTGCGCACTTTGCGTTTAAATGTATTTTGTTCTGGAACCAATTGTCTAAACATCATCAATTCCATATTCTTTTCTTTATTTTTGTAAAAACTCCATAACGTGAAACTTCTTGACCAAATTTCAAAATATATAAAAGTAGATGCGGTTACGGAAGAATTTTTCCATACCGAAACGCAGTCCAAAACCTTCGCAAAAGGCGAATTATTAAGCCATCAAAATACCTATAACCGAAATGTTTATTACATGGAATACGGTTTAGCACGGACTTATTATTTCGAAAAAGGAAAAGACATTACCACCAATTTTTATTCGGAAGGAAAATCATTTGGCAGCATCGACACTATCTTTGCGAATGTTCCTTCCATTTATAATATTGAAACTTTAGAGGAAAGCACCATCACTTTTTGTGATTATAAAAAACTCGAAGAATTGTGTTCCGTTTCCCTGACCTCCGCAAATTTCAGTCGGTTCCTTTTGGGGAATTTAATGACGCAAATGTCCAAGCGGGTCAACTCTCTGCAACACATGACCGCGAAAGAAATATACGCCCAACTTTTAGAAGAAAATCCAAATATTATTCTGCGTGCTCCTCTTGGAATGATCGCATCTTATTTGGGTATTTCTCAGGAGACCCTGAGCCGGATTAGAAGTGATATCTAATGTAAAAATTCCTTAAAAAAAACTATTTTTGTGGTTAAAAATTAAAACTATGGAAGACGTTTTTAATGCCCGCGAAGCACAGAATTATATCGACAGAATAAACCGGTTGACTCCCGAAACATCCGGTAAGTGGGGTAAAATGAGTGTAGGCCAAATGCTGGCACACTGCAACGTTACCTACGAAATGGTTTACGAACCGCAAAAACACAAAGCGCCCGGCGCCATTGCAAAATTCATTTTAAAAGCTTTTGTCAAGTCCAAAGTTGTGGGCGAAAAATCCTATCCCAAAAATTCCCCCACGGCACCGCAATTTATCATCCATGACTCCAAAGATTTCGAGAGCGAAAAAAATCGCTTAATTGGTTTCATTCAAAAAACGCAGCAGTTGGGTCGCGAAGCTTTTGAGGGAAAGGAATCTTTCTCTTTCAGAAAGCTCAAAGCGCAGGAGTGGAATAATATGTTTGCGAAGCATTTAAATCATCATTTGGAACAATTTGGTGTTTAAACCTACTGAAATTTTAGACCAGAAACATCGCAATCGTGAATGGGGAAAGTAAAAAAAAGCAATCTATAAAAACAATACAATGGCAACAGTTAACGTGTATTTAACTTTCGACGGAACCTGCGAAGCAGCTTTCAATTTTTACAAATCGGTTTTCGGCGGCGAGTTTCCCATGGTTGGAAGGTTCGGCGATATGCCACCGCAAGAAGGGATGCCCCCTCTAACGGAAGAGGCGAAAGATCGAATTATGCACATCACGCTCCCGATTTCCGCGGAAACAGTTCTAATGGGAAGCGACACGATGTCGGGAACACAAAACCACATGGCAGGCAACAATTTTTCGCTCTCCGTTAACACCGATTCCAGAGAAGAGGCAGAACGTATTTTCACCGGACTTTCGGCAGACGGACAAATAACAATGCCGCTCAGCGACACTTTTTGGGGTGCATATTTCGGAATGTTGACCGATAAATTTGGCATTAAGTGGATGGTGAATTATGATGATCCCGCAAAAGTTCAGGCGCACTAAGTTTTTTTTAATCATAAGAATCTTGCCTTTTTGGAAATCGCCGGTTTGCAGTTATCGGACGGTCGGTGGACGGATCTTTTTTGTCGTTCCACGTCAGGAATTATGTCGCGTCCGGCGAGGCAGGAATTAAAAATTATACCCAATGAAATATACTTTGGAACAAATTCGTCATGCTGAAAAAAAGAGCGGAAATGAATTTGTGGTGTTAATTCAATATTTAAAATTACTGGGAGTGGCGCGTTTCATTACGTATGTTACAGACGGTCACACCGATTATTTTGATGATGAAAACGAAAGTGTTTCCAGTGCGGCGACAAATAATCTCCTTCTTTCGGATAACACCCATGCAGAAAGTTTTATTCAACGTTTAAAGTTGCATCAAAACGGGGAAACCGATTTTCCCACCTTTCGGGAAGACTGCGCGAAAAATGGAATCGACCGCTGGACGGTCGATGTAACCAAAATGACCTGCACTTACTTGGATCAGAAAGGAAATAAAATTCTGGTGGAAGAAATTCCCGATATTTCTCTTTGAAAGTTATAAAAAACCCTTTCAGCCTTTAAAAGGCTGAAAGGGTTCCTTTCTATACCTCCGTGCGGTCATCGCCGCCGAATTCAAAATGCTGCATTCTCCAAAATAACCGCATAACCTTGTCCCACGCCGATGCACATCGTCGCCAACGCGTATCTCTTTCCGGTTTTCTGTAGTTCCAGTGCCGCAGAGTACGTAATTCGGGTGCCACTCATTCCAAGCGGATGACCCAGCGCGATGGCGCCGCCATTCACATTCACCCGTGGATCGTCGTTCGCGATGCCGAGTTCCTTTAAAACGGCAATGCTTTGTGCCGCAAAAGCTTCGTTCAGTTCAATAATATCGATATCATCCAATGTTATTCCGGCTCTCTTCAAAGCCAATTTGGTTGCATCAACGGGACCGATTCCCATAATTCTGGGTTCCACGCCTACTACCGCGGAGCAGACGATCTTTGCCAAAGGTTTCAGGTTGTAATTTTTCACCGCGTCGTCCGAAGCGATAATCACTGCCGCCGCGCCGTCATTCAATCCGGATGAGTTTCCGGCCGTTACCGAACCGTTTTCTTTTACAAAAGCCGGCCGTAATTTGCCCAAAACTTCTATTGTTGAATTCGGTTTGATGAATTCATCTTTATTAATCACGATTGGTTCTCCTTTTCTTTGCGGAATAACCACATCGGAGATTTCTTCTGCCAGACGTCCGGATTGCTGCGCTTTTTTCGCCTTCATCTGAGAATTTAAAGCAAACTCATCCTGCTCTTCGCGCGAGATATTGTATTTCTCCGCGAGATTTTCTGCGGTTTTCCCCATCGCATCAATGCCGTATAATTTTTCCATAACCGGATTTACAAACCGCCAGCCGAAACTGGAGTCGAACATTTTCGAATCGGTTCCGAAAGCAGAATCGGATTTTGAAAGCACATAGGGCGCCCTCGACATTCCTTCCACGCCGCCGGCTATAAAAAGATCGCCTTCGTCGGATTTAATGGCTCGCATCGCCTGGACGATGGAACTCATTCCCGAGGCGCACAGCCGGTTCACGGTTTCGCCCGGCACATTCACGGGAATTCCGGCCAGCAGCAATGCCATTCTCGCGACATTTCTGTTATCCTCGCCCGCCTGATTCGCGCAGCCGATAATTACATCGTCGATTTTATCTAAAGGCAAATTTGGATTTTTTTCTAGCAAACTTTTCAGTACGGAAGCCATTAAGTCATCGGGTCTAACGGGAGCCAGGCTTCCTTTAAAATTTCCGATGGCAGAACGCGTTCCGTCGATAATATAAGCGTTTTTCATTCTTTATTTTTAGTAAGCGTAAATTTAGGAAAATAAAAAAAGACTTCCGTGCGGGGAAATCTTAGGTTGATTAATTTTTCACAAATTCCAGCAGAGGCCTGATGAAGCGCTCAAAAACTTCGATGTGTGGCAAATGTCCCACGTTTTCCAGCTCAACCAGCTTCGAGTTCTTAATTTTTTTCTGCGTTGCTTTCCCTAAATTTTCATACAGTCCCATCAACGGCTGCAGGTCTTTCGGCGCGTTGGCTTTTCCTATCGCCGTTCGGTCGCGCGTTCCGATGATCAAAAGGGTAGGAACTGTTATTTTTTCGAAATCATCCACAACCGGCTGCGTGTAAATCATATCTGAAGTCAGGGCTGCATCCCACGCCGTGATCGGGAAATCGTTAGAGATCGTCCAGCCCGCCACGAGGTTAAGCCATTTTTCATATTCGGGTTTCCATTTTCCGTCGTAATAAAATTTAAGTTGATAATCTTTATAGGATTGATAGGTGTTTTTAAGTTCTGCCGCATATTGTTTATCGATGTTTTGATAGGGTGACAAGTCGCGGTAATCTTCCAGTCCAATCGGATTTTCAAGAATTAATTTGTCAATACTTTCCGGATACATCACTGCCATTTTCGTCGCCAGCATTCCACCCATCGAATGGCCAAGAAGAATAAATTTTTCAATTTTTAAATCATCCAGAATCGATTTTGTGTTCTCCGCCAGTTGCTGGAAACTGAACTGATATTGTTTTGGTTTGGAAGATTTCCCAAAACCGATCTGATCCGGCATGATGACGCGAAACCCTTCTTTCAGCAACGCTTTCGCGGTTTCCTCAAAATAATAACCGTTAAAGTTTTTGCCGTGCAGCAGAACGACCGTTTTTCCATTGGGCTTTTCCGGTTGGTCATCCATGTAAACCATTTTCAGTTCCTGACCTTGATTTTTTAGCATTTTCACCGTCACGGGAAAAGGATACGTAACGGTGGTAAGTTCTGCATCTAAGGGTTTTAATTTCGAGAGATCCTGTGCATTCAGCGAAACCGAAAGCAAAAGGATAAACAGATATTTGATGTTTTTGAGTTTCATTTTGGATAATTTAAAATTTAAAATCAAATTTTATCAACGGAGAAAAGAATGTTTAAATAAGCGTTCTTCTTTTGTTAAGATGAACGCAGCTGCTTAGAAAAAGAAGTACCGCGGACAAAAGTGCCACGGTATAAATTTCGTCACTTCCGCTTTTGTTGGCAACTGCAATTGCAATCAAAGCCCAAACGGCTGCGAAGGCAAAAACGGGCGCATCCTTCTTCCACGTCATATACAAATTGATCAGGACAGCAATGAAGATCATAATGATCGTCCAGCTGATTTCCGAAATTCCCCAGGCGCTCCACTCAATTTTGGTGAGCCATGCCGCGGCTGCCGCGATGAGCGCGACACTTACCCAACCGGCATAAATTTGAAAGGGTATATTGATCAACCATTTTTGCGCAGCTCCGGACTTGTATTTCAAAGCTTCCACCAAAATTTTCAGCAAGGCTACCAGAAATACGGTCATGATAAGCACGGAAAAGCCCGTGTAACCGTAAAGCCACGTGACGATCCACGCGCAGTTGGCGACGCAGGTCAGAACAAACCACCAACCGATCTTTTCGACAAATCCATCAGCTTCGGTGCTTCTAGGTTGAAATAAACTGCGACCGGAGTAAATAACAAAGCCCAGTAGAAGCAAATATATAAGGCCCCAAATTGAAAAGGCGTAACCCGCAGGCGTAAACAAATTTTCGATCTCCTTTGAGACATCACCAATAGTTTTCCCCGCAAAAATGCCCGTGTTGCTTAAGTAATTGAATATAATGGTGAAAACCGCAGCGATTCCGTTGGCGATTTGACAGGTCTTTTTCATACTAAAAGTTTTCACGGATTTGCCCCGCTCATTTGACCGAAGTTAGGAAATTTTCGCCGAAAATCTTCAAGCCGAAAAAGAAACTGGATCTTTCAACCCTATCAATTTTACCTCATTCGTAATTTTGCCACCATTTTTCGTAGGTTTTTGCATCATCTTCCCACATTACTTTTTGGCCCGGCTTAGGGGTAATCAGCCGTAAATTTTCTTTTTCGTTTAAGAGTGAAATTTTTTCCAAAGTTTCTTTCCAGCCGTGCAGCGCGAGGGCAAATTTGGAATTGTGCACGGGAATGATGCGTTTGGCGCTGAGGTTTTTTACAGCCACGAAAAATTCTTCCGGCATCATGTGAATGTACCGCCAATCCTTGTTGTACTGCCCATTTTCCAGAATAGCCAAATCGAAGCCGCCATGTTTTTTACCGATTTTTTCAAAATGATCATCAAAACCGGAATCGCCGCCGATGTAAATTTTGCGTTGAGGTGTTTCGAAAACAAAACTTGCCCAGATGGCCTGGTTACGTGTAAAACTTCGGCCCGAAAAATGGCGGGCGGTTTCTGCATAAACTTTGAAACCATTTTCTAAATCAAAATTTTCGCCCCAGTCGAGTTCGATGATTTTCTTTGGATCGTAGTTCCAGGATTCCAGATGTTCGCCGGTTCCCAGACCAGTGATGACAGTTTTAACTTTATAATCGAGCTTTTTAACCGTTTCAAAATCCAGGTGATCCCAATGATCATGCGTGATGATGAGGTAATCGAGCTCTGGAATATCGTCGGCTGTATACAGATCGGTGCCGGCGAAAGCTTTTGTTGTGAAAGAAAGCGGCGAGGCGTTCCCGTTAAAAACAGGATCGACCAGAATTTTTTTACCATCAATTTGAATGAAGTAAGAGGAATGACCCATCCAAACGTAGATGTTTTCCGTGGGATCTAAATCTTTCAGATCGGTTTTGACGAAGTTGAAAGCCTGTTTCGGTGTTAAGTTTTTGCTTTTCTCGAAAAGAAAGCGAAAAATAACGCCTGGCGTAGAAGCGTTTTCCGCGAGTTGCGGCGTGAAACTGAGATTATCGAATTTGTTTTTATGATAGTGCGGCGATTTCTTAATGCGCTCCAATCGTTGTCCGCTGGGTGCTTTCCCAAATTGCGGCTGTTGGAGAAAGAGGAAAACTGCCGCTGCAAGCAGGCCGAGCAAAAGCAAAAATACAATCATAATTTTTAGGGGTAGTTTCAAAATTGGTGGTTATTAAAGGTGATCTTAAAAGGAAGACGATTAAAGGAGCATTTTACTTTTAACATTTCCAAATGTAGTTTAAAAGGCTTAAAGTAAATATTAAACGCTCTATTTTCTTGCATAGTGAAAAATTGGTAACTTTATTTAAACCAAAAAACATAAAATCATGCATGAAAACGTAACTGTTACAAAACGAATTAATGCGCCCGTGGAAAAGGTTTGGAAAGCCTTAACGGACAAAGCGCAGATGAAGGAATGGTATTTCGATATTTCGGATTTTGACCTGGGCGTCCATCGGGAATTTAATTTTTATGAACCCGGAACGGAGAAAAAATACCACCATCACGGTGAAATTTTAGAAATTGTGCCGAATGAAAAGTTGAAACATACCTGGACTTATCCGGAATTTACGAAAGAGAAATCAATTGTTAAATGGGAACTGGAAAAAGACGGTGAGGGAGCGATGGTGACGTTAACGCACAAAGGTTTGGAAAATTTCAACCATTTAGGACCTGATTTCCAAAAGGAAAGTTTCGAAAATGGCTGGAATGATATTTTAGGAAGAAGCCTAAAAGACTATATGGAAAAGTAAAGTTTTGTCCATTTACATTACCTGGAATATTGCTTAGAATGAATTTATACTAAAAGGTATTTGAACTTTCGGAGAAGATCTAAACCAGGTTTTAGCCCCGATCGAACGGCCTGTTTGAGCTCTCCCGGGACAAAAAAAATATTTTTTTGTCTCGGGAAGCGAGTAGTGAGAGCGGGACGGAATTTGGAAAGACAATCCCCTTTTGCTGCTTCTAAAAATTAGAATTTTTCCGCTGGCATTTCTGCTCGTTTCTGAACTTTTTTGAAGGTATACGCACTCATCAAAATACTGAATTCATAAAGCAAAAGCAACGGCAGCGCAGCCATAATCATGCTCAATACGTCGGCAGGCGTAATAATCGCGGCGACAATCATAATTAAAACAATGGCGTGACGACGGTACTTGCGCATAAACAACGGCGTTAAAATTCCGATGGATGTAAGGAAATAAACGATAACCGGAAAAAGAAAAACGATGCCCATCCCCAAAACCACCTGCAAAAATAATGTCGTGTAGTCGCTGAGATCAAAGAGCTGCGTAATAGAATCGGATATTTTGAAAAGTAAGCCAAAGTTGATGGCGAAGGGTAAAATTAGAAAGTAACCGCATAAGATTCCGCACATGAAAAGAATCCAGACAAAATTGATGAGAAAGACGGAATTTTTTCTTTCTTTAGGATGGAGCGCGGGCGAAATAAAACGCCATAATTCCCAAATGATGTAGGGAAAGGCAAGCACCATTCCGCCAAAAACGGAAACGGCCATCATGACGTTGAACTGCTGAAAGAGTTTTTTCTGCTGCACGGCAAAATGCCCGGGCAGTGTGATGCTGTCGTGACCGATTAGTTCGCGGGAATAATGATTAACAACGCGAAAGGTAAAAAAATCGTTGCGTGTAGGACCGAAAAATATGTTGTCCATGATCCAGTTTACATTAAAGCCGACAATAATTCCGCCCACAATAATCGCTATCACTGCGCGGATTAAGTGACCTCTCAACTCGCCAATGTGTCCCCAAATAGACATTTCTTCTTTCTCGCCCACGAAATTTTTGTTTAAAGTTTATGTTTTAACACCTTGCCAGAAAGGTTTTAAAGTTGCGAAATTACTGAATATTATGAAATAACGGTGGAAACCGCGCGACAATATTTTTCGTACGGCTTCAGCTGGAAATGATGTTTTTTAGATTATTCCCTCGTCCAGCAGGCGGTGAATATCGATAATGCCAAAATATTTTCCCTCTTCCGTAACGATGAGCTGGCCGATATTTTTATCTTTTAAGATCGCCATAGCTTCTTTGGCCAAAGCCAACTTGTCGATGCTTTTTGGGTTTTTGCTCATAATGTCCTTTGCCGTCACTTTAGAGACGTCCTGATCGCTCATCAACATTCGGCGCAGATCGCCATCGGTAATTACGCCGATAATCTGTTCTTTTTCTGTAACCACCGTAATTCCGTGGGAGGAGGCGCTGATGGAAATGATGATATCGCGGATTCCGGCTGTTTCGGTAACCTGAGGTTTTTGGGAAGAGAGAAACTGTTCCACTTTTGCTGTAAGGTTTTTTCCTAAACTTCCGCCCGGATGAAATTTTGCAAAATCTTTTTCTTTGAAACCGTTCATTTCCATGAGGCAAATGGCCAACGCATCGCCCAGCGCCATCTGAACGGTGGTCGAACTTGTCGGCGCTAATTTGATGGGGCAGGCTTCGATTTCGACGGAAGAATCTAAAACTACGGTAGAAAATTCTGCCAGTTTTGAATTTAAATTTCCCGTCATTCCAATGAGTGCGGAAGAATAATCCTTGAGGAAAGGCAGGAGATTCACGATTTCCGGAGAATTGCCGGAATTTGAAATGCATAAAACGACATCTGTTTTTTGAATAACGCCGAGATCGCCATGAAGCGCTTCTGACGCGTGAAGAAACTGAGACGGTGTTCCCGTGGAGTTGAGCGTTGCCACAATTTTGTTGCCAACGTGCGCAGATTTCCCGATGCCGACGACGATCAATTTTCCCTTTGCAGACTGAATGATTTCCAAAGATTTTAAAAAGTTTTCGTTGAGGCGGTCCTTTAATTTTTCAAGTTCGGAAATTTCGATGGAAATGGCGTTTTTTGCTAAATGCAAGATTTCAGACTGATTCATGGAGAGGGTTTAGAAAAAAATTAGATGATCCTGTTTCTTTAGATACCGGAAATTTAAAGGCCAAGATTGGTTTTTTCGATTATTATTCTTTAACTTTGGATAGTATGCAAATTTAATAAACAATTTTAGATGAAATGCTAAAGAATAAATTTTGTACACGAAATGGATGGTAAGGGTAGCTTAAGAGGCTATAAAATTGAAAATTACAGATGAAAACAAAAAGTGCCGATCTCTCAAAAGAACTCAAAAAATATTTCGGCTTTTCAAAGTTTAAAGGTCAGCAGGAAGATATAATCAAAAATTTATTAGAAGGTAGAGACATTTTTGTTTTAATGCCAACAGGTGGTGGGAAATCCTTGTGTTATCAGCTTCCCGCTTTAATGTGTGAAGGAACAGCTATTGTGGTGTCTCCTTTAATTGCACTGATGAAAAATCAGGTGGATGCCGTGAACGGACTTTCTTCCAACGAAGGTGTAGCACATGTACTGAACTCTTCCTTAAATAAAACGCAAACCAAGCAGGTCTTCGACGATATACGCGCCGGTAAAACAAAATTGTTATACGTGGCACCCGAATCTTTAATTAAAGAAGAATACATGGAATTTCTACGCGACGTCGAAATTTCTTTTGTTGCGATCGACGAAGCACACTGTATTTCAGAGTGGGGGCATGATTTCCGCCCCGAGTACCGCAATCTTAAAACCATTATCGACAAAATCGCCGATGTTCCTGTTATTGCTTTAACTGCCACGGCGACGCCGAAAGTGCAGGATGATATTCAGAAAACGCTGGGAATGTCGCAGGCCCTGGTTTTTAAAGAAAGTTTTAACCGGCCCAATCTTTTTTACGAAGTTCGCCCCAAGGTTAATATCGACCGCGAGATCGTTAAATTTGTGAACCAATATAAAGGAAGATCCGGAATTGTTTATTGTTTGAGTCGCCGAAAGGTAGAAGAATTTGCGCAGCTTTTGCAGGTCAACGGCATCAACGCACTTCCGTACCATGCGGGTTTAGACCAAAAAACAAGGGTGATGAATCAGGATAAATTTCTCATGGAGGAAGCAGATATTATCGTGGCAACCATCGCTTTTGGGATGGGCATCGATAAACCCGATGTGCGCTTCGTTATTCATTACGATATTCCAAAGTCTCTGGAGAGTTATTATCAGGAAACGGGGAGAGCCGGCAGAGATGGCGGCGAAGGTTACTGTTTGGCCTTTTATGATCCAAAAGATATTGAAAAATTAGAAAAATTTTTGGCCCAAAAACCGGTTTCCGAACGGGAGATTGGCTTGCAACTCTTGAATGAAGTCGTGGGTTACGCCGAAACCTCGATGAGCCGCCGTCAGTATATTTTGTGCTATTTTGGGGAAGCTTTCGATCCTGTTAATGGTGATGGTGCACAAATGTGTGACAATTCCGTTAATCCTCCGCAGCTTAAAGATGCCACGAAAGAATTAAAACTGGTGCTAAGTCTGGTGAAGGATCTGGAGGAAAAGTTCAGGACCAAAGATTTAATTTCCGTATTGGTGGGAAAGGAAAATCCGGTAACCAAATCCTACAAACTCGAAACGACGAAACATTTTGCCATTGGAAAAAAAGAAGACGAAAATTTTTGGAAATCTGTGATCCGACAGGCGACCGTACAGAATTTTTTGCAGAAAGATATCGAAACTTACGGCGTTCTGAAAGTCACTGAAAAAGGACAGAACGTGATCAACGGGAAAGATAAAAACGCGTTTTGCATCGCTGAAGACCGCGAATATAATTTGGCCCAGACAAAAGCCGATTCCGATCAGGTTCAGGTAAAGCAAAGTGGCGGGCTGGATGAAAACTTATTCAGCCAGTTAAAAGAACTGCGAAAAAATGTGGCAAAAAAGCAGGGCATTCCACCCTACACGGTTTTTATGGATCCCAGTTTGGAAGATATGACCGTGCAATATCCAGTCAGCATTGAGGAAATGGGTAAAATTTATGGCGTGGGCGAAGGAAAAGCCAAAAAATTCGGTAAGGAATTCGCCGATTTCATCAAAAAATATGTAGACGAAAATGCCATTGAACGCACACAGGATATGGTACTGAAACAGGTGGCGAATAAATCTTCGCACAAAGTTTTTATTATTCAAAGTACCGACAAGAAGATTGATCTGGAAGATATTGCAAAAGCAAAAAATCTTTCTATGGACGATCTGCTGAAAGAAATGGAACGCATCGTTTACCAGGGGACCAAATTAAATATCGACTATTACATTGATGAAAATTTCGATGAAGACGTTGTGGAAGAATTTATGGATTTTATGAAAAGCAGCGAAAGCGACAGCATGAAAGTTCTTTTGGCGGAATTTGGCGACGATTTAAGCGATGAAGAAGTACGGATGCTGAGAATTAAATTTATTTCAGACGTTGCAAATTAAAAGGTGAATCATGGAAAATTCAATCATCGATATCAAAAATGAACTAATTGAGTGGATCGAAAATACGTACGATTTGGAGATCCTCCGAAAAATTGTCAATTTAAAGGAGGAACTGGAATCCAATTCCCTTATTGCAGATATTAATTCTGAGAGCGCCATTGAAAATAATTTCGATCAACAGTTTGCTGCAGGAATGAATTCCGACGAGCTGATGGAAAATATCGCATCGCATATTGAATCTATCGGTTCAACAGAAACTTCTTCCGTAGTTTCGGATACGAAATCAGAATACATTTCAACGGGTGATGATGATGAAAGAGTTGCGAATGGAGTTCCGCATCATGAAAATAACGATGCTAAAACAAATTGATAGTTTAGCTGAGAAAAGTAATTACACAATTTTATGTATGTTTCTTTGACCAAAAGATAACAGGTTTTTATTAATCATATCGTAACCAATCAATCACATGACTTTCCGGAATTAGTGTAAATTCACCTTAACCTTGTCAAAGTTTCAAACCTTAACAAGGTTTTTTATAAACTCATGAAAAAAATTTCCATACTTTTTATTCTTCCGGATCTCGAAACCGGCGGCGCCGAAAGAATTGTCACCACAATTGCAAATCATTTGCCCCGATCCAAGTTTCAGCCCGCAATTCTCCTACTGCGCAAAGAAGGCGGTTTTTTAGATATTTTGAAAGAAGATGTAGAAATCATCGACATAAAAACTCCCCGAATTAGGCATTCCTTACTTCCAATTTTAAAGCAGATCCGCAAAAGAAAACCCGATGTTGTTTTCTGTGGTTTTGGCGAAGTCAACGCGTATTTGGCTTTATTTATCAGGTTTTTTCCGAAAATAAAATTTATCGCCAGAGAAACCAATGTTGTTTCGAAACACGTTACCAGAAAAGAAATCCGGTTTTTTTATAAGTTTTACAATAATTTTGACAGAATCATTTGCCAGAGCGACGATATGCAAAATGATCTCGTCGAAAATTTTAACGTTAAAAAAGAGAAAGTAGTTAAGATCAACAATCCGGTCGATTTTGACTTTATTAAAGGAAAACTCGCGATTTCAGAAAAGCCCAAATTTTTTAAAGGTGATTTTAACAATGTGGTTGCCATCGGAAACCTCTCTAGCAGAAAGGGTTTTGATAATTTGTTGAAAGTTTTCAGTCACTTAAAAAATGATACAATTCTGCTTCATATTTTAGGCGAGGGCCATGACAAAAAATTGCTTCACCAAATGAAAAATGATCTCGGTTTAGAAAATGTCAGTTTTCACGGACAACAAAAAAATCCGTATGAATTTTTAAAGTTTGCAGATTTGTTTATTCTCTCCTCCCGGTACGAAGGTTTTCCGAACGTTTTACTGGAAGCAGGAGCTTGCGGTACGTATTCTTTAGCCAACAATTGTCCGGGCGGAATTACCGAAATTATTCAGCCCAACATTAATGGTGAAAGTTCCAATATTGAAAACCACCACGAGTTCTCAAATAAAATCAGGCGTATTCTTAATGAAAAGCATGATTCTGACGCAATTAAAAATTCAATCTCATCCCGATTTTCAAAAAATTTTATTTTAGAAAAATACGAGAAGCTTTTTGAGGATATAGTTAGTTAAAATTAACACTAAAGTAATGGAAAATATATAATCCAGAGCGAATGAAAATTTGCTTTTACTTTGGGAAAATGCAGTTTCCTTCTTCTTTCTGTTCCAATGCTTTCTGATTTTATCGTACTAAACTCCCTCTAAAGTGATCGGAAGGATTAATCTGGAAAAATTCTGTGTCTCTTTTTTTTGAAATTTCTGAGTAAGCGCTTCCTCAATTACTGTATCTTTTCCAAATTTCCGAAATTTCCGGCCCGACAAAAATGTAATCACTTCAAAAAAGCATTAATAACAGGGTTTGCGAAAGTTTCAACGATTAATTTACTTATTTTTGACCCATGATTCTCAACCAACTTTTCACCAACCAACGGACCGGTCAAAACGCGCCAACGGCAGCTTCACGAACAGATTTCCAGCGGGATTTCGATCGCATTATCTTTTCCGCAGCCTTTCGGCGTTTGCAGAATAAGACGCAGGTTTTTCCGCTGCCGGGAAGTGTTTTTGTGCACAACCGCTTAACGCACTCGCTAGAAGTTTCTTCTGTTGGCCGCAGTTTGGGAAGTGTGATCGGCGAATTTATTTTTAAAAACTACGAATCGGAACTCGATGAAAATTCGAAAACTTTCTATCAGCACAATCTGAACAATGTCATCGCCGCGGCGTGTTTGTGTCATGATGTGGGAAATCCCGCTTTTGGGCATTCCGGCGAAGACGCCATCGCGAGTTATTTTGAGAAAAATGAAAAAGATCTGAAACATAAATTCTCCGAAAAAGAATGGGCAGATCTCGTAAATTTTGAAGGAAATGCTAATGCAATTCGTGTTTTAACGCACCAGCAAAACGGCAAAGATGAAGGCGGAACGCAGTTAACATACACAACTTTGGCGAGCATCGCGAAATATCCGTGTGAAGCAGTGGCCAAAAAGAAAGGCATCATTCACCGCAAAAAATTCGGTTTCTTTCAAAATGAAAAAGACACATTTCTCGACATTGCAAAATCGGTGAATTTAAAACAGGAAAACGATGAACCTACGATTTTCAAAAGACATCCGTTTGTTTGGCTCGTAGAAGCCGCCGACGATATTTGCTACAACATTATCGATATGGAAGACGCGCACCGCTTGGGAATTGTTTCGACGTCGGATTGCGAAAATCTTTTTTTTGAACTCATTAAATCCGAAAATCCCAACACGAAAAGGGTAGAAGAAAAACTCGTCAATCTTACCAATGCGAACGAACGTATTTCTTATTTGCGAGCAAAGGTTATCAACGCTTTAATCAATAAATCGATTGAAATTTATCAGACTAATTTTGCCAAAATTTTAGAGGGAAATTTAGATCAGGCTATGCTTGATATTTACAAGTCTGAAAACAAATCTTTACAGGAGATCGAAAGTTTCTCCATCGAAAAAATTTATGGACACAAAGCCGTTATTGAGATCGAAAATGCCGGCTATAATGTAATGAACGAATTGCTGGATCATTTTATTCCGCCCATTTTAAAGGAAAAATCCACGCGGAAATCCTACGATAAAATGGCCTTGAAATTATTGCCGCAGCAATTTGTGTACGAAGAGGGCAGCGATTACCAAAAGGTTTTAGGCGTTATCGATTTTGTGTCGGGAATGACGGATAATTTTGCGACCGATCTTTACCGAAAAATCAAAGGCATCGATATCGGCATGACGATGTAATTACAGCGCGAAATTCTTCAGCCATCTTTCAATAAAATTTTTGCCGTTCTCGAACATAATCGCCCGCACAACTTTTTTTAAGTCCGGCGTCGATTTTTTACTTAAAATTTCGGTGCCGCCATTTTCGTTGATGTACGCCATCTCCGCCACGGGCAGCCATTTGATCATATTGGCTTCGAGTTCTTCGAGAGAAGCAATGTCCGGCGAAACTTTTAAAGGTTCTATCAAACCGTCAAAATCACTTCCCAGGCAGATCTGATTCCACGGTTCATCGATGTCTGTCTTGAGCAGGCCAACCTGAATAATGTGGATAATATTAAAGCAGAAAGACAGCGGATGGCGGTCTTCTTTCGTAGGAATAAGCCAGCTTTCCTGTTCAGAAATCATAGATTCCATTGTATTAATGGGCAGATTTTTTACGGCGATCTGGGGAAAATGCGTATGAAAATCCGCCGTACTTAAAAATTCGTTTTCGCTGCTTAAACTGATGCCGTACTCAGACTGAAATCCTAAAATCCGTACGTCGAGGCTCATCCCGATGATTCCGTTGCTGTTTAAAATTTCCGTAATGTCTTCATCCATCAGGTTGATGGACCACGGATTGTAAGTAAAATCGTTATTCACGAAAGAGCCCCATTTGCCGCAGTTTTTTTTGTTCATTTCCAGCGAGACTGCTCGCGCACCTTCATAATTGTACACCGTGCACGTATCGCGCTTCAGGGCATTTTTCCATTCGTTAACCGTATATCCGGTAACGCCGATATGCGAAGCGATGATGGGAATCTGCGCGTATTTTTTTTCTTTTTGAATTAAAGATTTCCGGAAGGCATAATAATCCTGCCGAGATTTTAAGCCCAAATGTTTCATATCCACAAGGATTGGGCGGTACTCGTTTTTTTCGTTCGTCATGGAGTAGCATTTTTCGATGACTTCGAAGCCTAAGGTTGTAATTCCATTTCCGAAGGGATAAAACGACGGATGTTTAAGCATTTTCATGCCGAAAGCATGCGTCGCCAAGAACTGTTCGTTGATGTGCGTGAGATGCGTGAGCGTTAGGTAAAGAAGGTCCATTTTTTCCTGAGACAAACTTCTGTAAAACTTCTCCAGATTAACCGCCGGACTTTGGCTGTAATTGTCCGCGGGACTTCCGCCGTTTTCGGTATCGACGATCATTTCCCGCCAAAGATGATCTGCGACCTGCGAAAGTTTAATGGTTTTTTTCAAATCCACAAACCGGTCTTCCACATAGTCGATCTTTAAAGGATTTCCCACCATCAGTTTGCTGAAATTATGAGAACCTTCTAAACTGAAAATTATATTCAAGGGTTTCTGCGCGGAATTTTTCGGCGCGTTTCGGGATAAGATGCTAATTGGGCTGTCTTTGTAGTCGCGCAGCTGTTTGTAAAGACTCAACTCCATCAGCATTAAACGATAGTAGGAAACTTCGCCATTGCGGACTTTATCGAAATAGGTTTTGTCGAGTGGATTGGAAAACTTGCTTTTCAAAACATTTCCAAAAAAACCGCGGCTGTCGGCAAAACCGTGCTCCAGATTCACAATTGCGGCGACCGCATAATTCACGTTGCCTTTTAAACATTGCTGAATGCTGCTCTGACCTTTCAGAATATGGATGAAAAGTTCGTCCATTACACTCGTTAAAGCGTTAGACATTCGGATGGGTTTCGTCAGTTCCTCCATTTTTTTATTCGGTGGCGGAACCAAAACATCGTAATGACTGAGGAAATTTTTGAAAAGCGGATGCAGATGAAGGTCGAAATATTTTTTTTCCATGATTAGTCTTTTTGGTAGCTGTCGAAATACATTTTGAGGATTTTTTCCGTATCGGTGAGGGCCGTGATGCTGTCGCTTTCAAAAACAGTCGAAACAGGATTTCCCGTCATGGCGGCAATGGCAATTCGCGATCGTTCCGTGAGTTGCATCTCCTGCGATGATTCCTGCGCGGAAATTGTTTTTCGCAACAACGTGTTCCAGAGAAAATGCACCGCCTCGCGAACACCCAAATCCCATTCCTGGCGCGTATCGTTGGCATAGGCGTAATCTTTTTTCTCAATATCGGGCAATTCGCATTTCAGCAGATCGTAAATATTCAAAATGCCGGCGCCGTAATTTTCGGTGTCCCAAACAGCAGGTTTTGTCGCGGAAGATTTTACGCATTTTCGAAAGGCTTCCACAATCTGCCACGGAAATTTATACTTTTCGAAAATTTCTTCGCGTCTCGTCGCTTTCCAAAGCGCAGCAGCAGCGGCAACGTGTGGTGTTGCGTAACTTGTTCCGCTGCCGTAGACCATGATTTCGTTAAATTTTTCGTCCATAGAAGGAACATAAACATCTTCACCCGGCGCAGAAATATCGACTTCGCGGCCATAACTGCTACCGCGCCAGGGTTTCTGATTTGGATTGATGGCAGAAACAGCGATCGTTCCCGGACACAAGGCCGGCGCCACCACCATTTCGACTTCATTTCCGGCGGCGCAAACCCAGATCACGCCATTATCGTACGCTACTTTTGCAGCTTCGGCGATCATCGGCCGCGGATAACTTCCCATGCACATAAACATGACGTCTGCATTTGTATGAACTGCCTGATTAACGGCATCAACAACGTTTTTTCCGCGGTTGATCAAAACCACGGATTCGGAGATGCGGTACGGAATAATATTCACGAGGGAATTTTTGTCTTCGTCGCACAAAATGCCGTAGTTGCCGTCGTTTTTAAAAACAGAACTCATGTCACCGCCCGTGATAATGCTTGCGGTGCGCGTTCCGTGTCCCGGATGGCGCAGCAAACCTGTTCTCATATCATCGCGCGCATCGGAACCATCAATGAAATCCTCGTCGCAGTCGAAATTGAAACGGCCCTTAACCTTCGCATGATCGGTGTAACCTGTATCGAGTTGAACCAAATTTATTTTTTTGAGGTTCTCAATAATGGCATTTTCGTCTGGATTTTCATCCTGTTCAGCATCGCCTGCTGCTGATTTTTTTGCTTTAAAAAGTTCATCTAACAAAGAAGTTACATTTGTTCCTTTTTTATTTTTCAGGTTTAAACCCACGGCGGTTCGGTTCCAAAGTCTTTGATTAACAACGTCGGAATCGTCGAGTGTAAAAAAGGGCGAAGCGCTCCATTTGGTTTTAAAGTCATCTTCTCGGCCCGCGGCATTGCTGGTTTTCATACTTTCCAGCATGTCGGATTCTGTGAGTTGATTGTTGTTCCTTGTTTTCTTTTGAAGGTCGGTTTCCATTTCCAGATCGGGCGTCGCGGTTTTTATCTGCGGCAGCGCTTCCAGTTTTGCTGCGATCTCCCAGGGATTTTCATTCGACGAAAGGGTTACATATTGAATAATTTTTTGCGAAGGTATTGTCGATAAAGGAAACAGCGGTTCGGAAGTGACAATTTCGGGAACCAGTTTCTTGTAATTTTCCTTCCAGTCGTCCTGCATGAGACTGATATTGGAGAGTTCAATCTCAAAATACTGAAGCGAAAGATTATCCCGCGAGGGCGCGTTCTGAATCATATTAACGGCCTGGTTCAGAACAGATTCGTTGGAATTTTTCATATCGTCTTGGGGCTTTTCTTTCCGGGGTTTCGTGGTTTTAGGTTCGTTTTTGATTTCTGTGTGCTTTCCGAGAATGGTATTTCGGAGAAGACTCATTTCCGGCGGTAAAGTCATATTTCGTATACACCGAATAAGCGAACTCACCCTGATCCCTTCGTTCCCCAGCCAATCGATGGTTTCATCGGCATCTCCGTCTTTGTAAACGCCGCCGTCTTTCCGAAGCCACTGTCCCTGCGGATTTTTGTTCGGGATACTGCTGTGATGCAACGCGACGACTTCGCCTGTTCCCAGACCAATTACCACCGCACCGGAGGAGCCCGGAAGCGTATCGGATTCATAGATTAAAAAGTCATCTTTCAGCGTGAGCATCCGGATGTCTTTCATGACGGTTTTTTTATAATCGCCTTTCGGATGCTGAATGATGACGCAGTTTTCACCTTCGATGATCTTGCCGAAAGTTTCATCCAAAACCGTATGCGGAATGTCGCCAATGTATTTTCCCTCTTTGGATTTCTCTGTAATGGCTACGATCGTAAAATCGAGGCCGCTGTTCGGGTTGTCCTTTTGCGCTTCGTAGGTGGACGTCAGAAAGAGCTTTTCCGGTGCGAAACCGTAAGTTTGAATTTTATTGGCTTCGTTATTTTCGTCCAGTTCATAATAGAACTGAACCATGGAGTTTTTAGCCGTTTCGGCATCAGGGAAAACGTGGTTATTAGTTATCAGAATGCCGGGCGCGACCAAAAATCCTGTGCCGTAGCCGGAGTTTCCATACCGTGTTTTAATGGTGATGCGGGCAACAGATTCGGAGATCTTTAAAATCTTATAGAGGATATTGATATCCTGAAAATTAGGTACGCCGTTAATCCTTTCCAAGGCGGCCGAAATAGGCATATTTTCGCGCGCGATCCTTTTGGAAAGCTTGTCGCTGTCGGTTTGAATATCGGTAAGGCTGGCTTCGCCCATTCGGGTTTCCTGGATGCCTTTTTTAACGTGCTCGATTTTGGAAGTTGCCTCCTGAAAACGTTCGTACGCAAGATCGTTGATAATTTTTGTGGAAGACATAATCGATTGGTTTACAGTGATAAAATGAATTAGTCGAAAATGTGAGGGTAAGTATTCTGAAAGAATTTTCTTTGAAGTTGATAAAATATTGTTCTGTGAATGCTGGTCTATCAAATTTACAATAAAATTAGAATTTCATCCCTAACTCCTTTAAAAACAGTGATGTCGCTGCACAAATAAGGTGTTTTAACCTTTTATAATTGTGTGTCTCCTTTTTTTATTTATCTTTATAACAAATCAGATCAAAAAGACTGATTAAATTATTAACCATTTTAAATTTAAATCATGGCATTTTTAGGAATTATAGTCTTTTTTGGACTTATTGTTTTATTCGCCTCCTTTTTTACAGTGAAGCAGGCAACCGCCGCTATTGTTGAGCGTTTGGGGAAATTTCACATCGTGCGCCAGTCGGGCCTGCACCTTAAGATCCCGTTTATCGATCAGGTTGCAAAACGGATGAACCTCCGGATTCAGCAGTTGGATGTGATTATCGATACGAAGACATTGGATAATGTTTTTGTTCGAATGAAAGTCTCCGTGCAGTATCAGGTGATATTTTCGCAGGTTGCAGACGCGTTTTACCGCTTGGAAAATCCGGAAAACCAGATCACTTCATACGTTTTCGATGTAGTGCGCGCAGAAGTTCCAAAGTTGAAACTGGATGACGTTTTCGTTCGAAAAGACGACGTTGCCATCGCAGTGAAAAGTGAGCTTCAGGAAGCGATGCAGAGTTACGGATACGACATCATTAAAGCATTGGTAACGGATATCGATCCGGACGAGCAGGTGAAACATGCGATGAACCGAATTAACGCGGCAGAGCGGGAGAAAACGGCAGCGGAATACGAATCTGAAGCGCAGAAAATCCGGATTGTGGCCGTAGCGAAAGCGGAAGCGGAATCTAAAAAATTGCAGGGTCAGGGTATTGCCGATCAGCGTCGGGAAATCGCCGCAGGTTTGGTAGAATCTGTAAAAATGTTAAACGAAGCCAATATTAACGCACAGGAAGCTTCGGCGTTGATCGTTGTCACGCAGCATTATGATACGCTTCAGGCAATCGGATCCAGCAATAAGAGCAGTTTGGTTCTCTTGCCAAATTCGCCAAATGCAGCCAACTCTATGTTAAACGATCTGATGGTTTCGATGGCCGCCACACAAAAAATGGACGATGTAAAATAAGTTATCTTTATGCAAATAAAGCAAAACCAACTTTCCGGAGTTGGTTTTTTTTATTGCGGGAGCGACGTATTTGGGGATTTAATTTTCATTTAAATTTTTATCTTTTTATTCTTTAAATTTAATTTAGAATCGATTATGTTTTATAAAAACTATTCCTTTTTAAGCGGCGTTTCGACTACCATTTCTGTAATGCCCCTATTGTTTTTTCTTGGTCCGGATTCTATTTTTGTTATCCTACAGTTTTCTACAACTAAAGAATATTGGAAATCTTCCACTAAAGCGCTTGTGCTAAAATCGCAACCAATATTAACAAAATATCCTGGTAAAGCATTTTTTAAATCATTAAAATCATCTCCTTTCTTGAATTTACTTATTTGTCTCTTTAAGTATTTGTTCTTTCGATTGTTTAGGAACTATCTTAAAAGCAAATGATGGAAATAATTTTGGCAAAATTAAAATGTAAAAAAAAAAAGCAATTATCGGTAGAGAAAAAAGAAGAGCAAAATCTTTCAATTTTAACTTTTTATTTTGATTTTCAAGTTGGTGAAAAACAGTTCCAAATGTCAATCCATAAAAAAAAGCATCCAGAAAAACCCCTTGAAAATTTGAATTTAGAAAAATCCAACCGATCATTAAAATATATGCTAGAAGAGCGTAAAATGCAAACCCTAAAGAAAAAATATAGATATTCGTTTTTCTAGCAATGTTTTCGAGTAACTTTTTTGGAATTATAACAAAAACTAAATAAAATAAAATTAAAAATATTGCAGCCCAGAAAATTATTATTCCCGTGTCTCCACTTGAGGCATTTCCATAGGCACTTAATGACCATAATAGATGCGTCAGGATAAGCGCAAGAAATCCAAATAAATGAGCAATGAATGTTTTATAAATATAATTTTTCACGGTTTTAAGGAATACTTGTAAATGTATGAATTTTTATAATTTTAATTAAGAGCTGCTTTTTAGATAAATCTTGAATTTATTAAAAGCACAGTTTTTAGTTTTATATATGTCGTCACTTCAAAATCCCAATCTCATAGCCCTGATTGCAGCGACATCCTTTTTCGCAGCGCAGCGGAAAAAAAGATACAGCGGAAAGCAGGTTCCCGGCTCCTAAGAAATATTAGCTTTTTATTCAACAGATTGCCTCGTCATTCGTTCCTCATTCCTCGGAATAAGATCGAGGAAAATCTATATTTCCACAACACAGAACGGGAAAATATTTTGTAAATTTGCCCTACTTTTAATTCAATCATAAAAAGATCAATATGAGTCAATTCGATGTTACCGTAATCGGTTCCGGTCCCGGAGGTTATGTTGCCGCAATTCGTTGCGCACAACTGGGTTTCAAAACAGCAATTATCGAGAAATATTCCGTTTTGGGTGGCACTTGCCTGAACGTAGGATGCATTCCGAGTAAAGCACTGTTGGATTCTTCGGAGCATTTTTATAACGCCAAACACGATTTCGCCAATCACGGAATTATCATTAATGATCCGGTGGCAGATTTGTCCCGCATGATCGCTCGTAAAAGAGAAGTGGTAGATCAAACCACGAAAGGTATTCAGTTTTTGATGGATAAAAACAAGATCACCGTTTTTGAAGGCGTGGGAAGTTTTGAATCTGCAACTCAAATAAAAGTGACAAAAAACGATGGTTCTGCAGAAACCATCGATTCTAAATATACGATTATCGCAACGGGTTCTAAACCGAGCAATTTGCCTTTTATTACTTTAGATAAGGAAAGAATCATCACTTCTACAGAAGCTTTGGAACTGAAAGAAATTCCGAAACACTTGATCGTCATCGGCGGCGGCGTTATCGGTCTCGAATTGGGTTCGGTGTATAAAAGATTGGGTTCTGAAGTAACGGTGGTAGAATTTATGGATAAAATTATCCCAACCATGGATGCTTCTTTGTCTAAAGAATTAAATAAAGTTCTGAGAAAACAAGGTATGAAATTTAACCTTTCTACGGGCGTTCAGTCGGTGGAAAGAAACGGCGATACGGTAAAAGTAACGGCAAAAGATAAAAAAGGGGAGGAAGTCGTTTTCGAAGGCGATTACGTGCTGGTTTCGGTGGGTAGAAAAGCTTATACTGAAGGACTTGGCTTAGACAAAGCTCGCGTCGATCTGACGGAAAGAGGAATGGTGAAAACGAACGAACATTTACAAACCAATGTTCCGAATATTTACGCCATCGGAGATGTGGTGGCCGGTGCCATGCTCGCGCACAAAGCTTCTGAAGAAGGAACCTTGGTGGCTGAACTTATTGCCGGACAAAAACCTCACATCAATTATAATTTAATTCCGGGCGTTGTTTACACGTGGCCGGAAGTTGCGGCCGTCGGAAAAACGGAAGAGCAGTTAAAAGCAGAAGGTGTTGCCATTAAAATTGGTAATTTCCCCATGCGAGCTTTAGGAAGAAGCCGTGCTTCGGGTGATGTTGATGGTTTCATCAAAATTATAGCCGACGAAAAAACCGACGAAATTCTGGGCGTTCACATGATTGGCGCGAGAGCGGCAGACTTAATTGCGGAAGCGGTTGTAGCTATGGAATACCGCGCAAGTGCAGAAGATATTTCGAGAATGTCTCACGCGCACCCCACGTATGCAGAAGCCATGAAAGAAGCGGCTCTAGATGCGACGGGGAAAAGGGCGTTACATTTCTAGTAGGGACAAGTCGGGACTTGTCCAATAACCAGTAGGGACAAGTCGGGACTTGTCCAATAATCAGTAGGGACAAGTCGAAACTTGTCCAATTGCCAGGTAAAAAGTTAAAGAACCAAGAAAAATTTCGCGTAGCAACAGATCGAAACTTGTTCGTTTACGTTGAAAATTTTAATTGTTTTAATCATATTAAAAGAGAAGTTTCAGCTTCTCTTTTTTTATTGAATTAAAAGCACGAATGCATAAAATTTTAAAGATATAAAAGAAGAAAAACTTTTCGAACGTAATTCGTGCATCCGTGGGAAAAAGAAATTAAAAGAGAGGTTTCGTTTTCCTTTTTTCCGCGAAAAAGTTTCCATCCAAACCCTATTTCGCCGGACAAAAGCTGTAAAAATTTTCTTTTGGAATTTGACTTATTTGTAACTTCGTTAGAAATAACACAACGATGAAAAATTTTTATGTACTCCTTTTCTCTGCCTGGGGCGCGACCGCTTTTTCGCAGACCACGCTTACCAAAGCGAACAACGATTATTTGGTAGGAAACACCATCAGCAGTAAAAATCTGATTGGCGTACCCGACAATTCTGCAACGGGAATGAATGTCACCTTCGATAACAGCGCGCTTACCGATGGGGCGCTCATCACAGCACAGGTTTCGGCACCTTCTCCCGGCGAACTTACGGCCTTTTCCGGGACCACCGTAAAATTTGAGGACGGAAACGGAAACGACGTCTTTTATAAATCGACGGCTACACAATTGGAAATTACAGGAGCAGACGTAGGTGGTGCGGTTTTAAATTTTAGTGCAGACAATGCTGTATTTTTAACATTCCCCACGGCTTTCGGAGATACATCTACCGACACCGCGAGAGGAAGTTTCAGCACCGGAACCGTTTCTGGTCTTTTCAAAGGGAATATTACGACGACGGCCGACGCGAGCGGTACGCTTTTACTTGGTTTGCAGACCTTTGGAAATATTTTACGTGTAAAAACGGTTCAAAACTATAACCTTTACCAAAGTACGGATACCAATTATCTTTTGCGGTCGGAACCTTAGTAAGCACTTTTTACACCTATTATAACAATACGAACAGATATCCCATCTTTACGTCCACAACTGCAACGATCTCTGTACCGCTTCTTGGCATCAACCAAACTACCAGCGTTGCCGTCGCGCAAAATATTACAACACTTGGTACGAATCAAAATGCGGCGAAAAAAAGCATTCGCGTTTATCCAAATCCGGTGTCTGAAAATCTATTTTTCACCGGCGATCTTACGGGATACGAATTCGTGAAAGTTTATACGCTGGATGGCAAATTGGTCTGTTCAACGCTGCTCGATTCTGGAAAGGTAAATATGAACCATCTTCCCGCGGGAAATTATATTTTAAATCTCTCGGGCACGCAGCAGCAAGCGCAGAACATTCCGTTCATCAAAAAATAAGGTTATAGGGTGATTACAAATTTAAAGAGAAGTTTCGGCTTCTCTTTTTTTAATTTTAAATTCCATTCAGCTTATTTCGAGTCGAAATGGAGGCTTCATAAATCTTCTTCCTGGTTTGCTGAATCTTCCCAACAGGCTGCAAAGTTTGCGCATTCTCAAAAGGATTAAAATTTAAATTTTCAACATCGGGACTGGAAGAGTTTAGTGCGGAATTTTTTGGAATTGTAATTTTTCCTAAGGTATATTCCGGCGCATTTTTCCACATTTTCATTAAATTATTTACGGGTTGATCTTTCTGATTTTCGCACATTTTGACCGTTAACATAAACTCGGAATCGTGAAGCGAAATAAAATCCGGGACCGATTTTTTCTGCGGTTCATCCTTACCTGTTTTCCCTAAATTGCGAACGGGTTGCAATCCGATTTTCATCACGTAATTTCCCAGACGATAGCAGCCAATTCCCCCGTAAGGGAAGGAGAAGAAGAAGTGATTACGTCTGCGGATCAGTTTTATTATTTCTTTAATAAGATCCCCTGATAACAGCGAGGCAAACAACGGCAATCCATTTTTTAGTAAAGAAGGCAAATCCAAAGCGGAAACTAAAAAATTATCCTGCTTCGTAACCAAAAAAGTGTTGACCGACGTGAAAAACCTTAGAAAAGTCGAGGGAGAGTTGGTTGGAAATAACGGGAAATTGACCAATGGAAAGTTAGCATCCCTGCCGTTAATATCTTTAATTTTCAGGGAAAAACCGTAGGCTGGAACGTCCCTTCCTTTTTTGTTGATGACGAGATTCGCGTTGGAGAATCTTGCGATAAGATCATATTCCTTCTCCTTAAAAATTTCTTGTATAAATTCGGGTAAATCTTCGGAAACTCTTAAAACTCCGTTCGCCGTTGCATACGTTTTTGAGTGTGCATCGCGTGTGGCGTAATTAACGTCGCTTATTTTTGAGGAACTTTTGATGAATTTTTCAACCGATGTTATGGCTTTTGCTAAATCGTTCTTTTCTGCAGAGGAAAGTTCGTCGAGGTCGGGGGTATAAGTAAGAAGCGTTTTCATTATATTTTTCTTTTCAGCAAGCAACAACCATTCCCGAAAGTTCCTCAGAAAATACCTTATCTTTGTGCCCTTACAACTATTCACTTTTCAGGAACTTTTTATTATGAACATCGGGCTGACACAAACTTTAAAAATCGCAGAAAAAAATTATTCCGGCTTATTTCTGGAAGACGAAAATGGAAACAGAGCCTTTTTACCCAAAATTTTCGCCTCTGAAGATGCCGAAATTGGGTCTGAAATGGAGGTTTTCGTTTATCAGGACGACGATAAATTAAAAGCCACAACGGAAAAGCCGAACGCCGAAGTAGGCGAGTTTGCGATGATGACGTGCGTACAAAGTCTGCCCACCGGCGCCTTTATGGACTGGGGAATCATCAAAGATCTTTTTGTTCCGTACAAACAGCAGAAAGCCAAAATCATTGAAGGTAAAAAATATGTGGTTTATGTTTATGTAGATGAAATTTTAGGCTTAATTACGGGAACAACAAGATTCAAAAGAAATCCGCATTACGAGAATCTTCCTCTGCAAAAAGGAGAAAAAGTCCATTTAATCGTGATGGGTGAAAGCGAATTGGGTTGGAATGTCATCGTGAACAAACAATACATTGGCCTGATCTACACCTCGGATGTTTATAAAAAACTCTTTCCTTTGAGTGAAGAAATCGGTTTCATCAAAGCCATCCGCGAAGACGGTAAAATTGATGTTTCGCTACAGCCGGAAGGGTACGAAAATATCGACGAATTTCAGAAAATCATTTTAGACAAACTCGAAATGAATTACGGTTTGCTGTATCTTTCCGACAAATCCACGCCGGAAGAGATTAAAGATGAACTTCAAATGAGTAAGAAAAACTTTAAAAAAGCGATCGGCGGTTTGTACCGCGATAAAAAAATTGATATCCTGGAGGATAAGATCCAACTTCTGGAGGGAGAAAAATAATTTCGTTAAAAGCAACAAATGAAAAAGAGCAGAAAATAAATCTGCTCTTTTTTTTAGTCGGGATGACTGGATTCGAACCAGCGACCCCTTGCACCCCATGCAAGTACGCTACCAGGCTGCGCTACATCCCGCACGCAGGCGCAAAAGTAAGAATCCTTTCTTAAATTTCAAAATCGATTCCGAAGGATTTACTATTTTGTTGGCTGGAGAAAGATTCAAAATTTCAATTTCTGTTTTTAAGGAGGAGCCAGCCGTTCAGAATTCTACCGTCGGATACTTTGATGACGTACCAGTAATTTCCGGTGGGTAGGGTGCGCGATTCAAATTTTCCGTCCCACTCGAAAGCGCCGTTTGTGATTTTCGATAAAACGTTTTTTCCGTGTCGGTCATAAATTAAAACTTCTGAATTGGTATAATTTTCGAGACCGTTGATTTTCCAGGTATCATTGATGCCGTCGGCGTTTGGTGTAAAACTGTTGTTGACATTAAATAGGGTAAAATCGATCTGGCCGATGATGCAGCCGCCTGCAGTTTTTACTGAAACCGTATGATTGCCATTTTTGAGGCCGCTGAAAATATTTGAAGTCTGCGAACTTTGATGATCCAAAGTATAAATAAAATTGCCAGTATCAGAAAGAATCACTGTAGCCGTGTTGTTTACAATATCCACGCGCAGAATGGTTGCGAGCACAGAATTTGAGACGGCAACGGTGGCAGTGTTTTCGCACTGGGAAGTGTTTCG
This sequence comes from Kaistella sp. 97-N-M2, assembly GCF_021513235.1. Taxonomy (NCBI): domain Bacteria; kingdom Pseudomonadati; phylum Bacteroidota; class Flavobacteriia; order Flavobacteriales; family Weeksellaceae; genus Kaistella; species Kaistella sp. 97-N-M2. Next base: position 207,611 of record NZ_CP090976.1, on the reverse strand, counting down.
GACTTTCACCGTGTAATTTCCGGCTTCGGTTACTTCTATAATTTGTTGGTCAGAAAAGGGAACTGCGGAACCTTCTTTGGTCCATTCATAAAATGAAAAACCTGCACCGGCATTGAGCGTCAGGCTTTGTCCGTCGCAAAATTCTTCTCGGTCACGCAAATTGAGTAGCGGTTTTGAATTTAGTGTTAAAGTCAACTGAACTTCTACAAAACAGCCTAATGAATTTGTGACTTTTATGTGGAAGATATTTTCGCCAATATTTAAAGTCGTGCTTGCAGGATTCGGAACCGTCTGATTAAATTCATCGAAAAACTCAAAAGTATAAACCGATGAATTGGCCACCATATTGTCTTTGTAATTGTTAAGGTTTTCCTGCTTCGTGTTGGCAGTGGTATCGTTACAAAATGCGGTTGCATAATCATTTGCCGGAATGCCGCCATTAGACACAGAAACCGTCACAGGAATTCTCTGCAGACTTTCGCAGCCATTCACCGTCTGCGTTCCGTAATAGGTTTGGCCTCCGATAAGTGGAGCAGCAGGCGCAACAACCTGCCCCGACGCATTGTACCAAATAACGTTCTGGCCGGAAACAACGATGTCGGCAACGGTAGGGTTTTGTGCCGAACAGAAATCCTGGTTTAGGTTACCGGTTGGCGGAAAAGGATCATTAACATTAACCAAAATTTCCAGTTTTGCACTTTCGCAACCGTTGAGTGTTTGCGTGGCGTAATATTTTGAACTGCCCGCGATTAGCAGGTTCGGATCTAAAGGGTCGCCAACCAGATCATACCATTTTATGGCAGTACCTGTGATTTGAATGTCAGAAAGCCTGGGTGAGTCGATAAGGCAAAAGTTTTGTGGCGAATTTGCGGTGGGCAGCGGACTTCCCTGCACTTTGACGGTCTGATTTTGTGAAAGCTGATGACCGTTTCCGTCGTCATAGTTCCAGTGAATCACGTAGGTTCCAGGAGAATTGTAGACAAGCGGATCGGTTGTGGTAGCACTGATCTGTGTTCCGCAACCCGTAGTGGCTGTTGGGATCACCGTCACGGTTACGCTGCAGAAACCTGTGAGAACGGGCAAATTGGGAATATCTAATACGGGCAAAGTCGGACTGCCAATATTGATGTTTAAAGTAAAGATTCCGCCGCAGGATTGTCCTCCCGTTATTCTGACAAAATATTCGCCGGAGTCGGTTGACTGCGCATTATTGATGACAGGATTTTGAAGGAAGGAATGAAAACCATTTGGGCCAAACCATTCGTAGCTTGTTCCGCCCGACGCATTTAACTGAAGGTTTTGATTGATGCAAGTTGGAACAAAAGAAATTGTAACATTTGATGCACAATCTGCAAATTTGGCGATGTACATATCATTATTATTCGTGTGTGTAGTTTGCTGAAAAGTTCCGGGCGTTGCAATACCCGTGTAATTTTTTGATGACATTCCCCATAAATAAAGGTAATTGTCATAATCTTTGGTGATCATTCCAAGTTGTGTTCCACCATTCCCCTGATAAAAGGTGGACCAAATTTTTTGAAAATTCGAATCGTATTTGGTGTAATACGTCGAAGTATATTTTCCAATCTGTGGTAAATATGCCCCAGTTGTAGTTTGTTGATTGACCCAAGGATCATTTGGACTTGCGCGACCTGATGCAAAAATATTTTTATCCTTGTCAATATAAATATCTCCATCGCTGTTATAAATACTTACTTCCTTATAATCTTTGACAGTATTGATAGCGGTATCTACAAGAAAATAGCACAGTTTATTTTGAGAATACATTTTTCCGGCAAACATCACTTCATTACCAAAACGACGTGTAGAAAGGAAAAAATAACTTTCTGCATTGCCAAAATAACTGGATTTCAATAAATTTCCGGCTTCTGAAAATTTTACATAAAGACCATTATTCCCAAGATTTCCACCGTTATTTGTTTGCTGAAAAGCATCAATCATCGGAAAATTAGTGCTTCGTGAAACTCCCGATAATTCTATACCTGAAGCATCCGCATTAAAAATGCTATACATCGCACTTGGTCCATTACCTCCGATATAGGTGAAGAAATCGTTAGCTCCCGTAATCGCGTCGAATTTTGTTAAAAATCCAGTTTCGCCCACTCCAATGTTTTCTTGAAATGCACCTGCTGTTCCAAAAACATTTAATCTTGTTTTTCCAGTGATATAAAATTTATTATTATGCAGTTTTACATCGTTTATTTCTGTTTCGTCACTATAGCCAGAATAGGCAGGATTTCCTATTTCTCTTCCTATTTCATTTTCAAGAAGTAAAGTACCATTTGGATTTAGCTTTAGAAAAACGACTTTTTGATAAAAGTAATAGCGATTTCCGGGATAAAGTGGATTTGGTTTTTCAACGACGATTGCAGCATAAACATTAAAAGTTGCGTCAAAGTCTACAGATCCTGTAACATCAAAATACTGCTTTCCATAATAAGTTCCCCAAAATCTCTGACCATCTTTGCTTATTTTAGAAATAAAAGCATCTCCACCTCCAGCTAAATTTGTTTGATAACTCCCTGCTGTGGCAACATTATTGGTACTTGTTGAATATCCAAATAAATATATATTATTATTTTTATCAGGTTTAATCCACGCATATTCTTCCCCATTTCCGCCAAAATAACTTCCCCAAATTCTTGTCGGAACAGGATCGATCACAATAGTCTTATCTGAAATATCTTTTGTAGATGCAAAGCCAAATGTTTGATTTCCTAAATCTTTAAACTGAACATCGATCGAATTTTTTGCAGTTCCGATTTCTTCCCAGGAATGTGGGATATTTTCCTGCATTTCGCCAAAACGAAGGTTCATCGAAAGTTTTCCGTCTTGTAGTCTGGTCGCTGCACCGGTAAATTTTAATTGAATATCTGAAATTTTTCCGCCGGGATTGATGACGAAATTGTACTCAATGGGTTTCAGCGTATCATTTGGCTTAAAAAATACCAGATCAATATTTGGGTAGAGATTTTTGTAGGTAACTTTTTCGAAGCGGTGAACATTTTCGACTCCTTTTGGATTATTGGGTAGATTGTAGTAATTGTCGTAATCTTCTGATTGGCCTTCGGCAATAATTTGGGCGTTTTTATTAGCGCCAACAAATTCAATATCTACACGGTGATATTCATTTTTCAGAGCATATTCCGGACGTTTTTTACCTTCGGTTGGAAGATTCTTTTCTGTTCGTTCCGGCTTCTTTTTAATAGTTTTCCTGGTTTCATAAACGTCGTAGGAAAAACCGGAGTTTTTAAGCTGAACATTTAAGCCGGTGGAATGAAACAGATATTTAACGGCAGAATTTTCTTTACCAGCCTGATCGACCAATTGACCTTTGTTTTCGTAAAAAAATGCGCTGGAATTTGAAATTAATTTTTGAGCGAAGACGAGCGTTACGAAACCACAAAAAAACAAAAGAAGTAGAATTTTTTTCATCAATTAAAATATGTGTAAATATAATTATTCCTTACGCACGAGCAAAATCCAGTCTTCTTCCAGCAGTTTGTAGCCCATGTCGTACACAAAGCGGTATTCCGCGCCGTTTTTATAGATTTTTAAACTCGTGAAATAATCAAAATCGAAGCCGCCGGAAGTAAGCTTGTTCCGCGTAGTTTTTGCTTTTCCGTCGATGAATTTCTGTTCCGAAAGAATGCGGTGATTTTTACGCAGTTTATTGTTGATGTTGCGCATCAGGTTCGACGAATCCTTGTTGTGTTTGTTGTTGTAGGCATTTCTGCAGCCGTCGTTGCAGAATTTTTTATCGGTTCTGCCGATGATTTTTTCGCCACATTCCAAACAATTTTCCATATCAAACATTTGATACTCAAATATATAAAAATATCCGTTTGTAAACGGATATTTTTTTTCGGCGTCGGTTTTTCATTTGCTTTCCAGTAATAATTTCCATTAATCAGATTTCTATTCTGGCGTCTGGGCTTTTTCGTAGATCAGTCCTTCGCTTTTCAGCTCTTTCCAAAAATCAACCGGAATGTTTTTCTGCAAAGAATCAACGTTGCTTTTCACCTGTTCCGGCCGGCTTGATCCCGGAATAATAGCCGCAAATTCATCGGCTGCGAGAACAAAATGCAGCGCGGCGTCTAAAATTGTAAGGTCGTATTTTTTCGCGATAGTGCTGATGCGGTCGCGTTTTTTGTGCATGCCTTTTGGGATAACATCTTTATAGTTGAAGCGTTCGCGTCCCGCAATAAACCCGGAATTGTATCCCGCGCCCGAAACCAGTTTCACCCCCGCTTTTTTCACTGCCGGCAACAGTCGGTCCACGGCATCTTCGTGATCGAGAATGGAGTATTGCGTGGCGGACAAACAGATGTTGGGATCTGCAACGTCAATACAGTCTAAAATAGGTTCGATTTTATTTACGCCCATTCCCCAGGCTTTGATGACGCCTTCGTCGCGCAATTGTGAGAGCGCTTTGAAAGCACCTTTCGTTGCCTGTTCCAAAAAATAGGGATACCGGTCGCCCACCTGATCTTCAGAAAGATCGTGAACGTAAACAATGTCAATGTAATCCAGACCGCTGCGTTGGAGGCTTTCCTCAATGGATTTTTTAACAGCGTCGGCTGTATAAAGGTGTTTGAAATCGTAATTCAAAGGTGCTTTCCACATCGTAGGCGGAACTTCAGATTCTGGAACTTCTGTGAATAACCGTCCAACTTTTGTGGAAAAAATAAAATCTTCGCGCGTCTGGTTTTGGAGGAACGCTCCGAATCGTCTTTCACTTTTGGTGAGGCCGTACCACGGCGAGGTGTCATAATAGCGGATACCAGATCCCAGGCGCTTTTCAAAACTGCTTCGGCCTGTTCGTCCGACAAATTTTCGAAGGCAGTTCCAATGGCCACGCCGCCGAGTCCTAATTGATGTTTGTCTGTTAATATTTCGCTGTTCATATCTTGTTTTTTAGAGCGTGTAACGTACAAACATCGTGCAGAAAAAATTTAGAACGAAAGCATTGGACCTGCATTTTCCGACGAAGTGTTGGCAAACCTTTCGAAATGTACCCTCCGTATTCACGATCCCAAAAAAAGCACCGTTTTTGGACGGTGCTTCTAATTCATCAAAAAATTTAATCCTGATGGCCGTACATTTTATTATACAGTTTAATATATCGCTCTTTTACGGCTTTTCGTTTAAGTTTGAGCGTTGGCGTCAACAAACCTAGCTCAATGGACCAAACTTCCGGCGTGAGTTCAAAGCGTTTGATCTGTTCCCAATGCCCGAGTTTAGTATTGAGATAATCGATTTCTTTGCCGATGCGTTCTTTCAGTTCCGGGCTTTTCGCCATTTCTTCCGGCGTTTCGCCGAGATTCAGGTTTTTGCGCTGCGCCCAGGATTTTGCAAAATTAAAATCGGGCTGTACAAAAGCACACGGCATTTTTTCGCCATCGCCCACAACCATTACCTGCTCTATAAATTTGGACCCTTTCGCCTGGTTTTCGATGACCTGCGGCGCAATATATTTTCCGCCCGAAGTCTTGAACATTTCTTTTTTACGGTCCGTGATGTGTAGATAACCTTCCTCGTCGATGTGGCCGATGTCGCCGGTTTTGAAAAAGCCGTCCTGCGTGAAAGCTTCGTTCATCATCTCCTCGTTCTTGAAATAACCTTTAAAAACAGAAGGTCCTTTTACCGTAATCTCGCCGTCTTCCTGAATTTTAACTTCCAGATTTTCCAACACATGACCCACGGTTCCGACCTTAATTTTTCCGAAACTGTTCACCGAAATCACGGGCGAAGTCTCCGTTAAGCCATAGCCTTCCAGAATAGGAATTCCGGCATTTTGAAACATTTTATTCAGGCGTGGCGCCAATGCGGCCGATCCGGAAACCAGCGTGATGATATTGCCGCCCAAACCTTCGCGCCATTTTTTAAAGACGAGTTTATCGGCGATAATTTCTTTCAGTCCGGAAGGTTTCCCTATTTTCTCTTTGGCTTTGTTAACGCCCAGGGCCCACAAAAATATTTTCGATTTTAAACCGCCCGCGCTTGTTCCCTTGTCATAGATTTTATCGTAAACTTTCTCGATGAGGCGCGGCACGACCGACATAATGTGCGGCTGAACTTCTTTAATGTTGTCGCCCATCTTTTCGATGCTTTCGGCAAAATAAATAGAGTAGCCGTTGTACTGGTAAAGGTAGAAGAGCATGCGCTCGAAAATATGGCAGATCGGCAGAAAACTTAAAATTTTAATGTCTTTATAGTCCATGCCTTTCACGCGCGGAATTCGTGTATTGGACGCCAAAACGTTCGATACGATATTTTGATGGGTGAGCATGACGCCTTTTGGGCGGCCCGTTGTTCCCGACGTATAAATAATCGTCGCCAGATCTTCGGAATTAATGCTTTTCGACAGATCTTCCACTTCGTTTTGCGTGGCTTCATCTTTTCCCAAATCCAAAACTTCTTTCCAGCTTGCGGTACCTTCAATTTCATTAAAACTGAAAACGCCTTCCAGCGTCGGAACCTTGTCTTTAATTTTCTTTACTTTTTCGAGCAGATCGCGGTCGGACAGAAAACAAAATTTAACTTCGGCATTATTAAAGATATAATCGAAATCGTCTGAGGAAATACTCGGATAAACGGGTACAGAAACGGCGCCGATCTGCGAGATTCCCAAATCCATCACTGCCCATTCCGTGCGGCTTGCCGTGGTAATGAGCGCAATTTTATCGCCGGGTTTTATGCCAAGTTTTAAGAGGCCGCGGGAAATCTGGTTGCCCAGATAGCAAAATTCTTTCGTCGATGTACTTTCCCATTTCCCTTCATATTTCGTGACGAACATCTCATCCTGCGGATATTTTTCTAATGCTTCGTGAGCAAAATCGAAAATTCTTTTAATAGCCATAGCTTTGTTTTTCTTATTGGTGCGTATTTTACGTTAATTTAATTGCACTTTTGTAAAAATATCATTTTTTATTTAAACAGCAAAAAGTATTTCTACGTCACGATTTCCGCCAAAATTGGATGATTTTACCAACGAAAGTTTAAAGAATTTTCCTTTTTAGAGAATATTCAAAGGCTTGCATAATTAAATTTTTTAATTTTTAGAAATAATGTAAATTGCAGACAATCTTATATACTATTTTATGAACTTTAATTTATCCGAAGAACAGTTGATGATTCAGCAGGCTGCAAGAGATTTTGCGCAGGCCGAACTTTTACCGGGCGTCATTGAAAGAGACAACCAGCAGAAATTTCCACACGAACAGGTTAAGAAAATGGGGGAACTTGGTTTTCTCGGTATGATGGTAGATCCGAAATACGGCGGCGCCGGCATGGACAGCGTTTCCTACGTTTTGGCGATTGAAGAAATTGCGAAGGTTGATGCTTCTGCGGCCGTGGTGATGTCTGTAAACAACTCTTTGGTATGTGCCGGATTGGAAAAATTCTGTAACGAAGACCAAAAAATGAAATATCTGAGACCGCTCGCCAGTGGCGAAGTGATTGGTGCTTTTGCTTTGTCTGAGCCGGAAGCCGGTTCCGATGCAACATCGCAGCAAACAACAGCGGTGGATAACGGCGATCATTATATTTTGAACGGCACGAAAAACTGGATCACAAACGGTGGCAACGCAACGTACTACATCGTGATCGCGCAAACCGATCCGGAAAAGAAACATAAAGGAATCAACGCATTCATCGTCGAGAAAGGCTGGAAGGGTTTTGAGATCGGTCCCAAAGAAGACAAACTCGGAATCCGCGGCAGCGATACGCACTCCTTATTATTTACCGATGTGGTGGTGCCGAAAGAAAACAGAATCGGCGAAGACGGTTTCGGTTTCAATTTTGCCATGGCGGTTTTAAACGGTGGCCGAATCGGTATCGCTTCCCAGGCTTTAGGAATCGCCTCCGGCGCATACGAACTGGCGTTGAAATATGCCAAAACACGTAAAGCCTTCAAAACGGAGATCATCAATCATCAGGCAATTGCTTTCAAATTAGCAGACATGGCGACCTCGATTATGGCGGCCAGAATGTTATGCTACAAAGCAGCTACAGAAAAAGATGAAGGAAAAGATATTTCCGAGATTGGTGCAATGGCGAAACTTTATTCCTCGCAAGTTGCCATGGACACGTCGATTGAAGCCGTACAAATTCACGGTGGTTATGGTTATGTGAAAGAATATCACGTGGAAAGAATGATGCGCGATGCAAAAATCACGCAAATCTACGAGGGAACTTCCGAAATTCAGAAAATCGTTATTTCCCGCAGTATTTCGAAAAAATAATTTTTAAAACGAAGAGCGATGAGAAACAAATATGTTTGGATGACGGTGCTTGCCGTCGCCGTTTTGCTGGGAGGATTTTTGTGGTATAAATACTACTTCGTCTTCGGTGAAGGCGTAAAATCCGGCGTCCTGAATTACGCAGTGAAAAAAGGAAACGTCTTTAAAACGTATGAGGGAAAGCTCATTCAGCAGGGTTTCGGAGCCAACTCCAAAACCGGCAGTTTAACGAGTTACGAATTCGAGTTTTCTATTGAGGATGAAGCCGTTTTTAAGGAACTCCAAGTGAATAACGGTAAAACCTTCGATCTTCACTACAAAGAATACCACGGCGTTCTTCCCTGGCGCGGAAACACGACGTACGTCGTCGATCGCGTTGTGAACATGAAATAAAAAGAGAATCCTTTCAGCCACATGAAAGGATTTCTTATTTTTAAGCCTTGAATTTGCGCTGATTTTCCACGAAACCCTTATAAATTCAGTGAGAACAAAATAAAAAACGATAAGCAGTTACCTATGAAAGATTTGATATTAAAAAGAGAGCGCATTTTTCATTTCCTGTCTTTAGGACTCATCGCCGTATCGCTGTTCCTGAAAGATCCCTTTCAAAAAATGAGCCTATTGGTCGTCGGAATTCTGGGCCTGCTTTTTTTATCGGTTTTAAAAAAGCAAAAGATGCTGATTATCATTTATGCCGTTCTGCTCCTCGCCGCGGCCGCTTTTTTCTATTATTTAACGGGCGGAAACATTCAGATGCCTGAAAGTTTTAATTAAATTTATACGGAATTATTTCTTTGGCAAATATTTGGAATAATCGGTAGGATGGGTTTTTTCTGTCGCTGGCTCGTCGACGATTTCCGCATCCGTAATTTCATTTTCCGTAATTTTTTCAGCAGAAACAGGTTCCTGATTTTCACGTTTAAACTTTTCCTTATTGCGTTTGTTTTTCCGCACGAAATACCAGATGAACGCCGCAATCAAAAGGACGGGCCAAAAGGGTAGAACGGCAAGCATGATGCTTTCCAGAACTTTAAAACCCGACATAAAAGCATTGGAGGATTTCGACCCGAAAGAATCCGCATTTTTGTCGGAATCGTTCTGTGCTAAAGGATTTGAGGCGAGATCTTCGTTTTGCACAAGCGTAACTTCAACATCGCACATTTGTCCCGAAATATAATCGATGCCTTCCGATTCGGTGCTTTTCATTTTTAAATTTCCCAACTCCGTAGAAAGATTGCGCACCAATCCGTCGAAATTCTGGAGCGGAACTTTCACGGTAACGTACTCGCGGTGGACACCTTCCGTCTGGCTGTAACTTTCCCTTACCAAATCTGCATTATTTTCACGGATTTTCTGCTTTAAAAGTGCTTTCGCCGCGGTGAGATCTTCCACTTTGATTTCCATTTTCGCCGTTTTTACCACCGGATATTTCTCCCTGAGTGGCGGAACAATAACCGTATTATTTTGGTTCGGCGTTGGCGAAGCGGAATGATCCGGCGAAGACCTTCCCGGTAAGGTTTGCCGCTTTGTTTGATTTAAAATTTTATCCGCCGTCCTCGTTAAAACTTTAAAAGCACTTTCACCCTTATTCAAAGCATCGTTCGCGGAATCCAGTGTTTTCACGACTTCTGTGCCCACGACCACATGCTTCGTAATTTTCTCGATCTCCTTGTTGATGGAATCGATGCGGAAACCGCCACTTTTTATGGTGCTGTCGATGGCTTTTTTTTGTTTTTGAATTTCGGGCAGGATCACTTTTTTCGCAATGCCATCCGAATCGTTAATTGTTTTCGAAAGCGAATCCAGAGTTTTTAAACCTTCGTCAGCTCTTGTAAAAAGGCTGTCAGCATGTTTTATGGAATCTGTGGTTTGCTGAAATGTGTTTTTATCGCAGGAAATTAATGCGAGTGAAAGAAAAAGGCCGGTTATAATTTTTTTCATTGTTGTTTTAAAAGGGTACCATCACGTAGAATCAAATAGCATTCCTTTAAAAACGAAAAAGGACACTTAAATTAATTAAGTGTCTCTAAATGTGTGTTTTGCAAATCAGTTTACAACGACTTTACAATATTATTACTGATTCGACTTTCATCATCTTGAAACCATTAAGCCTGACGAAGGAATTAAAGCCGTTAAAACCAGCGAAATCAATTTCACGACCTTCTCGAAGTATAATTTAGAAACTAATCCTTCTTAAATTCACTGATGAAATGCAGTTTCACATTCGGAAATTTTTCCTGTGTCATGTGAATGGTAAAGGACGAGTCCGCGAGAAACACGGGTTGACCATATTTGTCTTTTGCCATAAAACGCTGTTTTAATCGGGCAAATTCTTTAAATTCTTCCGATTTTTCATCGGCTTCAATCCAGCACGCTTTATGAATGGAAAGCGGTTCATACGTACATTTTGCGCCGTACTCGTGCTCCAAACGGTACTGAATAACTTCATACTGCAGCGCACCAACCGTTCCAATAATTTTACGGTTGTTCATATCGAGCGTAAACAATTGCGCCACGCCTTCGTCCATAAGCTGGTCGATGCCTTTTGCGAGCTGTTTTGCTTTCAGCGGATCTTCGTTATTAATATAGCGGAAATGCTCCGGAGAAAAACTTGGTACCCCTTTGAAGGAAATTTTTTCGCCGCCCGTCAACGTATCGCCAATTCGGAAGTTTCCCGTGTCGTGAAGTCCCACAATGTCGCCGGGAAAACTTTCGTCCACAACTTCTTTTTTGTCTGCAAAGAAAGCATTTGGCGAAGAAAATTTCATTTTTTTATTTTCTCTTACCAACAGGTAATTTTCGTTTCTTTTAAATGTTCCGGACACGATCTTCACGAAAGCCAGGCGGTCGCGGTGTTTCGGATCCATATTGGCGTGAATTTTAAAAATAAATCCGGTGAAATCTTTTTCTTCGGGCTTTACAACCCGGGTTTCGCTTTCTTTTGGTTGCGGTTTTGGCGCGATCTCGATAAACGCATCCAGCAATTCGCGAACACCGAAATTATTTAAGGCCGAACCGAAGAAAACCGGCTGCAGATCGCCATTCAGATAATCTTCGCGGCTGAAAGGCGGATAAACCGACTGCACCAGTTCGAGCTCTTCACGCAAATTAGCGGCGGCTTTCGCGCCGATGATCTCATCGATTTTCGGATCGTTGATGTCATCAAATTTAATGGCTTCGCCAACCCTTTGTTTTTTCTCTTCCAAAAAGAGCTGAATATTATTTTCCCAGATGTTATAAATTCCCTGAAAATCCGCGCCCATACCAATTGGCAACGACAGAGGCACGACGGTTAAACCTAATTTCTGTTCCACTTCATCCAGCAGATCAAAAGCATCTTTTCCTTCGCGGTCTAATTTATTGATGAAAACCAGCATCGGAATATTACGCATCCGGCAGACTTTCACGAGTTTTTCCGTTTGTTCCTCCACGCCTTTTGCAACGTCGATAACCACGATCACAGAATCAACGGCGGTTAAAGTTCGGTACGTATCTTCCGCAAAATCTTTGTGTCCCGGCGTATCGAGGATGTTGATTTTGTGATTTTTATATTCGAAAGCCAACACCGATGTCGCCACAGAAATCCCTCTCTGCCGTTCGATTTCCATGAAATCGGACGTAGCACCTTTCTTAATTTTGTTCGATTTTACCGCTCCGGCTTCCTGAATGGCGCCACCAAAAAGAAGCAGCTTTTCCGTAAGCGTGGTTTTTCCGGCATCGGGGTGAGAGATAATTCCGAAGGTTTTTCGTCTTTCTATTTCTTTGAGGAGTTCTGACATAATAAATTTTGAGACTGCAAAAATCGTGTTTTTTTATGAGACATGAAAATGCGGAGCGCAACCGATTGTCTTTGCATTTTAATTTATCTTTGCGGAAACTAAATTTGAATGGACGGAAAATCGCTCAACAAAAATTATATTTTCAACTGGAAAGGCGCGCTCGCTTTAGTGGGTGGAATGCTCGTCGGGAGTTCGATTGTCGCCATGATTAACGTTTTTTCCATGTTCGTTTTGAAGGAAAATCTTCAGTACAAAGATTTTTATCTGCTCATCGCGAACGCCGCCGGATTTTTGGGAGCGATCTTCGCTTTCGATTATTTTATCGTGCGGCCACAAACGGGCAGAAAACTCAATTTCAATTTTTCGCCAACCAATTTCGCAACCTATCTTTTAATCTTTCCAATGATGCTCGGAATGATGTTTGTCGCGGACTTCATCACGGCACAAATTCCCATCAAAGGGCCGTTTTTCGGGAGGTTTTACGACTATTTTTCGCGGCTTATGGAGCAGATGACGAATGACAAAGGCACATTGATTCTGCTTGCCGTCGTTATGGCACCCATTTTTGAAGAAATAGTTTTCCGGGGAATTATTCAGAAAGGTTTGATCAACAAAGGCACAAAACCCTGGAAAGCCATCGCAATTTCGGCGCTTGTTTTTGGACTGGTTCACGGAAATCCGTGGCAGTTTGTAGGCGCAGTTTTGCTGGGCGGCGTTTTGGGCCTGGTTTACTACAAAACCAAATCTTTGCTTTTATCGATATTGCTGCACGCTTTCAATAATTTAGTTTCCTCGATTCTTATTTTTTACGGACATACCGAAAGTTTTTCAGAATCATTTAAGGTCTCGGAATGGCTTATTCTGGGCGTTGGAATCGTTCTTCTAAGCGTGTTCTATTACCTGTTTATGAAAAAATACCGCGTTCATTACTCAGACCATCTATAATTATTCATCAACCAACAATTACCAGCTCTTAACCATCAATTATGAAAAAGGAAATCCTCATTGCCACGCACAATCAGCATAAAAAAGAAGAAATTCAGCAAATTCTTGGTGACCGTTTTAAAGTCACTTCATTAACAGATTACGATCTGCACGAAGAAATTGTGGAAGACGGGTCGACGTTTCATGAAAATGCTTTGATCAAAGCCAAATACTGTTTTGAGAAAACCGGAAAACCAAGTCTGGGCGACGATTCCGGCCTGGTGGTCGATGCTTTGGACGGAAGACCCGGAATTTATTCTGCACGGTATGCCGGCAACCACGACTTTGCGAAAAATATGGCGAAGGTTTTGGAGGAATTAGAAGGTGAAGAAAACCGGAAAGCCTACTTCGTGACCGTGATGTGTTTGGTCGACGACTCTGGCGTGAACTACTTTGAAGGCAGAGTTTACGGAAATTTAACGCGGGAAATTCTCGGGGAAAAAGGATTTGGTTACGACCCTGTTTTCATTCCGAATGATCACGATATTACGTTCGCGGAAATGGCGGCAGAAGAAAAAAACAAGATCAGCCACCGAAAACAGGCCATTGAAAAGTTTCTGGAATTCATGGAAAAGTAAGTCTGGGAATTAAACCTCAAAGCCACAAATATTTTGCATTTTACTGTTTAACCCTCGGCGATTTTACCGTTAAGTTCTATTTTAGGATTTTAGAATACCAAATTTTACCGCGGAAAATTGTCCTGCATTAACTGATGTTTTCTTTTCAAAAAAAAGAAAAATTATGTAACTCAAGTTCTGAAAGAATACAAGAAAGCTTTGTCACTTTTTTGGGTTAACAGAAATACTTCTTCTGCCGTAAAATTTTTTAGAGGAAAAACCGTATTTTTGCACCCTATTACAATTTAAAGATGTTAGAAAAGATAGAGGAATTATTGATTGAAGTTGGAAATTTCAGTACTACGAATAAAGATGAAATTGAACAGTTCCGCATTAAATTCAGTGGTAAAAAAGGTTTGATTAATGATATTCTGGCGCAGTTCAAAGAAGTTCCGAATGAGCAGAAAAAAGAATTCGGTCAGAAAATAAATTCATTGAAACAGGCTGTCGAAACAAAGCTGGAAGATCTAAAAGGCGCCACAACTTCAAAAATCATTCTGGAAAAAGAAGATTTAACGCGCCCTGGATTTCCTTCTGAACTGGGCACGCGTCATCCGATTAATCTTGTCCGAAATAAGATTACGGAAATCTTCAAATCCATCGGTTTTGCCGTAGCAGACGGACCCGAAATTGAAGACGACTGGCATAATTTCACCGCTTTAAACTTACCGGAATATCATCCGGCGCGGGATATGCAGGATACTTTTTTTCTGGAAACCGATCCTGATATTTTACTCCGAACCCATACGTCCTCAGTTCAAATCCGTTACATGGAAGAAAATGAACCGCCGATTAGGATTTTATCGCCCGGCCGCGTTTTCCGAAACGAAGCCATTTCTTCGCGCTCGCACTGTATTTTTCATCAGATCGAAGGTTTGTACATCGACGAGAACGTTAGCTTTGCAGATTTAAAACAGACCATACAGTTTTTCACAACCGAACTTTTTGGGAAATCAAAAATCAGGTTGCGACCTTCTTACTTTCCTTTCACCGAACCGTCTGCGGAAGTCGATGTTTACTGGGGTTTAAACTCGGAAACCGATTACCGGATTACAAAAGGAACCGGCTGGCTGGAGATCATGGGTTGCGGAATGGTGGATCCCGCCGTTTTAAAAAATGTAAACATTGATCCCGATAAATACTCCGGTTACGCCTTTGGAATGGGCATCGAAAGAATTGTAATGTTGCTTTATCAGATGAGCGACATTAGAATGTTTTTCGAAAACGATAAAAGGATGTTGGAGCAGTTTAAAACGCTTTAAAATTTAAATAAAATAAAAAGACCGTTTCAAAATAAATTGAAACGGTCTTTTTTTTTAACCTAACCTTTTTTTCTGAACCATGATTTCGCCTCGTTATAATCGATGTAATACGTCAGTTTTAAAGAGATATTATTTACCATCGGTTCTTTAAACAGCTGGCTGAAATTGTCTTTTAAATTCATACGCGAAATGCCAAGATAATCCTGCACAGCGTTGCGATAGAGGATTGTAAGTTGGCTTCCGGGCGCAAACCACCAAGAATAGCGCAGATCGACGTTCCAGGAATTATAACTTCCGTTCAGGTTTTCACTAAATTTTGACGTGTCGTTTAAGCTTCCATCCTGATTTAAGGTGTAAAAACCTTTATAAGTCACATCCGAAAAATAATGACGGAAGGCGAGCGAGAAAGCCATTTTGGAGTTGAAAGTATATTGCGACGTGATGCTGTTTTCGTACGTATTTCGCTGTCTCCGGCCGATAAAAATATCTTCGGCATCTTTTCCGGCGTAGCCCGTTTCGTTGTTGCTGAAGGTAGAATTGAATTTCCAGATGGCTTTAAATTTATCGGAAAAACGGTATCTTAAGTAAAATGACGGGACGACGAGGTTTCTGCCTTTCTCATTATAGGCGTAATAATCGATGCTCAAATTATACTGAAACTTTTTTCGGCTGTCGCTTTCCGTCCAGAGCCAGCTGTCGAAATAGCCCGGAATTTTCAAATAGCGCCCGTCTACACGCGGTTCGTAAATGTCATTTTCTCCAATGGGCGTAAATTCAATACCGCCACCATAATTGCGGAAATTTCTCGTCGTGAACTGGTTATTATGATTGAAAACCAGTTTGCTGTACAAATAGGACTGGAGCCTTTGCACATAATCGACGTTAAAATTTAAATAAATATTGTTGAATTTTTTCGTGGGTTCTAAAGTCCGGTATCCATAATAAGCGTGATAATTCCCGTAGTTGGTGCTTGTGGAAAAGCCGAGATCGTTGATGTCCCAGTTTCTGGTGGCAATAACACCGTTTACATCGAACTGATTTTTCCCAGAATTTTTTGCAAAACCTACCTGCGCCTTCGTGCCGAATTTGGTTCCGTTGTCCATCACCCAACTTCCTTTCGCGCTTCCGTAATAATTGAAAATATTTTTTTTATCGTTGATGTCCCACAACAAAGCGGTAGAATTCGCGTCGCGAAAATTACCTGCGCGCACCACATTCGTATTCACGAAGGAAACAGAAGAGTTTTTATGAAACCTCTGGTCCAAAACCAAAACATTATAGTTCGCCCAGGGTTCTACCACTTCCGTTCTTACTTCACCCGTATTCTCATTCAGAATCCGGGCGTCCATTTTTTCTGTAATTCCGTTGAAAAAACCGATGCCGAGACCTTTGTTCGTTCTGCCGGAGATTTTGAAAGCATTGAATAATTTCACTTTGTCCGGATATTCGGTAACGGTTTCGTCGGGCGAAGTTTCAGGATATCTCGACGGGCTGCCGCCGATCCTGCGCGAATAAAAAAGATTTCCTTTATTGAAAAGTTCGGTTCCTTCCGTAAAAAAGGAACGCTGTTCGTCAAACTGCTGCTCGAAAGGCGATAAATTCAGCACCGATTCATCAAAGGAAGTCTGTCCGAAATCCGGGATTAACGTCAAATCCAAGGTAAACGCGTCGTTGATGCCGTATTTTAAATCCATTCCGCCGTTGAAACTTGCAGTTGTTTTGCCGTCGTAATTGTTCAAATAAGTTGAGATATACGGTAGAAAAGATAATCTCGTGGGCGGATTGATGTTTTCAATTCCATTTAAAACCCCATCGTAAAGCATGTAGGAATTTTTCTTATTGTCCACAAAATTCCAGTCGTACATTGTGTTTGTTCGCTTCACGAGACGCAGAAAATTGATGCCCCATTCCTGAACATTTTTTTTGGAAAGCGCAGTTCCGAGTACGGAATTTTCATTTCGACCACCCAACCCATATCCGTTATTTTCGTCGCCGAATACCACACGGCATTCCAGGAGTCATCTTCATTTTCCGTGATTTTTGCATCGACCTGAACTCCGGTTGGGAGAACGAGAAACTCTAGACTTTGTTGGTGATCATTGTAGCCATTTATTGTTACCCCGAATATATCATCGTTATCAATGTTGTCTCTTTCGGTAAGTTCGTGCGCGATTTTTTCCGGGTGAAGATCATAAAGCATCGCCCCAAAATAAACGCCCGTATCGTCATACAAAACCTTTACTTCCGAACGTAAGGAATCCGGCGAGGGTGCGCCGTTGTTGGGTCTTCTCTCGATAAAATTTGTCGCGATAGGTGCACTTTGCCAAACATCTTCATCTAAAATCCCGTCGATTTTTGGGGGGTTAGTTATTTTCGTCGCAACAATTTTTTTCCGGATAATCGGATCCACTTCGGTTTTCTGAGCGGGAAAGATCTGGCTCACAGCAATGAGCAAAAGGCCTAAAAGAGGAGATTTCATGGGGTTTTTGTTTTCTTCCTAATAAGACAACGCTCCTGCATATTTTGTTACATTCAACCAAAAAAAAACCGGCTGAAGCCGGTTTGATATTTAAATTTTACTTGATGTTTAAGGGATATTTAACATTTTTGTAGGAGTCCAGACTCGCTTTTAAGGAACCGACCGCAAGTTCCGCTTTAATGGAGACGGGAACGAAATTCCGGTCGTTGCTTACATAAAGCGTAACACCTTCTTTGTCTTTGAAAACGCGTCCGCTGATGACCTGGGGAATAATCTTCAAACAGTTAATGGTGCCAAACTTGGTTTTAACGTCTTCGGTTCCTGCGACTTTCAGCTGGAAGGGGAAAAGTTCGTCATCGATCCAGACGTTCAGTTTTTTTACGGTCCCCACTTTCAGTTCGCCGGGATCCAAACTTCTGAGATAATAAAAAGCAGAAAGCATGTCCTGAACGCCTTTCACGGATTTTAAGACTTCTGACGTGCCCTTTTTTTTATTCGTTAAAATTAAGGTTTGATTGGTGTGGTTAAAAACGGTTTGCAAATGCTGCGTGTAACCGCCTTCCTGCACATTTCTGACATAATAACTCGGTAAGCCGGTCTTGTAATTGATAAAACTTTCGTAATTGTCTTCAACTTTAAAAAAGGCACGAACCGCGCCCGTTGTCCGACCATAGCCTTTAACATAGAAATGGGGTTGCCCCATATAGTTGGTTTTTAGCGTGGTTAGTGTGGCGGTACCGGCATTTAGAATTCCGTAATGAATTCGGTAGTTTAAAACTTCGCCGGACTGTATGTTATCGAGCTTTTGAGCCTGGCCCAAAGTAAAAAATAAAATTATAAACAGGCTGAATATCTTTTTCATGGCTTTGCTTTTGCAAAAAATTTGCCACAAAGATAATACAATGGTTTTGCAGGGTTTTTAAATGATATTTGTCACTCTTATGCAATCCGCCGTTCTTTTATTTTTCTTAAATTTGTGCAACTAATTTTATAAAAAATCATTAATGATTACTACCGATATATTGATCATAGGAGCGGGACCAACTGGCCTTTTTGCCGTTTTCGAAGCAGGTTTACTGAAGATGAAATGCCATTTAATCGATGCGCTCCCACAGCAGGGCGGTCAGCTCACCGAACTTTACCCAAAGAAACCTATTTTCGATATTCCGGGATTTCCCGCCATCAACGCGGGCGAACTGGTTAGTAATCTAATGGATCAGATCAAGCAGTTTCAGCCCGGTTTTACGTTAGGCGAAACGGCGAAGACCTTAACCAAGCTCGACGATGGCACGTTCGAAGTTATTACGAACAAAGGAACTGTTCATCGCGCAAAAGCCGTAGCCATTGCAGGTGGATTGGGAACTTTCGAGCCGCGCAAACCTACGATAGAAAACATCGCCGATTACGAAGAAAAAGGTGTTGAATATTTCATTAAAGAACCCGAACATTTTAGAAACAAAAAAGTGGTGATCGCGGGCGGTGGCGACTCTGCTTTGGACTGGAGTATTTTCCTGTCCGACATCGCAAGCGAAGTCACTTTAATTCACCGCCGAAACGAATTCCGCGGCGCCCTGGATTCTGTGGACAAAGTGCAGGAATTAAAAGATCTCGGAAAAATAACCATGATGACACCGGCAGAAGTTACCGGATTGAAAGGCGAGGGCAAACTGTCTGCGATCACCGTAGAAAAAGAAGGCCAAACCTTCGATCTGGAAACCGATTATTTTATTCCGCTGTTTGGTTTAACGCCAAAATTAGGCGATCTTGGCAACTGGGGCCTCGAAATCGAAAAAAATGCCATCGTTGTGAACAATGCCTTGGATTACCAAACGAATATTCCCGGCGTCTATGCCATTGGTGACATCAATACATATCCGGGGAAACTGAAATTGATTTTATGTGGTTTCCACGAAGCAACTTTAATGTGCCAAAGCGTGTATAACATGCTGAATCCCGGCAAAAAGTATGTCTTGAAATACACGACCGTAAGTGGAATTGACGGTTTCGACGGGACGCGAAAAGAGGCCGAGAAAGCCGTAGTCAAAAAAATCGATTAGGGATAACGAAAAGCGAGCAATGCAGGATATTAATTTAAAAATAACGGACCGAAACGGCGATACGCACGAGGTGGTTGCGCCAACCGATATGTCGATGAATTTAATGGAAGTCATTCGTTCCTACGAACTGGCAGACGAAGGAACAATCGGCGTTTGCGGTGGTATGGCGATGTGCGCGTCCTGTCAAGTTTACGTAGTTGACGGGGCCGAAAAGTTGCAGGAAATGGGCGATGAGGAAGAGGCTATGCTTTCCGAAGCTTTTTATGTGCAGGATGATTCGCGTTTAGGTTGTCAAATTCACATTACGCCGGAAATCGATGGTTTGGAAGTAGCAATCGCGCCGTATCCATAAAATCCACGCTCAGATAAAATTCGAAAAAACCGAGTAAGAAGCTCAAATTCAATCATAATAAAATTCTGAAATTTTTCAGGATTTTTTTTTGCCGGAATAAAATTAAACCCGTAAGACGCCCCGAAATCCTCGAGAGGCATAATAAGATTCGGCGCCATTGTGATAGATAAAAACCGTATCATACCGAAAATCGCCAAAAATAGAACCGCCAAGTTTCCGAATGTTTTCCGGCGTTTTTAGCCAGCTCGAAGTTTTAATATCAAAATTTCCCACCGTTTGCAAAAAACGATATTCTTCTTCATTCAGGATTTCTATTCCCATCGTTTTCGCAGCCTCCTCCGCACTATTTTTAGGTTTGTTTTCTTTTCGTTTATCCAAGGCAGCTTTGTCGTAACAAAAGCTGCGACGCCCTTTCGGACTTTCGACGGAACAATCATAAAAAAAATTCGCCTGAGGCTTTTGTAAAAGCAACCACATCCGGTTCGCCACCGCTCTCTTCCATTTGAAGCAGCGATTCGAGTTTTGCAGGATTTTTCTCTAATTTACTTTGAATTTCTGACCACTGTAAACCTTTGTGCCGTTTCATGTTGGCCTCGAATCTGGTCTGAAGAAGCGACAGAAGGTCATCGTAATTATTTTTTGCACCCATTTTACAACTTATTAATTATTAAAATTACCACATTTTCTTCGAATCTATCGAAAAAGTGATCGTCGATCCATGAAAGATTGGTAAAGAGATATAATTAAAAGTGAATTGCATAATAATTGCTAGCCTTTAAAACGAACCAAATAAAAAGATATGAAAACCAGTAATAAACAGGAAGAAAATTATAGAACCCTTGCCGGAAAAACAGTCGTTATCACCGGCGGAACAAGTGGAGTAGGCCGCGCTGCGGCGGAAGCTTTTGCTTTGGAAGGCTGCAATGTCGTGGTTGCCGCCCGCGGACAAAAAGGTCTGGACGAAACCGTCGCACTTTGTCACGATTTGGGAGTGGTTTCGTTAGGCGTACCAACCGACGTTTCCGTCGCGGAAGAAGTTGAAAATCTTGCACAGAAAGCTTTGCAGTTCAACGGAAGAATTGATTTCTGGGTGAATAATGCGGGCGTTATGGCAAGCGGAAAATTCGAAGAAATTCCGCTGGAAAGTATCGATCAGGTCGTAAAAACAAACCTTCTGGGCTACATACACGGCGCTTATGCTGCAATTCCCATTTT
The DNA here is from genome assembly GCF_021513235.1 of Kaistella sp. 97-N-M2. Lineage (NCBI taxonomy): Bacteria > Pseudomonadati > Bacteroidota > Flavobacteriia > Flavobacteriales > Weeksellaceae > Kaistella > Kaistella sp. 97-N-M2. The sequence continues at coordinate 186,602 of NZ_CP090976.1, read as the reverse complement.
TAAACGTCAGAAAGAAGGCGTTTTAATTAACAACGTTTCCATTGGTGGCTGGATGCCAGCGCCCTATTCAACGGCGTATTCCAGTACAAAATTCGGTATCAGGGGAATGGTGGAAGGCCTGCAGGGCGAACTTTCCGATGAGCCAAATATTCATGTCGTGGGACTTTATCCCGGAATTCAGCGCTCCACCGGTAACATGCATTCTGCGAAATATTCCGGCCTCGATTTTAAAATTCCACCTTTTTCCACAGATCCGCGCAAGCTGGCTGCCCAAATGGTTGAAGCGGCAAAAAATCCGAAAAAGAGCATTATTACCGATGGTTATGCCGCCGTTATGAAAGTTTTGTATGGTCTGTTTCCAAGAGCCATTATCAACACCGCGTCCGCTGCAATGAGACTCACCATGAAACCAGATGCAGAAACAAACACCGACGGAAACGTAAGATATCCTTCGGAAAGTCCCATGCGAATTTATGGCGAAATGGCCCTTCCCGTGCCCTCCAAAAAAACGCAAACTGTTTTGATGATGGGATTGGGTTTGGGACTGGGATTTTTACTCACGGCTTCAAAAAAGAAAGGTAAAAAATCAAAGAAAAAATTAAATATAAAATAAAAAGTTATACTGCAATTAAGGAAGTTGCCCTGTATTTTTAAAATGTTGGATTATTTTTTGAGAAATTAATTTTCCAACATTTTCCTTTTGATAGAAGTCGTGATCTTCCTCTGCAAATATTTCTCTTTCTAAATTGAGCGTTAAAAACCAGCGGTCCGTCGGTCGATAGCTATCGTTTTCTGCGTAATAAAGTTGAATAAATCCACGGGGTTTTTGAATTTCCTGTCTAAGCCTTGTCGAAGAAACCGCAAACAAATTCTCTGCCGGAAAACCTTCTACCATGGCTTTCCATGCAATAAATCCGCCCATACTAAAGGCTAAAACAGAATTTTTTTCATCCTCTTTTATTTTTAAATTTTTAACCGCCTTGTCGATCCCGCCATTGATAAATTGTTGGTGTAATGACTCCTTATGATAATGTAAAATGTCAATTTCTGCCAGCTCGCAGGAGTCATAATATTGAATTTCGAAATAATTTTCTAAGTGTTTGGTGTAATATTTTACCCAACCTGATCTTTCTTTTCCCCAGAGATCAGAGAGGATAATTAATCGTGGCCGAAATTTCCCGGTAGTCATTTTTTATAATTTAAAAGAATAAAAAAAGCAAAATACAGATTTGCATTTTGCTTTAATAAAGGTTTGAATTGCTTTTATTTTGCCGGAATATCCGCTAAAATCTCTTTCAAAAATCCCCAGAATTTTTTCACCGAAGTAATATTGGCTTTTTCGTCGGGCGAATGTGCGCCGCGAATCGTGGGACCGAAGCTCACCATTTCCATTTCCGGGTAATTGGCGCCGATGATGCCACATTCCAAACCTGCATGACAGGCAACGACCAGAGGTTTTTCGCCGAAGTCTTTTTCGTAAATTTTCTCCATGAGTTTCACGATCTCCGAGCCGGGTTTTGGCTTCCAGCCGGGATAAGATCCGCCGAATTCCACTTTCATGCCCGCGAGGGCGAAAACAGATTTTAACTGGTCCGCCACCGCATGTTTGGAGGACTCTACGGAAGAACGCGACAGGTTTAAAATCCTTAACGCGCCGTCTTTCAGTTCCACCCGTGCAATATTGTTCGACGTTTCTACGAGATCTGCAACATCGGGCGACATTCTGTAAACGCCGTTATGCGCACCTTTTAAAGCCAAAATGATCTTTTTTGAATCCTCTTCGGAAACGGCTTTTTCTTCTGTAGAATAATTTTCAATGTTAATCTGCAAATCTTTTTCGATTGCTGCAAATTCTTCCAGGATAGAGGCTTTTAATTCTTCTGCATTTTCGATGAATTCAGTCGCATTTCGAACGGAAAACACCGCGTTTCCTTCGCGCGGAATCGCATTGCGCAAACTGCCGCTGTCGATAGAAATTAACTGAATATTTTCTTTTTCGAGGCCGCTGTATAAAAATCTGCCCAGAATGACGTTTGAATTCCCGAAACCTTTATGAATATCCATGCCCGAATGTCCGCCCTGCAAACCTTTAACGGTAATTTTTACAATCTGGCCAGTGGATTTTGCAACGGGATAAGTTTGGGACGCCGTTACGTCGACGCCGCCTGCGCAACCGATATCGATTTCGTCATCTTCTTCTGTATCTAAATTCAATAAAATTTTTCCCTTTAATTGTCCGGGTTTCAGGCCAATTGCACCCGTCATGCCGGTTTCTTCATCGATGGTGAAAAGGGCTTCCAGATCCGGATGTGCAAGGTCGGTGCTTTCCAAAACACTCATAATCGCCGCAACACCCAGGCCGTTGTCTGCTCCTAAAGTTGTTCCTTTTGCTTTTACCCAGTCGCCGTCGACTTCCATCTGAATTCCCTGCGTTTCGAAATCGAAATTAACATCATTATTTTTTTGGCAAACCATATCGAGGTGGGATTGCAGCACGATGGCTTTTCGGTCTTCCATTCCTTTTGTTGCAGGCTTTTTGATGATTACGTTTCCAACTTCATCAACCGTTGTCGGCAATCCCAGATTTTCGCCAAAACTTTTGATGAAGGCAATTACCTTTTCTTCTTTTTTTGAAGGTCTTGGTACCGAATTCAGTGCGGCGAAATTTTTCCAGATTACTTGAGGTTCTAATTGAGATAATTCCATTATTTTGATTTATTGATCTCAAATTTACAAATAAAAAAACGCTCCCGAAAAGTTCGAAAGCGCAAATCCTTAATTTTAATAGTATTTAACAGCCGCACTCGCCATAAATTGGAGTCGTTATTTTTTCGCCAGTTTTATATGTAACCGTCATATTTCCTTCAAACATCATCACTTCTTCCATGTCTTTTATTTTTATTCCGTCGATCTCTACAGAAATTTCTTTATTTTGAATTTTTCTTGTGAATTTGTCGCCCTCGAAATCTTCTTTTTTTAACGGAATTTTGATTATTTTTCCCTCGGATTTTAGAAAAGCATTTTTGCCGAATTCATCCACATAAACATATCTTTCCTGCTCAAAATCCTGTCTGTCTTTTGCGAAATAACAGGAGCAACCTTCAACTTCAGCGGGAAAAGCAAAGGTTTCCAGCTTCGCATTGTTCGGAAGCACTTTTTCTTTAGCGTCAAAAACAGCGGCTTTTTCGACAGTTCGCGATTCATTTACTCCTGCTTTTTGATCTGGAGTACAGGAGAAATTCGTCATAAAAACGACCAGCGAAACTAAATTTTTCATGAAATATTTTATTTTTTATCCTCGAGATCTTTCCAAAAGTACCATCATCAGAAAACTTAAAACAACCAAAGATTCGTCTTCATCAGCAATGTCGATCAAGCGGTCGAGTTGGAATCGCCGCCCAATTAAAGACGGCATTTTCTTGAGTCGGAAATATTCCTTGCCGGCATTATCTTTCACCGTATAAGACGGGTTGAGGAAATATCCCGTGAACATCCCCACGATTGGAATTTCACCTACGAAACCGTCCAGAACTTTTACCCAGCCGTTATCTTCGTTAATCTGGTATTTTGACCCGTCGTTTTCATCGAAAATATCATATTGGGATTTCCAGAGGGATTGCATGCCGCGTCTTGCGAGACGTCCGAATTTTTTACCACTCGCGACTTCCGTCATCGAATAAGAGGCGTTAAAATCAATCCATTGGTTGGCTTTAATCTGAAAGAGTTCCTGAGATTTGCTTTCGTCACTGAAAACAATGACATCTTCTTTCAGTTTGAACATTTTCTGGCGCACGTACGCGACGTAATTGCCATCCCGGTCTGTTATATTGAAATCGCTGGAAAGCGTTGTAATTTTAAATTTAAAATCCAGAGGATAATTGAGGTTTTTCAGCACCATTTTTTACTTTTTCCAAAGATATTATTTTTTAGGTCAATTGCCGCGGCAATCACGTCGATTGAATTTTTTCTTTATAAATTTTATCTAAAACTTTCTTATCCATCATCCATCGTCCCTCATTCACCTTAACTCAATCTCAACCTATTTAATTTTGAATATTACGGCTCGAATTCTATCTTTGCTCAATGGATTATCCGAGTAGAGTTTTAGCAAAAGCGGTAGAGGAAATTTCGGGACTTCCGGGCATCGGACGGAAATCGGCCTTGCGGCTTGCGCTGCATTTGTTGAAACAGCCCGAAAGTCAGGCGCTGGCTTTGGGCGAATCTTTAAAAAAACTTGTTACCGACATCAAATACTGTAAAGATTGCCATAATTTCTCCGATTCGGAGATTTGCGAAATCTGTGCGAATCCGAAGCGCAATGAAGAGATTTTGTGTGTTGTAGAAGATGTTCGCGATGTGATGGCCATTGAAAATACGGGGAAATTCCGTGGAAAATATCTCGTTTTAGGCGGAAAAATTTCTCCTATGGAAGGTATCGGTCCAAATCAGCTCAATATTTCATCCATCGAGCGAAAACTCGAAAACAAGGAGATCAAAGAACTTATTTTTGCACTCAGCGCAACGATGGAAGGCGATACAACGTCTTACTACATCTACCGAAAATTCAAAAATTTCGACGTTAATTTTTCTACGATTGCGCGCGGCATTTCGGTGGGTGACGAACTGGAATATGCGGATGAGATTTCTCTCGGACGTTCCATTCAGAAACGATTGCCTTACAACGAAAAGGATTAGTCTTTAAAGATATTTTCTTATTTTAGCCTTAAATTATTTAAAGATTAAAACGCGTGATCTCTGTAATTATCCCAGTTTACAATGCCGAAAAGAGCATCGAAAAATCTTTAAAATCCATTAAAAATCAAACCTGGAAAGGTGGATTTGAAATCATCATCATCAACGACGGTTCCACAGATGGAAGCAAAAGCATCATCGAAAATTATCACCTGCAGAATCCGCATCAGAATATTGTTCTTATCAATCAGGAAAATGGCGGCGTCTCGAACGCACGGAATGCCGGCCTAAAGCGTGCAAAAGGAGAGTTTATCGCTTTGCTGGATTCGGATGACGAATGGTTGCCGGAAAAAACAGCGCGGCAAATGCATATTTTGGAAAATGCAGATTTTAACGTTAATTTTCTCGCCACCAAGCGGGTAGGACAGCAACTTCTTTATCCTTATAGGGTTAACGCTGAAAATTTAGCGGAGATAACCTTTAGAAAGTTAATGTTCCGCAATGAAGCACAACCCTCAACCGTTATATTCAGGAGAGAAATCCTGGAGAACACTGGTCTGTTCGACAGCGCACAAAAATATGGTGAGGACCTAAATTACTGGTTACGGATATCCTTTAGAAATTCGATGTACATTTTGAATGAAGAACTGCTTCTGGCAGATTCGGGGAAAAGGTCTTTCGGCGTCTCGGGCTTATCGGCCAATTTAAAAGAGATGGAAAAGGGTTTCCAGAAAAATCTCAGAGAAATGTACGGCCTCAAAAAAATTGGTCTTTCGGAATATATTCTTTATTTTGTTTTTTATAAATTAAAATATGCCGTAAGAAGGGGGCGCAACACATATTTAAAATCGCAGGGGAAATGAAGCTGTCCATTATTATTGTCAATTATAACGTTACCGATCTCTTAAGAAACTGCCTTGCATCCATTCAAAAATTTGTACAGAATGTGGCTTATGAAGTAGTTGTGATCGACAATAACTCGCCGGATTCTTCCTGGAAAAGATTAAAAACCGAATTCCCGGAATTTAAATTTATCGGTGCGACCAAAAACGAAGGTTTCGCCGTGGCGAACAATAAAGCCGTTCGGGAAGCACGCGGAGAATACATTCTTCTTTTAAATCCGGATACGGAACTGGAAGATTCGGAAATGTTTAAAATCATTGGTTTTGCAGACCGCCAACCGAACTTCGGATGTTTGGGAGTGCGTATGCATGACGCGGAGGGTCATTTTTTGCCCGAAAGTAAACGCTCCGTGCCGGATATGTTTAATTCTTTTGAAAAACTCTTCACCAACATTCGGAAAAACACATCGAAATCCTATTACCGCAATGATATCGAAGAGGACGCCATCGCGGAAGTCGACGTTATTACGGGCGCCTTTCTCCTTATGAAAAAAGACCTTTACCTAAAGATCGGCGGTTTAGACGAGAAATATTTCATGTACGGCGAAGACATTGATCTCTGCTTTACGCTTTTGCAAAAAAATTATAAGAACTGGTATTACGGTAAGTCTTCAATCCTGCATCACAAAGGCGAAAGCACGGTGAAGGATTTAAAATATCTTAATCGTTTTTACGGCGCTATGCAGATCTTTGTGGATAAATATTATAAAACGCAGAAGCCGCTTCAACACCTATTTCTTTCTGCCGGTTTAAAATTGCGACACGCCATCGAGCAAAACAAAATAAAAAGACATTCAAATTAATGAATGTCTTTTTTCTTTTTATGATGAGTAAATTTTTGCTTCTTAATTTCCTGCAGGTGTCTGTACGGGAAGTGTAGCGGGATTGTTCGTACCCGGAGCAGTCTGCGGTGCCGGAGCTTCTGTTCGTGCAGGTGCCTTTTGCATACTTACGGACGGTTTTGCCGTTAAAATTACACTTAGTAAAATAAGTACTACAATAATTGCTCCCAGACCCCAGGTTGCTTTTTCCATAAAATCATTGGTTCGCTGTACACCAAACTGCGCCGCCGATGTTCCGCCGAAAGTTCCGGAAAGACCGCCACCTTTCGGATTTTGCGCCATAACGATGATGATCAGTAAGATGCTTGCAATCATGATAAGGATCATGAAGAGTGTAAATATTGTAGTCATTTTTATTGATGAGTTTTCGAAGTGCAAATATAACCATTAATTTTAAATATTGACAAGAAAAGTAGGACTCATCATATAAAAATCATATCATCTTACCATACTATTAAGCATCATGCATGCACAATTCCAAACCTAAGACCTATTTTAAAACTTCAAAAAGACAGATTATTAATTAACATTATTTAATTAAATTCGCTTATGGAAAAATTTCTGAATAATCCCATCGCCGTGGAGTCTTTAACCTCACTTTTCAGTCAGGCACCGGTGGGTCTAGCGATTTTGATGGGCAAAGATCTGGTGATTGAAAATGCCAATAAGCAGGTCCTGAATTTTTGGCAGCGCGGACCCGAAATCATTGGACTTCCTATTCTGGAAGCGCTTCCAGAGATTGCCACTCAAGGTTTTCCGGCCATTTTAAACGGAGTTTTAGAAACGGGAATTATTTACAAGGGATCGAAAGTAAAGGCTTTATTGGAGCAGGACGGAAAGTTGGAAGCCCATTATTTCGATTTTATATATGCGCCGGTTTATAAGTTGAATCAAATTATTGGTGTTTCCATTGTTGCCACGGAAGTTACAGATCAGGTACTGAACGAAAAAAAGCTACGGGACAGCGAACTTCGTTTTAAGGAGTTGATGGAAATCTCAGATTATTCTACCGCCATTTACAAAGGCGAAGATTTGACCATTGAGTTTGCAAATGACCAAATGCTTAAATCCTGGGGAAAGTCTAAAGAAGTAATCGGTTTAACGCTCGAAAAAGCGCTGCCGGAGCTGAAAGGTCAACCTTTTATTCAAATCCTTAAAAATATTTACAAAACCGGCAGTCCCTACCTGGCAAAAGAAGATAAAGTTAATTTGATTGTCGACGGCAAACTTCAGACTTACTATTTTAATTTTTCTTACAGGCCGATCCGCGACGCAAACGGTGATATTTACGCCATCTTAAATGTGGCTGTAAATGTTACAGAATTGGTTATGGAACGGTTGAAAGAGGAGAAAAGTGTAAAAAAATACCGGGATCTTGCCGAGGCGATGCCCCAGATTGTTTGGACCACCGATGCTGAGGGGCACCTTATTTATTACAATGAAAACATGTTGAAATTCCTCAACATTCCCATGGAGGAGATGGCAACATTCGACTTTTCGAAGATCGTATATCCCGAAGATCTGCGGCATCTGCAAAAAATGTGGATTACCGCGGGTGAGGAAAAAAAGGTTTTTGAGTTAGAATGCAGATATCAGGACCAACAAACCAAGCAATATGTTTGGTTTTTAAACCGCGCAACTCCCGTGCTGGATGAGGATGGGGAACTTAACCACTGGATTGGGACCAGTACAAATATCAACGAATTCAAAATTTTGGCCGCACAAAAAGATACTTTTCTCGGAATTGCCAGCCATGAACTGAAAACGCCGCTAACTTCCCTCAAATTGTACGCCCAGGTTTTGGAACGGATGCTGCGGAAAACCGGTGACGAAAAAAATGCAGATTTTGCAAAAAAGATGGACATCCAGATTGTTAAACTCACCTCGCTGATTGGAGATCTTCTAGATGTTACCAAAATTAATTCGGGAAAAATTTATTTGAATGAAGAGCCTTTTGACTTTGAGAAATTGGTTTTGGAAACCGTGGAGGAGCAACAAATGTCCACCACTTTTGAAATCGAGCTTACCACCTCTCCGGTCGGTATGGTTTTTGCAGACAGGGATCGTGTTAGCCAGGTAATTACGAATTTCATTTCCAATGCTTTAAAGTATTCTCCCAACACCCAAAAAATCGTCGTTCGCTGTGAAAGCGTTTCAGAAGATATTCATTTTTCGGTACAGGATTTCGGAATCGGCTTGCCTGAAGACAAAAAAGATAAGGTATTTGAACAGTATTACCGCGTGAGTGGTGATGAACAGACAACTTTTCCGGGACTAGGCTTAGGTCTTTTTATTTCCGCGCAGATTATTGAGCGGTCAAAAGGCCAAATATGGGTTCACAGTACGTTCGGAAAAGGTTCAACTTTCTGTTTTTCTTTACCGAAATTTATACTGTAAAATAAAAAAATGATTTCCAAAAAAATAGCGATAATCGATGACGATGTTGCAATTCTTGATTCCCTGAGCACACTGCTCGATTTTGAAGGATTTGAGGTCAACACCTTCGAACGTGGCTCCGAGATCTTCAGCTACGTACAAAAATCAGACAAGCCTTGCCTCATTCTTTTAGATATGTGGCTTTCCGGCGAAGATGGAAGAGACATTTGCCGAAAATTAAAAACGCAAGATAGTACCAAGAATATTCCGGTTATTATGATGTCTGCTAGCCGCGGATTAGAGCATACCGCAATTCAGTCGGGTGCAGACGCCTTTATAGCAAAGCCTTTTGAAATCGACGAAGTGGTGCAAAAACTTAATCATCTTACCGCATAAATTATAACAAAATCCAAAATTTATTTTGTCTTTTATTGTTTAAAGACGATCTACCTTACAGTTAAACTGGTTCGAAAAATTCAGTTGAAAATTAGAATCCAGTCTGAATTTTAATTTTTTTGTAATTTCTGTGAGGTAACATAAACGGTCGAACGACTCGTTTTCGATCGCCTTTGAGATTTTCGAATCTTCATTAATTCTAATTCCACTTTCATCACATCGTAAAAAAGTCAGACCAAATTTGGAATGGAGATTTTCCAGAAATTTAAGATCTTCCAGCGAGAGTATATTTTCCGACATTGGTTATTGTTTTTTTTAATTATAAATGTCACATTTACAAAAATGATGCCTTATTCTTTCCATAAGTCAAAGTTTTCCAAATGATTTCCTTTTTTTTCGCAAGCACTCTTCTGAGGGAAAAATCCCTAAAAATTTCCGTAAATTTACCACTCAATTTTTTGCACTTATGGATTACTTGAAAGGATTAAATGAAGCCCAATACGAAGCGGTAACCTCACTGGAAGGACCATTAATGGTTCTTGCCGGCGCCGGTTCCGGCAAAACGCGCGTTCTCACCATGCGGATTGCCCACTTGATTACCAATCTTGTGGATCCGTTTAATATTTTGGCGCTCACCTTTACGAACAAGGCCGCTAAGGAAATGAAATTGCGTATCGCCAAAGTGGTGGGCGACAGTGAAGCCAGAAGTCTGTGGATGGGAACTTTTCACTCCGTTTTTGCGCGCATTTTAAGAAGTGAGGCGCACTATTTGGGATACTTCCGTCCAACTTTACGATTTATGATTCGCAGGATTCTTTAAACGTGATCAGAAAAGTTTTAAAGGAGCTCAATATCGATGCAGATCTTTATAAACCAAAAAAAGTTCAGGCGCGGATTTCAAATTATAAAAACAATCTTATCACCGTAAAAGCATATTTCAACAATCCCGAATTGATGGAAGCCGACGAAAAGGCGAACATGAAACACATCGGACTGATTTACCAGAAATATGTGGATGTCTGTTATCGAAATGGCTCTATGGATTTTGATGATTTGTTGTTAAAAACCAACGAACTTCTCACGCGGTTTCCGGAAGTGTTGGCCAAATATCAGGACCGTTTTCGCTATATTTTGGTGGATGAGTACCAGGATACGAATCACTCGCAGTATTTAATCGTGAAAGCACTGGCTTCCAAATTTGAAAATATTTGTGTGGTGGGCGACGATGCCCAATCCATTTACTCCTTCCGTGGTGCAAATATTTTGAATATTTTAAATTTTAAAAAAGATTATCCCGACGCGCAAACGGTGTCGCTGGAACAGAATTACCGTTCCACCCAAAATATCGTTAATGCAGCAAACGTGGTGATTTCCAAAAACCTGCAGCAATTCAAAAAAAATGTTTTCAGCGATAACGAGGAGGGCGAAAAAATAAAAGTGTACCGCTCACTTTCCGACGCCGATGAAGCGAGTTTCGTAGCGTCCAATATCTGGGAACTTCACAATTCTGCACAGAGAAAATTTACAGATTTTGCCATTTTATACCGAACCAACTCTCAAACCCGAGCGTTCGAGGATGCGCTGCGCCGAAAAAATATTCCCTACCGCGTTTTTGGCGGACTTTCTTTCTATCAAAGAAAAGAAGTGAAAGATCTCGTAGCTTATTTGCGTTTATTGGTGAATGAGAATGACAGCGAGGCTTTAATGAGAGTCATCAATTATCCCGCCCGCGGCATCGGCGAAACAACGCAGAACAAACTGATTGTTTTTGCGGATTCCCAAAACATTTCCGTTACGGAAGTCTTGGGAAATCTGGGGTTTTACGCACCGCGACTTAATCTCAACAATGGAATTTTAACAAAGCTCTCGGATTTTTGGTCTATGATCAAAGCCTTTCAGGTACTTTTGAAGGAAGAAAATGCCTACAATCTTACGATGGAAGTGGCAAAAAGAAGCGGACTTATTAAGTTTTTTAAAGACGATCAGACGCCGGAAGGAATTTCCCGCGTGGAAAATGTGCAGGAACTTATGAACTCCATGCAGGGTTTTATAGAAGAACAGCAGCAAATTGAAGATGGTGATCCGTCGCTTTCTAATTTCCTCGAAAATATTGCACTTTCTGCGGATATCCAAACTGATAAAAATGACGATACAGACAAGGTTTCTTTGATGACGATTCACCTGTCCAAAGGTTTGGAGTTTCCCATCGTGCATTTGGTTGGTCTGGAAGAAAATCTTTTTCCAAGTTTTATGAGTTCCTCCACGCGCGAAGAAGTGGAAGAGGAACGCCGTTTGTTTTATGTGGCATTGACGCGGGCCGAAAAACAGGCCTTTTTCTCGTACGCCATTTCGCGTTTTCAGTGGGGAAAAATTACGGATGCGGAGCCGTCGCGCTTTTTAAGCGAAGTCGATTCTCAGTATTTGGAATTCATCAATCCGGCGCTCGAAAGTCGGTTTGTCAATCATAGCGGAATCACGTCGAATATTTTTGATGATTTGCCGAGCGAGCCTCGCTTTTACAAAAAGAAAGACGAAAAGAAATCGCTGCAGCGAAATGAACCACTTCCGATTCCGCAAAATCTAAAACCTGTAGCCACGGCAAAGATCATCAATCCAAGCGGAAATTCTTCGCAGGATATCGAAGTAGGCGATAAGGTTCGTCACGACCGTTTTGGCGTAGGGGAAGTTATTTTTCTGGATGGAACCGATGCGCAGAACATCAAAGCAAAAGTAAAATTTCAGCACGAAGGCGAAAAGAATTTGATTTTAAAGTTTGCGAAACTGACGAAAATTTAATTGTTAGTACTATAATCGGTTTTAAAATTGAAAAAACTTTAAAGCATCTCGCAAATTTTTAACGCGAAGTCCGCTAAGATTTATTGCGAAATAGTCTGCTTTTGACTGTTTTGTAGAGTTCGCAAAGGCATTTCATTTAGCAAAGGTCAGAGCAATATTAGTAACAATACGAAAGACACAGGAACATCGTAAAAGCAGTGTTCCTTTTTTATTTCACCAACTCTTCAAACAACCTTTCAAAAGTGGCATCCAGATCTTTTGTTTTTCCGGGATGAGGCCGTGAGGTTTGCACCACCGAACTCCGCACCGCCGTCAGCCAGCGGAATCTTTCTGGAATTTCGAGGTGTGCGATTTCGCCGCCGTCTTTCGCGCCGTTCGCTACTTTTTCGAAACTTTCGAGGTTTTGCTGCAAAGCTTCAAAATCTACTTTACAGTTCATCAACTCAAATTTCTTTGGACAAATGCTAAAAGCGATGCGGATGTATTTGTGCTTTTTCGAAAACATCACCAAACCGATATTGAAGAACTCTTCGCGCTCCACCTTTGGTACAAAGCGGATCACGGCGTATTCGTATAATTTATCCTCTTGCATTTTGGGCTTCGTTTAAAAAGATTTCGGAATTAGCTAATCTTGTTTTCAGGAATTGAAAATAGATTTCTCTTATTTCTGCGGGCGATTCTTCCGCATCATTCCACTGCAGCCAGTCTTCGGGGATGAGGTTGACGAGACTGCGGAAAAATTTGTCGTCCAGTTTTTCTTTCGCAAATTCATCGGCTTCCGCGAGTTTTGTAGCTTGCGGCAGCAGCACGTGATCTTTCACATATTTAAACGGAGTTTTCGCTGCGGCCTCAAAATTTTGCCAGGAATGATGAAAATAAAAGGAAGCGCCGTTATCGATCACCCACAGTTCTTTGTGCCACATTAACAGATTTGTATTCTTGAAAGTGCGGTCGATATTCGTAATAAAAGCATCCAACCAAACAATTTTCGACGCAAGCAGGTCATCAACTTTAACGGAGGAATCATAAGCTATTGCGCCGGAAAGAAAATGCAGGCCCAAGTTAAGACCTTCCGAAAATTTAAGCAGATCCTGAATTTCCTCATCAGCTTCCATTCTGCCGAAATCGACATCCAGATTCGCGAAAACCAGTTCCGGCACGGGAAGACCCAATTTTTGTGCGATGATTCCGCCCAACAGTTCGGAAATCAACATTTTCACGCCATGTCCGGCGCCACGAAATTTCAAAACATATTTAAAATCATCGTCGGCTTCAGCCAAAGCCGGAAGCGAACCGCCTTCGCGCAGAGGCAAAATATAGCGCATCACCGTAACCGTGCGCAAACATAGATCGTTCATAGGTCGCAAAAATACGAAAAAATTGATGTGATAATTTGTTGATTTGAAAATGTGGTGATTTGCGGATTTTTTTGCTTAAAACTGAATTCTTCAAAGAACTCAAGACGGAAACTCATTAAAAATTAATCGTTGTGATACGGTTTTCCCTGCAAAATCTGATCGGCGCGGTAAATTTGTTCGACAAAAAAAAGGCGGATCATCTGATGCGTGAACGTCATTTTTGAAAGTGCCATCTTTTCGTTTGCACGTTCGTAAATTTCCTCGGAAAAGCCATAAGCGCCCCCAATAAAAAATGAAACCTTTTTTACAGAAGTGTTCATCCATTGGTCGATTTTGGTGGAAAATTCGCGGCTTGTAAACTGCCTGCCTTTTTCGTCGAGAAGAACAACGTAATCTGAATTATCGGTTAGGCTCAGAAACAATTTACCTTCCTCTTTTTTTAAAAGTTCCGGCGAAAGATTTTTCGCGTTTTTCACATCCGGAATTTCGGTGATCTCGAAATTCCAGTGTTTGGGCAAACGGGTTTGGTAATATTTGATGAGAGTCAAAATTTCCTTATCATCGGTTTTTCCAATGCATATCAGATTAATTCGCATTTGTTATCTTTGTGCTGCAAATATAGATTAATGGGCCTAAAGACACCTAAATTCCTCCTCAAAATCCATGAATTTCTAAATGATCTTCACATTCCTGTTTTAGGAATTTCTCTTTGGGAGATGTTTGAAGTTTACGGCAAAGGCGTATTTAAAATGCAGATCGGCCGTATTGCCGCGAGTATTTCCTGGAGTTTCTTTCTGAGCCTTTTTCCGTTTATTCTCTTTTTTCTGTCGCTTTTACCGTATTTGCCACACTACGACAAACTTCAGTTCTATATTTTTGAGGTGTTGATGCATAATATCTTTCCCTCACACATCCAGCGGGATGTTTCGGGTTATATTAAGGAATTCATCATTCCCAACATGAAGAATATCAGCAATCTGACCATTATTTTTGCGATGGTTTTTGCGGTAAACGGCACGCATTCCCTCATCAACGGCTTTAATTTAAATACCAATTTGCAGCGCGGCGCCGTGAAGGAATATTTGGTCGCGTTTGTTATTACCATTGCTTTTATTTTACTCGTTGTCGCATCTTTACTGGGCGTTTATTACAGTGAAGTGGTGTTGAAACTCTTTACACCGCAAATAAATATTTCCTGGTTCGTGGATAATCTGTCGAAAATTATTGGATTTATCTCTTTTCCGATCTTCTATTTTATATTGCTGGCGCTTTTCTATTGGGTGGGATGTCTTAAAATCACAACATTCAAGCAGGCAATGCCCGGCGCGGTGCTGACCACCGTTTTATTTATGCTGCTCACTTATCTGTTTGCGATTTACGTTAAAGATTTCGCGCGGTACAATGTGCTTTACGGCTCCATTGGTTCGATTATTCTGGTGATGGTTTGGGTGAATATCAATATCATTCTCATCCTCTTAGGAAATGAGTTGAATATTGCGATCAAAAAAGTTCGCGTAGAGAAAATGATTGCGGACGAAATGAAATCGAATGCGTCCAATTATGGTTCCGAAATACTGCCGGATTTTAACCCAAGAGAAGATTCCCACACATTTACGGTGAAGGACTGATTACAAGTGACTGATTAAACGTTTTTTTATGCGTCAAAGGTTGAATTTCGCGCACCGTTCTGTTTGCGTTTACCCACAACTTTCAGCAGGGAATATCCTGCAATCCCGGAAATAATCGAGGCGATAAGAATGGCAAACTTGGCTTCATCCTGAATTTCCGGATGGTTTTTGAAGGACAGCAGGGCGATAAAAATCGACATCGTAAAGCCTATTCCTGCCAACATACCGGCGCCCAACATCTGACTCCACGAACTGTTATCCGGCAGGCTGCTGATTTTTAATTTAATAAAAAGCCAGGAGAAAAGATTAATTCCGACGACTTTACCCAAAAATAAGCCCAGAATAATACCGTAGCCAAAATTGCTGAAAAGATGATCGACCATTCCTTCTTTAAATTTAATGTTGGTATTGGCCAGGGCAAAAAGTGGCATTATTAGGAAGTTTACGGGAAGATGAAGTTTCTGCTCCAATTTTTCGAGGGGCGAAATTTCGGTGACCGAAGAATTTGTGGGAATTGTAAAGGCCAGCAACACTCCCGCAATTGTGGCGTGAATGCCCGAATGATGCATAAAATACCACAGAAAAATCCCTGGAATAATGTAAAAAATATGCTTTTTAAAATTTAAAAAATTCAAAACAACTAAAAGAGCTACCATCAGCGCACTTAGGCCTAAAAAATTCCAACTGATCTGATCCGTATAAAAAACGGCAATTACAAGAATAGCACCCAGATCGTCCACAATTGCCAGTGCGGCCAGAAATATTTTAAGCGACAACGGAACTTTGCGGCCCAGCATTGAAATGATCGCCAAAGAAAAGGCAATATCGGTCGCCATCGGGATGGCCCAACCTTTCGCATAATCGGTTCCCTGGTTAAAAGCGTAGTAAATTAAACCCGGAACAACCATCCCGCCAACCGCAGCAAAAATGGGTAATGAGGCACTTTTAAAGGTGGAAAGTTCGCCTTCTACAATTTCACGTTTAATCTCCAGACCAACGAGCAAGAAGAAAACAGCCATTAAACCGTCGTTAATCCAAACGCTTAACGAATAATTGAGATGAAAGATTTCGGTGCCGATTTTTTGGTCCAATATCTCCTGAAATGCCGCGCCCAAAGAGGAGTTTGCAACCATCAGGGAGACGCCAACGCAGAGAATGAGCAGAATCCCGGAGGATTTCGAACTGTGGAGAAATTTTCTGAAATAATCGGTGATGAGCATGAATTTTTTTACGGATTAAAGACGTTTAACGCGCGAAACGCCATTGATGTTTTTGAGCTGTTTGAACGTTTCTTCCAGCTGACTTTTATTTTTTACTTCGAGCGTAATGGTTCCCAGGAAAATGCCGTTGTTAGATTCAATCGACATGCTTTTCATATCCATAATCATCGAATTACTAATGACTGCCGTAATATCGTTGATCATGCCCATGCGGTCCAAACCTTCGATCTCGAATTTAATACGGTTTTTAAAGCTTTCTTCGTTCACCCATTTCGCCGGCAGAACACGGTAATCGTACTGTGCACGCAGATTAATGGCGTTGGGACAGCTGTCGTGATGAACTTTGATGCCATCGGAAATGGTGATGAAGCCGAAAATCTTATCCCCTGGAATCACCGTGCAGCATTTCGCGAAGGAGTAATTCATTTTTTCTTCGTCTTTTCCGAAAACGATCATATCGAGATTTGTCTCCGGTGTCTCGACGAAAATTTCATTTTTGTTTGGAGATTTACGGAAACGGTTCAAAATATTTCCAAAAATACCTTTTCCTTCCGTATAGCGTTTAATGTCGCCCGTGTCGAGATTGCCGTTTTGAAAACTTAAAAATAATTCCTGCGAAGTTTTCAGATTGAAAAACTTCTGCATCTTATTAATTTCCTCATCATTAAAATTAAGTTTCGCATGGCGAATTTTGCGCTGTAAAATTTCTTTGCCTTCCTCGACCAGATGATTGTTTTC
This sequence comes from Kaistella sp. 97-N-M2, assembly GCF_021513235.1. NCBI lineage: Bacteria > Pseudomonadati > Bacteroidota > Flavobacteriia > Flavobacteriales > Weeksellaceae > Kaistella > Kaistella sp. 97-N-M2. The sequence goes on along the minus strand of NZ_CP090976.1, from coordinate 169,654 downwards.
GGAATTGAGAATGGCTTTAATTTTTGATTTCGCTTTCGAAGTGACTACAAAATCCAGCCAGTCTGCTTTTGGCTTTTGGTTTTGCGAAGATAAAATGTCGATCTGATCGCCATTTTGCAAAATGTAGGAAATCGGGACAAGTTTGCCGTTCACTTTAGCGCCAAGACATTTTGTTCCTAAATCGGAATGTACGGAAAAGGCAAAATCCAGGGCGGTGGAACCGATGGGTAATATTTTAATTTCACCTTTGGGCGTAAAAACAAAAACTTCTTTGGAGTAAAGATTAAGTTTAATGTTGTCTAAAAGCTCGGTAGTGGTAAGTGACTGTTGATTTTCCAAAACCTCCCGGATTTCTGTTACCCAGGTTTCGAAGTTTTTCTCATCAGAACTCTGTCGAAATCCTTCTTTGTATTTGTAATGCGCTGCAACGCCTTTTTCAGCGATATCATCCATCCTTTCGGAACGGATTTGTACTTCAATCCATTTTTTGTCCGGCCCCAGAACCGTGAGATGCAGACTCTCGTATCCGGTAGACCGCGGTTGCGAAATCCAGTCGCGCATTCTTTGCGGATTGCTGTGATAAAGATCGGTAACAATGGAATAAATTTTCCAGGCCAAAAATTTTTCGTTTTTTGCATCCGATTTATAAATGATCCGAATGGCATAATTGTCGAAAACCTCATCGAAAGTAACACCTTGTTTCAGCATTTTCCGAAAGATCGACGATATGGCCTTTGCCCTTCCTTTGATGGTGAAATTAAGACCTTCTTCGTCCAACTGTTCGGAAACCTCTTTTTTAAATTCTTCAACGTATTTTTCCCTGCTTTCTTTAGCGAGTTCCAATCTTTCAGAAATGTCAATATAAACTTCCGGATTGTTAAATTTTAAGGAGAGATCTTCCAGCTCCGATTTAATATTATAAAGACCAAGGCGGTGCGCTAATGGTGCGTAAATGTAAACCGTTTCGGAGGCAATTTTTTTCTGTTTATCGGGTGTCATGCTTTCCAGCGTACGCATGTTGTGAAGCCGGTCTGCAATTTTAATTAAAATAACGCGGAAATCCTCAGAAAGTGTAAGCAGGAGTTTTCGATAGTTTTCGGACTGAATAGAAATGTTTTGATGGTTCATCACCGAAATTTTGGTGAGTCCATTTACGATGTCGGCAATGGTTTTACCGAACATCTTTTTGAGATCTTCGTACGTATAATCCGAATCCTCAATCACATCGTGCAGTAGTGCACAGGCGATGGAAGTGGCACCTAAGCCAACTTCATTGGCAACGATTTTTGCAACCTCAATAGGGTGGTAAATGTAAGGTTCGCCGGTTTTTCTGCGTTGATCTTTATGAGCGTCCAAAGCAATATCAAACGCTTTCCGAATGACCTTGTTCTGGTCCTCATCCAAAGTCCGGTACGTATTCGAAATTAAATCCTTGTACCGCGCGAGAATTTCTTTGTTTTCCTGTTCTAAATCGTAAACCATTAAAAATGCCAATTAAGACACGAAAATAAGAAAAAAATGCGAGTTTATTGGCTTTTCAGGCGATTATTTTTCAATGAAATAGGAGCTAAAGTTGGCTTTTTCTGGTGCAACTTTCTTTTCTAAAATTTTATAAATAAAAATTTAACAATGATTTTAAGTCATTTTTTATCAATCAGTTATGAGCAAAAATTCATTTTAGCGAATGACTTTCGAAAAATAACGATAAATATTAAGGAATTCGATAAGATTGGAATAGTTTATTATTATTTTAAATATTAGACCGCGTTTATTTTATGATCATTGTGTGTAATGATAATGATCTTTAAAATTTTGATAATTTATTTTGGTAAGTTCATCAGAAAGTTTGTAATTTTATTTTCATAAATCCCAAAACACATTTTACATTATGAAAAAACTTTACTCCGGATTAGGAATTATTTCGATGATTCTCTTCTCCAATTCTGCTTTCTCTCAAAAGAGAATCAGCACCGATCAAATGAAGCCTGTCTTCGACAAGTTAGACCAGTTGGGCAAGCAAAATCCTGCGGGTGTTTATCCGCTTGATAAATTGACGAAAGAAGAATTTTCGCTGTACAAAGCTTACGAACTTCAGCAGCAAAGCGACAAAAGTACGGTGAAAACCTATCCTTACGGAATTACTGAAGTCGATTTACAGACAAAAATTTTGCAAAGTCAGGTACAGCCAATCTTGAATAAGATTAAGGATTTGGGTGATTCGCCGCTAGCTTTTCCGGAACATCTTTTTACCCCGCAGGAATTGAAAATTTTGCGAATCTACGAACTGCAGCATCTGAAAACTCCGAAAAAAGGCGCGGCGTCGACCTCCAAACTTTTGGATAAAGCGTACACCTTAAATTCCAGAAACGCGGCCAAGCCCTTTGGTACCATGCCTTTGGTACCACCGCATACCGTAACGGTAACCGGAAACATTACGAACGTAATTTACGCAGATGATGTGGCGGGTGATGGTAAACTTTACGGTTTAGATAATACGGGCAGATCTTTGGTTCGGGTAAAAAATAATGGAGCCGTGGAAATTGTTGGTGGTCTGGTGAACATTCCTGTTGCCTCTACATTGAGTGGTCTCTCCTGGAACAGTACGACCGGTAAAATGTATGCAATAGCAGGAGTCGAACTCTATACGGTAGATTTGGCGACCGGTGTTGCCACCCTCGTTGCACCCATTACAGGAATGACCACCCCAATATGGATAGAAATTGATAATGCCGGGAATGCTTTTTCGGCTGACATTACTACCGATAAATTATATTCGGTTAATTTAAGCACCGCAGCAGCTACTGAAATTGGAAACCTGGGCGTTAATCTCCAGTTCGCGCAGGAGGCAGATTTTAACAAAGAAACCAACCAACTTTATATGGCTTCTTACACCGGCGGTGGCGTTGGGGGAATCTACACCATCAACACGTCCACGGGTGCGGCTACGTTGGTAGGAGACACTACAGTCGACAATGCAGAATATACCATGTTTAGTATTGCAAACACTGTGGAACCGGTTCTTAATAAGGCATTCGTTAAAAATTCTTACTCCGTTAATCCTGTGGATTTTGGTACAATTCCTTTAACGCCGCCTCATACTTTCACGTCGATCAGTCCACTTGCGTTGACTATTTATGCAGACGATCTGGCCGGGGACGGAAATCTTTATGCCCTGAACGCCGGAAATAATAATTTAGTAAAAGTGTACAATAATGGAAGCGTTGTAAATGTAGGACCACTTACAAATTTGCTTAGTGGTGATACCGCTACAGGACTTTCCTGGAACAGAGCAGACGGTAAAATGTATGCAGCTTCTGCCAATTCCGCGGGAACTGTAGGAACACTGTATACCGTTAATTTATCTACGGGCGCACTTACCGTGGTTGGAACAATGAGTGGAATGACGCTGCCGATTTGGCTTGAAATTGATAATTCCGGAAATGCCTTTGCAGCGGATATCACCACCGATAAATTATATTCCATTAATCTGGCAACCGCAGCAGCAACAGAAGTGGGTAATTTGGGTGTTAACATTGCGTTTGCACAGGAGGCAGATTTTAATACATCCAATAACGTCCTTTATATGGCCGGTTATATTGGTGGTGGAGTTAGTAATATTTATACGGTGGATACCACAACTGGTTTGGCAACGGTGGTTGGGCCAACTACCGGAAACGAGTTTACGATGTTCACCATCGCAGATACGCTGCCGGATGCGCCGATTATTCCACCGTTAACCTGTGGAGATACTTTCTTAGATTCCGGCGGTGCTGCAGGTGATTATTCCAATAGTGAAGATATTATTTATCATTTTGCACCAACAACTCCGGGAGATGGCGTGAAAATTACATTTACGCAGGTAGAAATCGAGACTTCAACTACCACAGGAAGCGCTGGCGGATGTTGGGATTATTTATCTTTCTATAATGGTCCAAGCATCACTTCTCCCGTTCTAGCTGCTGTAAAATGTGGAGAAACCGGTAAATCGCCGTCAGTGGCCACAAGTTTACTGTCTGTTGGCGATTCGTTTACTTCCACAGATCCTTCCGGCGAATTAACGGTAAGATTCCGTTCCGATTCCAGCGTACCAAAAGCAGGTTGGTCTGCCACAGTAAGTTGTGCGGTTTTGGCTGTAGATAATGTAAATGCAAGTAAATTCAGCTATTATCCAAACCCGACCACGGGCATATTAAATATCAGTGCGTCCGGAAAAATTGATAATGTTGATGTTTACAATGTGGTCGGACAAAAAGTTTTGAGTTTTGCGCCAAATGCCGACCGCTCAGAAATTAATATGTCTGCCTTGCCGAAAGGCCTTTATTTCGTGAAAGCACTTGTTAACGGACAAGTCATTACCAATAAAGTGATTAAAAAATAAGAGCAGTCCTTATCGGTGTATTGTAAAATTTACATCAAAAATAAACCCTTCAGTACTTGAAGGGTTTATTATTTTGTAGCATTCCGTATTTTCAATTCAAAAATTACATCAAGGAAAAAAAATCGTTGGGTTCTGCGTGGCAAATAGAAACTTCAATTGCCGTTGTTTTTTCCAAAGAAAACCTCGGCGTTCATTCCCCGGGTTTGCCCGCGATGTCTAATTTCAGGGGACGAATAAATTTCCGATTTTGCGCGGAGCGAAACAATTCTTTTGAGATAGCGAAGGGAGTGCGCATCTTTAAATTTGATGTTTTCAATAAGGTTTTGGTGGATCGCCTCGTTGTCGGAAAAAACTTTTTTAACCTTTTCTCTGCATTCCGCATCGTTTACTTTTACGCTTACCACAAAACTGTCGTCGTCGAGTTTTGTGTTGTCTTTAAAAAATGATTGCCATATGGAAGTTTTAATTTCCTTTGAAATATGATCGTCGTGCAGATACATAATAAATTCGTCATCACGGAAACCTGCATTCTCTAAGTCTTCAGAAATTTTCCTGGACTGTCGTTGGCTTCGGAACAAGCCTGTGATTATTGCTGCCATAATTTCGTATGTTTAAATATTCCTTACAAATTTTACGAAAAAAATATGAATTAGGCAAGTTTTAAGCCGTCGAATTTCCGTGTCAAAACGCTTTAATCGTCTTTCTTACATGGTTTCGTAATTTCCTAAAAAGATTATTTCGTTATATTTGAAAATAAAAAAGCACATGAACAAACTGCTTCCGTTTCTCCTTCTGATTTCTCAGGTTTTTTCCGCCCAAAATATTGCTCAAAAACTGGATGCAGCGACGAAAAGTCTTCTAGGCAGTTCGGCGGCATATTCCGCCAACTTATCTTTTTATGTGGCAGATGAAGCAGGAAACTTTATCTACGAATATCAGGGAAACACAGGTCTTTCAACCGCTTCAACACAGAAGATTTTTATGGCGGCTGCGGCGCTGGAAACTTTAGGAAAAAATTACCAATATACCACCACCGCTTCCTTTTCCGGAGAAGTTTCGAGCGGAAACCTCTCCGGCAATCTTTTCATCAAGTCGAATGGTGATCCCACTTTAGGAAGTTGGCGGTACGAAAACTACAAACCTGAAGATTTTAAAGCAAAATTAGTTCAGGCCTTGAAAGCGAAAAACATTACTAAAATTTCGGGAGATTTAATTATTGATGATTCTTTCTTTGATTTCCAGACGACGCCCGGAGGTTGGCCCTGGAATGATATGGGAAACTATTATGGCGCCGGTGTTTGGGGCGTCAACTGGCGGGAAAACCAGTTCGATCTTCACATGAACGGTAAAGAAATGAAAGGCACAAATGTCGATTTACCAAACGTAAAATGGGTGAATAAAGTGAAAACAGCCGGCAGTTCCGACCAAAGTTTGGTTTTTACGGCACCCTATTCCGACGTCGCCTACATCAGTGGAACGCTTCCTGCAAAATCCCTTACCGTGTCGGGAGCCACGCCTAATCCGCCTTTGACTTTCGGAAGCGAAATAAAAAGCTGGCTGAAAGAGGCGGGTATTCAATTTAACGGAAACGTAACGTCTACTTCGATGCAGGAAATTCGCGGCGAAAAATTAACGTACGCGCCGGAAAAAAACAGTATTTTGGAGTATAAATCTCCGACTTTGGATAAAATTATTTATTGGTTTATGCGTAAAAGTGTCAATTTTTACGGCGAAACTTTAATTAAAACTTTAGGAAAAGAAAAGAAAAACGAAGGCAGTTTTGAGGCCGGAGTTGCGTATTTGAAAGAATTTTGGAAAGGCAGAGGTATTAATCCGGCAATGATCAATTTCGCTGACGGCAGCGGATTGTCTCCGCAAAATTACGTGTCGGCAAGAGCTGAAGTTCAGTCGCTGCTGTGGAGTAGGAAGCAGCCCTGGTTTAACGATTTTTTTGAAGGTTTTCCCACGCAGGGAAATGGTATGACAATGAAGAGCGGTACCATGAAGGATACCAAATCTTTTGCGGGATATCACACTTCAACGCAGGGTAAAAAATATGTTTTTGCCATCATCATAAATAACTATCAAAGTTCCAACAGCAGCGACGCGCTGTATAAAGTGCTGAATGTTTTAAAATAACTGCCCGAAAAATATTTTATGAAACGCAGAAGTTTTCTTTCGAAAATAAACAATTGGGTCATCTACATTTTGCTCACGTTGGCGGTAACGGGCGTTGTGGTCGCATCTGTCGTACTTATTGATTATCTTCGAAAAGAGGAAATTAAAAGGATCGAGCTTTTTGCCACCGCGTTAAAATATCAGCAGGAAGAGATCATTCAGGATCCCATCACTTTTGATCTGCTTTTACAAATAAGCAAGACCAACAACACAATTCCCGTAATTGTAACCGATAAATACAAAAAACCACTGGGTCCAGACCTGCAGAAAAATATTCCCGAAGAGGTTCAGCAAGATCCAAAACGGATCGCGGCCTTGCTGCGTAAGATGGAAAGTTCCTATAAACCTATTGAACTGCAGATGCCCGATGGAAACAACCAGTACGTCTTCTATACGAACTCCAACTTATTGAATAATCTGCGCTATTCACCTTACATTTTGGGGTCACTTATTTTATCTTATATTTTCTTTTCCTTTTGGTTTTTGCGGACCATCAAGAAAACCGATGAAGGGTATGTTTGGGCAGGTTTGGCAAAGGAAACTGCGCATCAAATAGGCACGCCGCTATCCTCGATGATCGGCTGGATTACCATTCTGCGCATGGAAAACGAAAACAGCGAAGGCGTAAAGGAAATAGAAAACGACATTAACCGCCTGAGAACGATCTCGGAACGTTTCTCGAAAATTGGCTCCGTGCCCGAACTTAACGACCTGAATATTAACGAAACTTTGCAGCAAAATTATGATTATTTAAAATCGCGCATTTCGAAGAAAGTTTTGTTCCGTCTTATTCTTCCCAATATGGAAATTTTGGTTCCACATAACCGGATCCTCGTTAGCTGGGTTATGGAAAATATTGTGAAAAACGCCGTAGATTCCATGAAGGGCGAGGGACGATTGGAAATTGAACTGTACGAAAAAAACAGATACACCATTATCGATTTTAAAGATACAGGCGCCGGCATGACGAGTTATCAGGCACGAAACGCTTTTAAACCGGGTTACTCTACCAAAAAACGCGGTTGGGGGCTGGGCTTATCGTTGGCAAAAAGAGTCATTAAAGAATACCACAATGGCGATATTAAGATCGCCCAAACGGAGGTGGGAAAAGGCAGTACTTTTAGGATCATGATTAAAAATTCCTAGATTTATTTTCCGGCGTTTGTATCTGAGAAGGATGAATACTAAATAGGAATTTTTGCAAAAAGAAGCTTCGGCGCCGCAGGCGCCGAAGCTTCTAATTATTGCGAAACGTAATTCACGTAATAATTTTCATCAAAAACAACCGGATCACCAGATTTCAACTTTACGGTTTGCCATTGCGTTGTCGGATTAATGTGATCCTTATTCTTTAAAATCAAAGGCAATTTAAAATTCTCAACCACATTGCTGTACCGAAATTTCAGCGAATTGCCCGCCTGTTGAAATTCTAAAACCGGAATTTTTGTGGTCCTTAAATATTGGTTGAAAACCGAAGAAAAATCGATTCCGGATTTTTGGGAGATATAGTCTTCCACTTGTTTCGTCGTGACCGTTTGATGGTAAAAATCTTTATTTAAACCCCGAAGGATCTGGCGGAATTTTTCATCGTCGTTTATAACCTGGCGAATGGTATGAAGCATATTTCCACCTTTATTGTACATATCGCCGCTGCCTTCGTTTCGCACGCCATATTTTCCAATCACGGGTTCATCATTCTGCACTGTTTTCCGCGTTCCGATCACATATTTTTCCGCGGAGGCTTTGTCCATATACTTTTCCGTGAAAAGCGTTTCCGAGTAATTCGTAAAACTTTCGTGAATCCACATATCCGCCTGATCTTTCGCGGTGATGTTATTGGCAAACCATTCGTGGCCGCTTTCGTGAATAATGATGAAATCCCAGTTTAAACCCACGCCTGTTCGCGACAGATCGCGCCCTAAATAGCCGTTTTCGAACTTATTTCCGTAGGCTACGGAACTTTGATGTTCCATGCCGAGATAAGGACTTTCGACGATTTTATAAGAATCTTCGTAAAAAGGATACGGTCCGAACCAATATTCGAAAGCTTTCATCATCGGTTTTACCTGCTGAAACTGCTTTTTTGCTTTTTCCAGATTATAATCCAGAACCCAATAATCCAGATCGAGCTGACCTTTTTCACCTGCATAAGTTTCCTTAAAATTAACGTATTTCCCCACGTTTGGCACAATAGAGTAGGCGTTGATAGGATTTTTTACCTCCCACGTGTAAACGTTTTTATCTTTCCCGGAGGTTTGAGAAATGAGTCTTCCGTTTCCTACGCCCACCAGATCTTTCGGCGTAATAATTTTCATCACCATACCATCATCGGGTTCATCGCTCCAGATATCTTTGATCGGAAGCCAAACCGACGCACCAATGCCTTCTTGCGCGACAGACATCCAAGGGTGTCCGTTGTCATCATTTTTAAAAACCCAGCCGCCGTCCCAAGGTGCATTTTTCGCGATCGTGGGATTTCCGAAAAACTGAATGGTGAAGTAGTGCGTTTCACCTTTCTTATAATTTTTGTTTGTTTCAATAAATATAAAATCGCCGTCGCGCTTTGAAGAACACAGCTTCTCCGCAGAATCGATGATTTTGTAATTCATGGGTTGCTGAAGATCGATCTGAAAAACGGGATTTACCACGTCTTTTATAATTTCAAATGTTATTTTATTCGTCCCGGAAACCGAACGTTTCGCGAAATCAGGCTCTACGGAAATCTCATATTTTTTAACATCCCAAAAATTTCGAAACTGCGTATCAGAACCCTTTAAAGAATCCTGTCTGGTGAAATTTTGCGCCGATGCGACTCCGGAAATTAAAATGAGGTACAGAAAAGGTTTTTTCATAGTAATTAAGATATCAAACAAAGATAATTATAATTTGCTTTAAAATTTTTACGCCATAAACTTTGAAGATCGGTCTCGTTAAAAATCAGTATTTTTGAAAAAAATTTTTTAAATGAAAATCAGAACACTTATAGCACTTCTTGCCTTCACTCTATTAGTTTCCTGTAACAAAGACAAGGAGATTTTGAATACGCTGAACAACTACAACCTTTCTATGGAAGCCACAGGTTACCATTTTGGCGACAAGTTGGATTTGCCAAAAGAAGTCACCGATAATGCCGAAAGTATTTCGATCAGTTTCGGGGATAAAGAAACTTCAAAATTAATCGTTGATCCGAAATTTTTCACTTTGGGCGATAATGCAGTCACTTTTGTCATCAGGAAAAAGGGCGGCGAAACTCTTAATCAGGATGCCACCATCAATGTTTTTGCGAAGAATCCGGAGGCGGTTTTAAATTACGAGATCATCAAAGAATATCCGCACGATCCGAAAAACTTTGTTCAGGGTTTTCAAATCGAGGGCAATACAATTTACGAATCCGATGGGCAATTAGGAGAGTCCAGAATTTTAAAATATACCTTAGGAAGTACAACACCGCTGGCGGAAACTCGGCAGCCGGAGAATGTTTTTTCAGAAGGTTGTACAATAATTGGGGACAAAATTTATCAGTTAACCTGGCAGAACAAAAAAGGTTTTGTGTATGATAAAAATTCGTTGAAGTTACTTAGCGAATTTCCTTATCCGAATGTAATGGGCGAAGGTTGGGGCTTAACGTATGACGGCAAAGATCTCGTCGCTTCGGACGGAACGAAAAACCTTTATTTTTTAGATGCTGCTGATCCTTCGAAAATGAAGCGCTATATTTCTGTAGCCGGAAGTTCTGAAGTTTATGACTCGATTAACGAGCTGGAATATCATAACAGTTTTATTTATGCCAACGTCTGGCAAAAACCTATCATCTTAAAAATTGATCCCGCTACAGGTGAGGTTGTCGGAAAATTTGATTTTAGTGCCATTGCGAAAGAAAATACAAAAGATGAGACGAACGACGTGTTAAATGGAATTGCATTTAAAGGCGATAACATGCTTGTTACCGGGAAATTGTGGTCCAAAATTTACGAAGTGGCGATTAAATAAGTTTTTTATGCAAGAAGCTGCTTAGATTTGAAATAGTTTGATAGTTTCTGAATGTTTTCTGACGCTCTCTCTTAAAACAGAACCGATTCAAAAATAAATGTTGATGAAATTGTTCAAATATCTCTTTCTGTTTCTCTTCTTTACCTGTTCACTTTCTGCGCAGAAAAATATGGCGTTCGATTCTTTGCAACTGCGGGAAGTTCAGGATCTGTTTGCGGATGATTACGGAAATATTTACCTCTACAAAAACAAGGATTTCAGTTTTACGAAGTACGATTCTCTTGGAAACCAGAAAGGCAAGTTGATGTTGACGCTGCCTTTTAAAATACAATCGGTGCAAAATCCGCTGAACATTCCGTCTTTTTCCGAAAATGCGCAGGAACTGAAGTTTTTCGACCAAAATTTAAATGAGATTCAAAAAGTGAATTTCCGGCAGAAATTTGGGTTTATAAAGATGGTTTACGCGGAAGATCTTCAACAGCTATGGCTGCTGGATGAAAGTACAAAACGTCTTATTCAGTATAATTTTCGCGAAGACCGCGTAATTAATTCTTATCCTTTTGATATTGATTTTGAAAAAATCGTCGATTTTTTAGTATTTGAAAGTAAAGTTTATGTTTTAAGTAAAAGTAATTTTACGATTTATAATTTTTCCGCGGAAAAAATTCTCGAAATTCCAGGTGCCGATGGAAGAAAGATCCGGCGGGAAAATCAGAATATTTTAATTGTTGGACGAAACAAAATTGAGAAATTGGATGATCTCACTTTCAAAACCGTTTTCTCTGCGGAAATGGCGACAATTGTGGATAAAAACTCCGCAGCATATTTTGTTATCCAAGCCAACAAACTTTATCTTTACCGACCCTAATCGGAAAAGCAGAAAGCTTAAACTTTCACTTATTATCGGCGGTTTTGGGACTGCTTTCAAATTAATTAATCATCAATTACAAAAAGGAAAATGCACATTGCAATCACAGGAAATATTGGCGCCGGAAAAACAACTTTAACCACCATGTTAGCAAAACATTACGGTTGGGACGCACAATTTGAGGACGTAGATCATAATCCATATCTGGAAGATTTTTACGCCGATATGAGCAAATGGAGTTTTGCCCTGCAGATTTATTTTTTGGGAAGCCGTTTTCAACAGGTGAAAGAAATTCGCGACAGCGGAAAAAATATTATTCAGGATCGAACTATTTATGAAGATGCGCATATTTTCGCGGAAAATCTGAACGATATGAATCTCCTGACGGATCGCGATTTCAATAATTATTCCTCAGTTTTCAATTTGATGAAGAGTTTTGTTTCGGCACCGGATTTGCTCATCTACCTGAAATCTGACGTTCCCAATTTGGTGAAGAAAATTTACAAACGCGGACGCGAGTATGAGGCCACAATCAGCATCGAATACTTATCTAAACTCAACCAAAAATACGAGAAATGGATTTCTGGATATCAGGAAGGAAAACTCCTCATCATCGAAGTTGACGATTTAGATTTCGTAGAAAGACCACAAGATTTCGGTTTAATATTAGAGAGAATCGAAACCCAGTTACACGGATTGTTTTAAGTTATTTCACCTTCAAAAATCATTCAGTCATGATTAAAGTTCTGCACAATAATGTCTGCTCAAAATCCAGGTCGATTTTGGAGCATCTGGACGAAAATAATGTCGCTTTTGAAATAATAGATTTCGTGGAAAATCCTTTAACTGCAATGGAATTGAAGACCGTTTTAAAGAAGCTTCATATGCCTGCAAGTGAGGTGGTAAGGAAAAACGAACCGCTTTATAAAGAAAAATTCGCCAGTCAGGAGCTTTCAGAAGACGAATGGATTGCGGTTTTATTGGAAAATCCTTCCCTAATTCAACGTCCTATTCTTATTAAAGGTGAAATTGCCATGATCGGCAGACCCATTGAAAATGTGAAATTCTTTATTGATAATTAATTTGTCGTACACTTTATACGATATTATCAAACGCTTCTTGAAGTTCACCAAATCTAAAATCAAATCCCTGCGATTTGATTTTTTGGTTGGAAGCGCGTGTGCCTTCTAAAATAACAGAACTCATTTCGCCAAAAGCGGTTTTTAATACAAAGGTTGGGACATTGACTGGAAGGAAAAATTTATGGGCGGTTTTCGCTAATTTTTTCATGAAGATTTCATTCGTCGGCAGATCATCCGCCACGGCGTTATAATTTCCTTTGATCTCAGGGTTTTCCACGGCTTCTACATACATATCGACCAAATCATCCAAATGAATCCAGTTCATCCATTGTTTTCCCGAACCTACGGCGGAACCGATATTCAGATCAACAGTTTTTTTCAGAAGCGGAAGAGCGCCGCCGTCTTTCGCTAAAACAACCGCCGTCCGCAGACAAACTATTCTTTCGGCAATATCGGCAAACCGGTCCGCAGCTGTTTCCCAGTCTTTGCAAAGGTCAGCGAGAAAATCGTGATGAACGATGCCGTCATTTTCTGTTAAAATTCGGTCGGACGTGAAAGTGCCGTAATAATTAATTCCGGAAGCTGAAATAAAAGATTTTAAATGAACGTTGGTTTTTTGGCAATATTCTTTAAGAAGATTCGCGGAGTCGATGCGGCTCGAGAAAAGTTCCTTTTTATAGCGGTCGGTCCATCTTTCGCTGATATTGGCGCCGGCAAGGTGGATGATGCCGTTTAAGTTTTCAAACGCTTTCTTGTCGATGGTTTTATTTTCTAAATCCCAATGATATTCCAGTGGCTTTCCGGATGTTTTCCGCGTAAGAATTCGCACCTCATGGCCGTTTTGCCGAAGCTTTTCTACTAAAGGTTTCCCGATGAGACCCTTTCCGCCGCTAATTAAAATATTCATTTAGATTTTTGCTAAAGCATGATGACGCCGGGAATTTTCCCCACTTCTTTGTAAATTTTGATAACCTGATCGGCATCTAAAACAAAGGCGTTGATACTGATGGACGTATACTTTCCGTTTTTGCTGTCACGCGTTTGTAACGTGAATTTTATATCGTCGAAAACCCGAAAAATTTCGGTGTGTTTTGATTCATCATTTGTAATAATAAATTTGTACAGATAGTCTTCGGGAAAATTATGAGTGGCTTCTAATTTCTCTTTCAAAGAAGCATAAAATTCTTCAGGGTTTTTTTCACCCTCTTCACCTATAATATTAAGCATGTTTTAATGATTTTATATGAAAAGAATTCCGAGTAGACCGGAATTCAAATATAGTTAAAAATTTTTTTTATTGATTTATTCCGCGCAGCGAATTCATGATAGCACTGGAGTTTTGCTGCTCGTGATTTTGAATGATGTTGAACAATCCGTTTACCATTTGTTCCGAAGCAAACCTGCTGATTCCACCCGTTACAGAACTGGTCGAGTTTTGACCACCCAGTAATCCTCCCAATAGGTTCGACCCCGCCAACGCGTTGTTTAAGGTTTTTACGATACCAAATTCATTCAGCTTTGCATCAACTTTAGGAGCGATGGCTGCCATAAGTTGCTGAGATGTTTTTTCTTTTAAAATCTGCGTAGCGACACCCGTGCCGCCCTGCGCAATCCTCGCGGCGTCCTGCGCCGTTAAACTGTTAACTGCATTAATTAAAATGGGCCGGGAAGTCTCAACGGTAAATTGTGCGGCCTGAGCGATATATTCTTTTTCTTTTTGAACCAAATTGTTCAACCCCAACTTTTGCAAAGTGTTGTTAACATCCCGTAACTGTTGTGGCATTGCCGCATCGATGAGCTGATTGGATAAAAAACTGTCTTTATTGCTGAAAATATTAAGTCCTTTTGTAATTCCACCTAATAAAATTTGTTTCAAAACAGCCAATCCAACGCTGGAGGTAGCAAGGGCGACGCAGGATTGCGTGGTAGTTCCCAGTGTTACCACGGCCATGGTGGCCACTAGTATCGTATTTCGTTTCATGATTGAGATTTTGTAATTGTATAAGGCGAACATTCTCAAATATCAAGCCAATTGCTACAAACCTGTTTTAACAGAAATTTTAAAAAAATTGTGTTATTCTTAACATTGTTTTGAAATTAATATATAACTTTGAATAGGTTAGGCTGTACCAACCTGCTCCTCAGGAATATAAAATAATAAAACGATCATATGAAACACATTAGTTTAAAAGTTCCCTGTCTGGTTGCGGCAATGTACTTTGGTATGAATGTCAGCGCACAGGAAACTCCTAGAGACACCCTCAAGGAGCAGAAAATTGAAGAAGTGGTGATGATTGGTTATGGTAGCCAAAGGAAAGAAAATATTACGGGAAGTATTGGCCTGATCAGCGCGAAAGATCTTGCGGATAAACCGAATGCGAATCCTATAAGTTCCATTCAGGGTAAAGTGTCCGGTGTGCAGATTGTGACATCCGGAGCGCCGGGCGGATCGCCCCGAATTGATATTAGGGGAATCGGGTCTCTCACAGGCAAAACTGTTTTTATTGTCGATGGAATGATTACCGATGATATTTCTTTTTTGAATCCGCAGGATGTGGAATCGATGAGTATTTTAAAAGATCCCTCCAGTTTGGCCATCTACGGTGCAAGAGCCGCGAACGGTGCGGTCATCATCAAAACAAAAACAGGTAAAGGTAAAAAAGTTGCCTTTTCATTTAATTCTTACTTAGGAATTAAAACGGTAACCAACGTTCCAAAAATGGTCAACGCCGATCAGTATATCGAACTTTATAATGAGAAATTAGTGAATGACACGGGTTCGAGTACCGGCTCCATAAGCAGGGCTAATTTCCCGGCGGATACCGACTGGTTTAAGGAAATTCTTCGAACCAGCATGATTAATTCGAATGATTTTTCCGCCTCCGGAAAAGTGGGTAATTTAGGTTATTATGGAAGCATTGGATATTTGCAGGATGAAGGAAATCTCGCAGCGGGCCGCGGAATTAATTCCGGCAGTGGCTTTAACCGTTTAAACACGAAACTGAACCTCAGTTATAAGATCACCGACAATATTACGATTGGCGATAATTTCACGTTTGCGAAATCAAGAACAGACGTTTCACAAAATCCCTTATTGAATGCGTATAATGCGCCGCCGGTGTTTTATCCAATCGATCCTGCAACGGGAAATTATCAGTATTTTACGTTGGTAACTGTGGCAAACCCACGGGCACAATTGGATCTGTACCGGTCTCAGATCCGAGAAGAAAGATTGTTGAACAATGTTTGGGGCGAATACAACTTTTTGAAAGATTTTACTTTGAGAATCAGTTATACTACAGACAATATTAATTCTGGTCAGTTCGAATATACGCCTGTCTCCACCTATGTTCCTTCTCCCGGTCTTTCATCCCTCATTACCCGGAATTCGAAAACACGAAATTACGTTTGGGATAATACCCTGGGTTGGAAAAGAAGTTTTGGCAACCACAATATTGAGCTGCTTGCCGGTTTCTCCAGGACGAGAAATAGTTACACTCCAAGTTATTCCGAAGCTAAGAATGTAAACTATAATGGCGACAATTCTTCATTAGACATTGGCTCCGGCACCGATATCCTCTCAACAACTTACGATAAAGTTCGCGGTGTGATTCCTTACCAGTATAGAATTGAATCCCTTTTTGGAAGGTTGAATTATGATTATCAGGGTAAATACTTACTTAACGCGTCCCTTCGTCGGGATGGAAGTTCGCGCTATCCTTCCGATAACCGAAACCGCACCTTTCCGGCTGTGAGTGCTGGGTGGGTAGTTTCCAAAGAAGGTTTTATGGACAACCAGGATATCTTTAATCTGCTGAAATTCAGAGGAAGCTGGGGTAAGTTGGGTAATCCCGATGTTGCGCTGGCTTATAACTTAAATGTTACAACAATCAATTCCGGAGCATACTTCGGAAATAACGGATATCCTGCACAAACAATTGATCAGATCGTTGATCCCAATATCGACTGGGAAACCACTACCGGAAAAGATTTCGGGGTAGAAATGGCTTTTCTGAACAATAATTTAAAAGTAGAGGCAACCTATTTTGACAAAGACAGCAAGGATGTCGTATATGGTATTTTTCAGGGTACCGTCTCCGGTGCATCCAATTACAGAAACTATCAGACCAACGCATATTCCTTTAATAATCAGGGTTTTGAAACTGCCATAAGTTATGATTACAAAATTAATCAGGATATAAAATTAGGTTTGTATGGTAACCTAACCACTTTGAAAAATAAAATTACTTCGGTTTATGGTGGATCCTATCTGGAAACTGGAGCTTCATTATTTGGAAATTCCATAATCAGACTGCAGCAGGGCCAATCAGTTGGCGCTTATTACGGCTACCAGGTTGCAGGAATCTTTCAGGACGCGGCTGAAGTTACGTCTTCACCTACGCAGAACGGCGCCACAGTGGGCGGTTTTAAATTTTCCGACATCGATAATAACGGTCTAATCGATGCGAGAGACAAAACATTTTTAGGAAGTCCAATTCCAAAAGGAACCTATGGTTTCGGCGCGACTTTAAATGTGAAAAATATTGATTTTGCCATCGATTTTCAGGGCGTTTTCGGCAATGAAATTTATAACTACAACCGCGAACAGCGTTTTGGAAATGAGAGCTGGGATTTAGATATTTACAACAACCGCTGGACGGGACCGGGAAGTTCAAATTCCTACGCTTTAATAACTAACAATCAAGCCATCATTTTACCCAACAGTTTTTACGTTGAGGACGGAAGTTACATTAGAATCCGAAATATACAGGTAGGCTATACTTTGCCAAAAGGATTCTCGGAATCTCCGAAAATAAATAATGTAAGAATTTATCTCAGCGCGCAAAACCCGTGGACCAGTTTTAAATATCACGGTTTTTCTCCTGAAATTTTAAACACAGATCGCGTGCAGTTAGGAGTTGATAACAATATTTATCCAATTTCGGCCATTTATTCAATGGGTTTAAATCTCACTTTTTAATAATAATATCATGAAAAAAATAGTTCTAGCAGTTGCTTTATTTTCACTTGCAGTAAGTTGCAAAGATGATTTTTTAGATATCAAAGAGGAGGGCGTTACCGCTTCCACGGCTTTCTTTCAAACCCAGGAAGATGCCATTAAAGCGACCAGCGCCATTTATAGTTTTTTACGTTCCTGGGAAAATTCAGCTTTCCCTTACCAATTTGTTTTTGGAGTTCCCGCAGATGATGTAGAAAAAGGGTCGAATCCCGGTGATGCTTCATTTATCAATGTTTACAACGATTTCACCTATACACAAAGCGATTCCGGTATCGAAGGATATTGGATCGGGCAGTGGCAGGCGGTTAACAGAGCCAATCAGGTGATTACGAATGTACCCGCCATCGAAATGGATGCTACTTTAAAAAACCGGCTCATTGCTGAAGCAAAGATGTTAAGAGCTTATTTCTATTTTAATTTGGTGCGGATTTATGGTGGTGTTCCTATTTTTGATGGATTGCAGCAAAACTATAATATTCCGCGAAACTCTACAGACGAAGTTTATAATTTTATTATCGCCGATTTAACCGCTGCAGCAGAAGTTTTACCTACAAGTTATCCTGCGAGCGATTTGGGCAGGGTTACGAAGGGCGCTGCTTTAGGTTTGCTCTCCAAAGTTTACCTCTACAAAAAAGATTGGCAAAAAGCCTATGATGCTTCCAGCCAGGTTATGGGATTAGGTTATGCTTTAGATCCGGATTTTAATCATTTATTTAGACCAGACGGTGAGTTTGGCTCCGAATCTGTTTTTGAAGTAAACTGCCAATGTACCTCCGAATACGGCGGAAGCCAATATGCTGAGGTGCAGGGCGTCCGAAACCAGTTCGGATGGGGATTTTTTACGCCGACCGCCGCCTTGGAAAATGCGTTTGAGCCGGGTGATATTAGAAAAGAGCTTACCATTTTAAGAGAAGGGGAAACAACCCCCGAAGGCGATTTAATTCACAAAGGAGATCCGCAGGCCGGCAATGTATGGAACCAAAAAGTGTATGTACCTGTGGCATTAAACAACAGCGCCTGTGGCTCCGGCTCTGTTCAAAACATTCGGATTTTAAGATTTGCTGAGGTTTTACTGATCAACGCGGAAGCCGCAAACGAATTAGGAAATACCGCAGCAGCAGTTACGAATCTGAATAAGGTGCGCAACAGAGCAGCTTTACCGAATACTGCTGCAGCTTCACAGGCAGATCTACGAACCGCGATCTGGCACGAAAGAAGAGTTGAACTCGCCCTGGAAGGAGATCGGTTTGTGGATTTAGTAAGAACTGGTCAGGCCGCCAGCGTGCTAGCGCCTTATGGATTTACTGCAGGAAAAAATGAAGTTTTCCCTATTCCACTAAACTCCATCGTAAGCAGTCAAAACGTTTTAACCCAGAATCCAAATTACTAATCGTGCACAATGATTATAAATAGCTGAAGAATAACTGTCACAGATCTTTTTGTGACAGTTATCTTATACCGTCGAACCTCAAATTTTTCAAATGTTTAAGATCGTACCGCTTTCAGTAACCGTTCTCTCGCTTTTGCTCTCCTGCAAAAGTCAACAACTCCCAACTTCTGTAACAGAGACAAGTCAGACACAGAATCTTACCGATGACCAGTTGATGGACAAGGTTCAGCAGGAAACTTTAAAATATTTTTGGGATTTTGCAGAACCCAGTTCCATGATGGGGCGCGAGCGGTATCACGAAGACAATATCTATCCCGATAACGACAAGAATGTTGTTACCACCGGGGGGTCCGGCTTTGGCCTGATGACGATTTTAGTGGGTGTGGACCGGAATTTTATTCCGCGGAAAGAAGCAGTTGAAAGATTGGCGACCATTGCCGATTTTTTGTCCGAAGCAGATCGCCATCATGGCGCCTGGTCGCACTGGATCGACGGCGAGACCGGCGAAACGGTTCCTTTTGGAAAAAAAGATAACGGCGGCGATCTCGTCGAAACAGCTTTTCTTGTGCAGGGAATCATTGCCGTGCGCGAATATTTTAAAAATGGTAATGCCGAAGAAAAACTGCTTGCCCAAAAAATGGACGCGCTCTGGAAAGGAGTAGAGTGGAATTGGTACACCAAAGGCGGCGAAAAAGTTTTGTACTGGCACTGGTCGCCAACGTATGGCTGGGAAATGAATTTTCCGCTCGAGGGTTATAACGAATGTTTGGTCACGTACATTTTAGCCGCATCTTCGCCCACGCATCCCATCGATGCCGAAACCTTTTACAAAGGCTGGACGAGAAACGGAACTTACACGACTGATCGCTCGAAATACGACCTACCGCTTTACGTGAAACACAACGGCTCCGAAGAATATGGCGGACCGCTGTTCTGGGCGCAGTATTCCTATCTAGGACTGGATCCCACGGGTTTGTCCGATAGAAATGTTCCGAATTATTTCGATCTGAATAAAAATCAGGTTTTAATCGACTATAAATATTGTCTAGAAAATCCGAAAAAATTTGCAGGATACGGCCCGAATTACTGGGGACTTTCCGCCGGATATACCAGAAATAAAGATGGTTCCACGGGTTACACCGCCCAATCGCCCACAAATGATCGCGGTGTCATTAATCCGACTGCGGCTCTGAGCAGTTTTCCGTACACGCCGAAAGAATCGATGGCATTTTTACGTTTTTTATACATGGAAAAACCACAGTTTATCGGTTCCGCCGGGCCCTATGATGCGACTTCGGTTAATTTTGACGATTGGTTTACGCCACGATATTTGGCCATCGATCAGGGACCCATTTCTCCCATGATCGAAAATCACCGCACCGGTTTACTCTGGAAACTTTTTATGAACGCTCCCGAAATAAAAGAAGGTTTGAAAAAACTCGGTTTTAAATCGACGAAGTATCCGGATTAATTTTTTTAGGAGCTTTTTCCCGCTCTCCGCACTCGCTTTTTCGGGTTGCGGCGGCTTCGCCGCCGCAACCCGAAAAGAGCTCAAACAATGCTTCGATCGGGGCTAGGGATTTGTAATTAATAATAAAAAGATGAAACTCAAATTAAAATACCTAAGCTTTTTCTTCCTCACACTTTCCCTGAGCTTCAAGGCGCAGGAAATAAAAGCGGAATTCAAAAAAGACATTAAAAAAACGCAGCAGATTTCTTACGTTTTAGATTATCCGCAGAACACAAAGAGTGCGGTTCCGCTGCTCGTTTTTCTGCATGGCTCCGGCGAACGCGGCACCGATTTAGAAATGGTGAAGGCTCACAGTCCTTTCACTTACAAAAATCTGATCAAAGAACCCGTGGCCATTTTGGCGCCCCAATGTCCGGAAAACGTCTGGTGGGATACCGAAGCGGTTTACTATTTAATCAAAGAAATTCAGGATAAATACAACATCGATGATTCCCGCATAATGCTTACCGGATTATCCATGGGCGGTTGGGGAACATTAAAACTGGCCATGGAACATCCCGAACTTTTTTCGGCAGTCGTGGCCGTCTGTGCGCCTGTGGATCGCCTTATGAAAGTGCGCGCAGTGCAGTACAAAAATCTACCTACGAAACTTTTTCATGGCGGTAACGACGATGTAGTCTCACCCATGAATTCGATCGAAATTTATCAGGAAATCAAAAAAGTCAATAAGAATATTGAGCTAACCATTTTCCCCGACGATAACCACAACTCCTGGGATTCCACCTATTCCAACCCGAAATTGTATGACTGGATGCTTGCCCAGCGAAAAAATGTTCCTAAAAAATAAAAAGATATACTATGAAGAAATTAATAATCATTGCCGCGGTGGCGCTTTCACCCGTCATCTTTGCACAGGAAATTGTAACGAAACCGGTTCAGTCTTTTCAGACCGAAGCGTACAAAGCCAGAAAAAAAGTTTTCGTCGATGCACTTTTAGCGAAAATGACGTTAGACGAAAAAATAGGTCAGCTGAATTTACCCAGCGCCGGAGATTTTACGACGGGGCAGGCTCAAAACTCCGACATCGGTAAAAAAGTGGAAGAGGGTCTGGTTGGTGGACTGTTCAACATTAAAGGTGCTGAAAAGATTCTTGCCGTTCAGAAGGTAGCCGTCGAAAAGAGCCGCTTAAAAATCCCCTTGATTTTCGGAATGGATGTAATCCACGGCTACGAAACCACTTTTCCGATTCCGCTTGGTTTGGCTGCGTCCTGGGATATGAATTTAATTCAGCAGTCCGCGCGCGTTGCCGCCAGCGAAGCCGCTTCCGACGGAATTTCCTGGACTTTTTCCCCGATGACCGATATTTCCCGCGAACCGCGTTGGGGCCGTATTTCCGAAGGATCCGGCGAAGATCCTTACCTTGGCAGCGAAGTGGCAAAAGCCATGGTTTTTGGGTATCAGGGAAAAGACCTTTCCCTCAAAAATACCATCATGGCGTGCGTGAAACATTTCGCTCTTTATGGCGCGGGTGAAGCGGGCCGCGATTACAATACGGTGGATATGAGCCATCTGCGGATGTTCAACGAATATTTTCCACCTTACAAAGCTGCGGTCGACGCCGGAGTGGGTTCCGTGATGGCATCGTTTAACGAAGTCGACGGCATCCCGGCAACGGGAAACAAATGGCTCCAGACCGATGTTCTTCGGAAAATGTGGGGATTCCAGGGATTTGTGGTGACCGATTACACCGGAATCAACGAAATGATTGAGCACGGAATGGGCGATTTGCAGGCATCTTCCGCTTTGGCTTTACGCGCGGGCGTCGACATGGATATGGTGGGTGAAGGTTTTTTGAAAACTTTAAAAAAGTCATTAGAGGAGGGAAAAGTTACGCAGGCAGAAATCGACCTCGCTGCGAAACGCATTCTCGAAGCGAAATTTGATCTGGGCCTTTTTGAGAATCCCTACAAATACGGCGACGTAAAATGGGCTGCAAAAGAAGTCGGCAGCGACGAAAATAAAAGTATCGCCCGCAATACCGCGGCTCAGTCCATGGTGTTGATGAAAAATGACAACAGTGTTTTGCCTTTAAAAAAGTCCGGAACTGTGGCTGTTATCGGCCCCTTGGTTGCAAATTCATTGAATATGGCCGGGACCTGGAGTGTCGGCGCCGAGCACAGTACGGCGGTATCTTTGATGAAAGGACTTCAGGATAATTTTGGCAAAGACGTAAAATTTATTTCCGCCAAAGGTGCCAACATTGATTATTCCGAAAAACTCGAAAATATTTATGCAGCCCACGGCAAACTTACGGACCGCGACAACCGCTCCAAAGAAGTATTGTTAAAAGAGGCGGTCGACGTTGCCAACAAAGCGGATGTAATCATCCTCGCCATCGGCGAATCGGCCGAAATGAGCGGCGAATCTTCTTCGCGAACGCACATCGATATTCCGCAGTCTCAGGTTGATCTGCTGAACGAACTGAAAAAAACAGGAAAACCCATCGCAATGGTTCTTTTCACCGGACGACCTTTAGCTTTAACGAATGTGAAAGACGTTCCGGATGCCATTCTAAATGTCTGGTTCTCCGGAACAGAGGCGGGAAATGCCATTTCCGACGTTCTTTTCGGGAAAATAAACCCCTCCGGAAAACTGCCGGTTACATTTCCGCGAAGTTTAGGTCAGATTCCGCTTTACTATAATCATAAAAATACAGGAAGACCTTTGGGCGCAGAACAAACCGATAAATGTGAATATGAAAGATTTCGCTCTAATTTTATGGACGAATGCAACACGCCCCTGTATCCTTTTGGTTTTGGCTTGAGCTATACGAAGTTTGATTATTCCAAAATGAATCTGTCAAGTACTAATTTAAAAGGCAATCAAATACTTCAGGCTTCCGTTACGCTGAAAAATTCGGGGAAATATGACGGCGCCGAAATCGTTCAGCTTTACATCCGCGATTTGGTAGGAAGCATTACGCGCCCAGTTAAAGAACTGAAAGGTTTCCAAAAAATCTTCCTTAAAAAAGGCGAAAACAAAAAAGTAACTTTTACTATAACGCCGGAAGATTTAAAATTTTATAACAGCAATTTGAAGTTCGATTGGGAATCCGGGGATTTCGAAATCATGATTGGTACGAATTCTGAAGATGTTCAGCGCGAAAAAATCACGTGGAACAAGTAACGTCATTGACTTAGATAAAGCCGCTTTCAATTTCTGATAGCGGTTTTTTTTGTCCATATATTATTCATAAATTTGAGGTCATTCTTTAAAGATTTTATAATGAGAGATAAATTCATCCGGTGGGGTATTGCTATTGTTCTTATAATATGGGCCATCTCACTGCTTCTTAAAACCTATTACTGGATTCCAATTTTATTGACGGCAATCTATGCTTTAGGAATTTACAATGTTACACAATCCAAACATGCAATCCTGCGGAATTTCCCTGTTATAGGATATTTCCGCTATTTTTTCGAAAGTATTTCGCCCGAAATGCAGCAGTATTTTATTGAAAGAGAAACGGATGGTAAACCTTTTCCGCGAAACCAACGTTCCGCTGTTTACCGGCGTGCTAAAAATATAAGCGACACCGTTCCTTTTGGAACTCAACTTGAGGTAAATCAACGGAAATACGAAGGCATTAAGCACTCCATTTACGCACATTCTCCGTCGGAAGATCTTCCCCGCGTTTGGGTAGGTGGAGATCAGTGTACGCAGAAATACCACGCCTCCTTATTCAATATTTCCGCAATGAGTTTCGGATCTTTAAGTGACCGCGCGCAAATGTCTCTGAATAAAGGCGCGAAAAAAGGGAATTTTTATCATAACACCGGCGAGGGTGGAATTTCACCCTATCATTTGGAAGGTGGAGATCTCTGTTGGCAGATTGGGACAGGCTATTTCGGATGTAGAGATGATCACGGTAAATTTTCTCCGGAGATCTTCAAGAAAAACGTATCGATTCCAAGCGTTAAAATGATCGAAATCAAACTGTCTCAAGGTGCAAAACCTGGGCATGGTGGTGTTTTACCCGGTGCAAAAAATACGGTGGAAATCGCAGCGATCCGTCACGTTCAGCCCGGCGTAACCATCATCTCGCCGCCGTCGCATTCCGCTTTTTCCGATGCTGCAGGGCTATTGTTTTTCGTACAGCAGTTACGGGAATTATCAGATGGAAAACCGGTTGGCTTCAAATTATGTATCGGCGATACAAGGGAGTTTGAAGATATTTGCGTACAAATGAATGTTTTGAAAATCTATCCGGATTTTATTACTATTGACGGCGCGGAAGGAGGAACAGGAGCAGCACCTCCGGAATTTTCCGATGGCGTTGGAATGCCTTTGGAGCCGGCTTTGATTTTTGTGAACAGAACCTTAAATATCTTCAATGTCCGCGATAAAGTAAAAATAATTGCGAGCGGCAAAGTTTTAACAGCTTTGGATATTTTACGCGCTGTAGCAATGGGCGCTGATATGTGCAACAACGCGCGCGGATTTATGTTTGCATTGGGCTGTATTCAGGCTTTAAGGTGTAACACCAATAATTGTCCAACGGGTGTTGCCACGCAGGACAAAATGCTTATTAAAGGTTTGGATGTAACCGATAAGAGCGAACGCGTTTACCATTTCCATAAAAATACGTTGCATACCTGCAACGAACTGATTGGTGCAGCAGGCCGGAAATCCTACGAAGAAGTAGATGCAAGCATGTTTATGAGAGGTGACGAATTTGAGCATCTGGCTGACGTTTACTTCCCTGATATTTTAGGAAACGTGAAAGAAAACCATAGCAGCAGATATTAATTTTTGCTCATTTAAAAAAGACCCCTGAAAATTCTGTTCTCAGGGGTCTTTTTTGTTTTATTAATAATTTTCCTCCCGCGCTTGCCGGTCTTTTTCTTTCGCGTTCTCCCGCAGGTTTTCTTCATCAGTACGTAATTCTTCCAGATACGACATTTTCAGCGTGTCATAAAGCGATCTTTTGCTTACCATGAGGGAAATAAGCGAAGATACCATTCCGGCCAACATCAGATGAAAGATAAGTGAGTGCCTGTCGGTCATTTCCAGAACAATAATTGCGGAGGTAAACGGCGCCCGGGTTACTCCCGTTAAAAAGGCAACCATTCCTCCTAAAATTACAACATTGGTCTCGTTCGGTGATAAATGAATCCAGCCCGAAATTACGGATCCAATGCTGGCACCCGCAGAGAGTGCCGGCGCAAAAATTCCACCTGCTCCGCCGGACGTGAAGGACAAAGCCGGCCCGATCATTCTGAAGATCGGCATGTACCAGTCTTCGTGCTTGTCTTTTGTAAAAAGCGTTCGCTCCATGATCTCCTTTCCGGAGCCAAGGATTTCTCTGTTCACGAAAAAAGCCAGCGACGCAATAATCAAGGCACAAACAATAAGAAAAGCCACTTTTTCGGTGTCTTTTGTTAAAGTTTTATTCCAGGCGTTAATTCGCAGCATAATGACGGAAAGCTGACTCGCAAAAACGCCCGCAATCCCCGAAACCAAAATAACCGGAAACATAATACCCAAACCGACATCTGCTGTTTTTGGATATCCCAGATAGAGATAAGAGCCGGCCAGCGTTTGCGAAGTTAATCCCGCAATGATGACGGCGGTGAAGAGCGCAGTTTTAAAGTAATTAATATGCGTTTTTGAAAGTTCTTCCACCGCAAAAACGATTCCGCCGAGCGGCGTATTAAAGGCGGCGGAAAGTCCCGCTGCGGCACCCGTCATAATCATATTTTTCTTGGAGATCTTCGGCCACCATTCGGGGAGGTATTCGTTTACTTTTCGAAAAACAGACCCGGCAATCTGAATCGTCGGACCTTCTCGTCCAACGGCGCCCCCGCCAATAATCAAAGCCAAACTCGATAAAACTTTAAAAACAATGATTTTTAAACTTAAAAGATGCCTGATTTTAGAATGTTCTTTCGGATTAGCCAGTTCTACAGCAGCCATCACCTGCGGAATTCCGCTTCCTTTTGCGTAAGGTGCAAAGCTTTTGACAAGCCACCAGGAAAGCACAAATGCAGCGGGTGTGATGATGAAAATCATCCACGCATGCCAGTCGAATATGAAGTTCATCAGCGCTTCGCCCCACGTGAAAGCTTTTGCGTACAAAACGGCGAAAACCCCCGTAATTAAAGATCCGATCCAAAACGGAACCGCCTGTAAAAGATTGTTTTTTAGTTTCTCGTTGTGCAGGTTATCGAAAGATCTTTTGATACTTTGTCGCAAGTAGGCGAAGATTTCTAGCATAGATCAAAATTATTACTTTAATGTTACAAAAAAAATTATTGGTACGGGATTTTTAAGCCAAAAAAATCCGATAAAATTAATTACCGGATTTTGATGTATTTTCAAAACGCTTATGCTTCTTCAGCTGGAGTTTCTTCTACTTTTTTCGGAGCTGGAGTTGCTTTTGGAGCAGCAGCTACGGGTGGAGCATCAGAAACAATATCGAATTCGAAGTTGTGTTCTACATTTCTGTGAAGTCTGATGATCGCAGTAACTTTACCGGTTCTTTTGATCGTATTCCCAGGAATTTTGATGTATTTTTTATCAACCTGAACACCTACTTTAGACAATTCGTCGGAAAGATTGGCGTTGTTGATGGATCCGAACAGTTTGTCACCGGAACCTACTTTTGTAGCGATGGTAATGTTCGTTTTCTTCAACTGATCTACAATTGCGTTAGCAGCTGCAACCAATTTCGCTTCTTCTTCTTTACGGGATTCTAAAGTTGCTTCTAAAGCTGCTTTATTTTTTGGAGTCGCCAAAAGTCCTAAACCTTTTGGTAAAAGGTAATTTCTTGCGTATCCGTTTTTTACATTTACCGTATCGAACTCAAGTCCTAAGTTTTCTACGTCTGTTTTTAATATGATTTCCATTGTTGTTGTCCGTTTTTGTTTTAGATTTCAGTGTAAACTGTTTTCTAAAAATCGTTAGAATTAAATTTATTCAGCAACTTTTACGGCATTATGCACAGGCATAAAGCAGATTGCCTAGAGCATTTTTATTTTAAAAGATCTGCAATATAAGGCATCATCGACAAGTGTCTTGCTCTTTTAATTGCTGCAGAAACTTTTCTTTGGTATTTCAAAGACGTTCCGGTGTATCTTCTTGGTAAAATTTTACCTTGTTCGTTCACGAACTGAAGAAGGAAATTTGGATCTTTATAATCAACATGTTTGATTCCGTATTTTTTGAATCTACAGTATTTTTTATCAGATTTTGTATTGATATCAAGTGGAGTTAAAAATCTTACTTCAGATTCTCCTCCAGCTGAGGCTTGTTTTGCCATATCATCTATTGCCATAACTTTTCTTTTTTTTAGGGGTTGAAATTAAACTTTCGCAGTTTTTACTTTCGTTCTTCTTGTTACTGCATACTCGATCGCATGTTTGTCCAGTTTTGTAGTAAGGTAACGGATTACTCTTTCGTCACGTTTGTACGCAGTTTCCAGATCTGCCACTACAGTACCTTCACCTTTAAATTCGATCAAAGTGTAGAATCCATTCTTTTTTAATTGAATAGGATACGCCAGTTTTTTAAGTCCCCAATTTTCTTTGGCAACGATTTCGCAATTGTTTGCTTTCAGCAAATCTTCAAACTTTTTTACTGCTTCCTCCACCTGAGCGTCAGATAGAACGGGAGTTAAAATGAAAACAGTTTCGTAATTGTTCATAATGTTAATTAATTTGTTAATTATTTCAAGGTGCAAAAATATAAATTTTTTCCCGAAGGCGCAACCTCTCAAGCGATTAAATTAAAAAACCTTTATAATACGGATCAATTTAGAAAATAAAATCCTTCATTCTCGAAAAAGCCAGGTTTTCTTCATTCATCCACTGCAGGAAGGTTTCCAGTTTATCGTCCATTTTTCTGCCGGAATTGAATTTCCGGTAGAACGGAATTTTAAACTGATATTTGGAGAAATCCGTGAACTGCCACGTATTAAGATAAACAACGACAAAATCATCGTTTTTAATCGTTTCCAAAACCATACTTTTATAATACGGTAGCGGAACGGCTTGAAAAACAAAATCGTTATAAGGAATTTGCGAGTAAGGCGAAATGCTTTCCGGAATAATACTCAGCCCGTGTTTCTGCAGAATCTGCGTGCTGCGTTCCAGCCTTTTCAACGAAAAAAGAATATTTGCATTTTCGATATTTGAAATATACGTGAACTCCAGATTTTTAAGGTCTTCAATCGAAACCGAAACCTCTTTCTGGCGAATGCCGCGGACTATTTTACCCGTTACTTCTTCAATATTCTGTTTCGCCTCTTCAATTGCCTGCAGGTCTGAATTTTTATTATAAAGGGCGATTTCATGACCTTTTCCAATTATTTTTTTTACCAAAAGATTCAGCTTCTCCACAAGAGAAATTTCGATAAAAAAAGTCGCGAGAATATTATTATTTTCCAGCGTCCGCAGGATTGAGAGCGTGTTTTGTTCCGTGATGTTCAGAATTTCCGCCTCGCTAAGGAAGTAATTCTTCTCAAAATCACTTTTTTCTTAATAATGTTGAAACTTAAGAGGATCATTTAGTTGCGCCCAATTTCACGCGAAGGTTCTTCAGCATGTCTTTCGTCATTGCAGAAATATCGTAGTCGTAACTCAAATTCCAGTCTTTTTTCGCGATGGAATCATCAATAGAAGCGGGCCACGAATCTGCGATAGCCTGTCGGAAATCGGTTTTATAATCAATCTGGAAATTTGGAATTTCCTTTCGGATCTCATCCGCCAACTGCTTGGGCGTGAAAGACAGTCCACCTAAATTATAGGACGTATGTACGGTTAAATTCTCTTTCGGCGCTTCCATTAATTTCAAAGTTGCATTAATGGCATCATCCATATACAACATCGGCATCGCAGTATCTTCCGAAATAAAACTCGTGTATTTTTCTTCTTCAATAGCTTCGTAAAAAATCTCCACAGCGTAATCGGTTGTTCCGCCTCCTGCCGGCGTTTTCCAGGAAATTAAACCAGGATACCGAATGCTACGAACATCCACTCCATACTTATCAAAATAATACTCGCACCATTTTTCTCCTGCCATCTTCGAGATTCCATACACCGTGGTTGGGTTTAAAACTACGTCCTGGCCCACATTTTCCTTCGGAATACCTTTCCCGAACACCGCGATGGAGCTGGGCCAGAAGATTTTCTTCAGCAAACCTTCCTTCGCCAGTTCACAAAAATGCAGCAGCGGTTCCAGATTCAGCTTCCAGGCGAAAAGCGGTTGTTTTTCCGAGGTTCCCGACAGCAGCGACGCGAGATGATACACCGTTGTAATTTCGTAATCTTTAATAACCTGTCTTACCAGCTGCGTATTCGTTACATCCATTCTCTCGTAAAATCCTGCAGAAGTCAGATTTTTATCCCATCGGTCCAAACCTGAGGCCACCACATTTTCTGCGCCGTGAATTTCGACCAGTCTGTTCGTAAGTTCCGTACCGATTTGTCCGAGTGCGCCGGTGATAAGTATTTTTTCCGTGTAGGATTCCATATTGAAAATTTTGATGTGCACAAATTTAAAAAAATAGCGTCTTAAAAGAAATTTTTAGGCACAATAAATTTTTGGGCGACAAATTCCGCCTTCCGCTCCCGCTTTTTTCCTCCTCGTTCCTCGTCAGAAAAAGAGCTCCACTCAAGTCGGGTCGCAACTCTGGCACCCAATTAAAAGCGTAATTTATAAATCAATTTTTCCTATTTTTGATAAAATTTGTTTCTATGAAGAGATTGTTCCTGTCGTTCGTTCTGGCTTCCCAGTTCGTGTTTGCGCAATTCACCGACATCAATATTGTAAAAGAAATTCGCACCAAAGACAAAGGTTTGGTCGTTTCTGCACATCCCCTGGCCAGTGAAGCGGGCGCGAAAATTATGAGGATGGGCGGGAACGCGTTTGATGCCGTAATCGCGACGCAATATGCGCTGGCCGTGGTCTATCCGCAAGCCGGAAATATAGGTGGCGGCGGCTTTCTCGTCGGCGTGCAAAGTAATGGCGACAAATTCACCTTAGATTACCGCGAAACCGCTCCCGAAAAATCGTCCAAAGATATGTATCTCGACAAAAAAGGAAATGCAAACACCGATCTTTCCCAAAACGGCAGACTGGCGGTGGGCGTCCCGGGATCTGTTGCAGGATTTTTCGCCACTTTAAAACACGCGAAACTTCCCATGGAAAAACTTATTCAACCCGCCATCGATTTGGCCGAACAGGGATTTTCGCTCACGCAGAAAGAAGCAGGTCTGCTCAACAGCGAACTCGACGCCTTCAACCAACATAACAGAAGCAAGACGGTTTTTCAAAAATCGAGTACCTGGAAACAAGGCGATATCCTGGTGCAGAAAGAACTTGCCGAAACCTTAAAACTCATTCAAAAATACGGGGCGAAAGGTTTTTACGAGGGAAAAACCGCTGATCTCATCCAGCAGGAAATGAAGCGCGGAAACGGCATCATCACTTTAAATGATCTTAAAAACTACCAGGTTGTCGAAAGAAAACCCATTTCTTTTATGTACAAAGGCAACGAAATCGTCTCCATGCCTTTGCCCTCAAGCGGCGGGATTCTTCTGGCTCAGATGTTGAAAATGAGCGGTTTCGAAAATGTAGAAAAATACGCGCAAAATTCCACACAAGCCGTTCAGATTATGGTCGAGGCCGAACGCCGGGCTTTTGCAGACCGCGCCGAATACATGGGCGATCCCGCTTATATTAAAGATCAAACCGCGATGCTGATTTCTGATGAATATTTAAAAAACCGCTGGAAAAGTTTCGACAAAAATACTGCAACACCTAGTTTCGCGGTCGGAAAAATTGTGGCGCAGCCAAAAGAATCTACCGAAACCACCCATATTTCCATTATCGATAAGGAGGGAAATGCAGTGGCCGTAACCACAACTTTGAACGGTTTGTACGGAAGTAAAGTTGTGGTTTCCGGGGCAGGGTTTTTCCTGAATAACGAAATGGACGATTTCTCCGTAAAGCCCGGAGTTCCGAATATGTTCGGTGCGGTGGGCGGCGAGGCAAATTCTATTAAACCCGGAAAAAGAATGTTGAGTTCGATGACGCCGACCATCGTTCTACAAAAGGGAAAACCTTACATTATTGTCGGAACGCCCGGTGGAACTACCATTCCGACGTCCGTTTACCAATCTATTGTTAATGTGGTCGATTTTGGTTTAAATCCAAATTTGGCCGTGAATACGCCGAAATTCCATCATCAGTGGTTGCCGGAAAGTGTGATGGTGGAAAAAAACTTTCCGGAAGCCACGGTTTCTGATCTGGAGAAAATGAATTATAAAATAGAAAGAGTTTCGCAAATTGGCCGCACGGAAATGATTGTTATCGACGGGAACGGTAACGCAGTTGCAGTGGCAGACGGACGCGGTGATGATTCGGTAGCAGTAGAATAATTTGAAAATGGTAGAAAATAACAGTCACAAAAATTTTATACGGGAAAAAGTTTTGTCTTACAAACCGGATTTTGATCTGGAGATCTTAGAAGCAGGACTGGCTGAATTTAATGTTTCACACTGCGTGGGCGGAGATCTTATTTTGAAAGCAGGGGAAATCTGCAAAAGTATTTTTATGGTTGAAAATTCCATCACCCGATGCTATTTTACGGATCGTGAGGGTGATGAAAAAACCATCTGGCTGGAGCCGGAAAAAATGGTGATTACCGATTACGAAAGTTTTCGAACGCAGACCGCCAGCCGCTGCGATATTTATTGTTATGAAGATTCTGCCGTTTATTCCATTGAAAAACAAAATTTGGTGAAGCTTTATGCGAAATATCACGATTGGGCAATATTTGGACTCCTCGTAATGGAAGAACATTACTGCAATCTCCTGGCACTGCGAAATACGCTTAGTTTCAACAGTGCGAATGAAAATTATGATCTTATAAAAAGCTACTCATCGCGATATTTAGATGTAGTTCCGCTGAAACACCTCGCTTCGTGGCTCAATATTTCTGCGGTTCATTTATCAAGAATTCGTAAAGAAAAGGCGAAATTTATTGAGAATTAACATAGGTTAATCCGATTCTCGAGAACCACTCTTATATTTGCGCTGATTCTAGACCACACGATGAAAACTCGGGATTAATCTCGTTAGCTTGACTTTGCTGTATGGGTGACTTTAATGGACAAAATTTTAACCGCAAAATTCAAAAAAAGCAGAAAGTGCAGCAAAGAGCCAAGTGAAATGTTTACGATTATTTTCCAACGAGTTTTTTCAACATTCCGTTAAAAATTAAACCGTGGAAGGGCAAGACTGAATACCAGTAAAGTCTTCCCGAAATGCCCAGCGGCCGGAAAGTGGCTTCCTGACGTAGAACTCCGTTTTTAACTTTAAATTCCAACCAGGCTTCACCCGGAAGTTTCATCTCTGCAAAAAGTAAAAGACGCCCTTTTTCCTTATCGGCATACAGGACGCGCCAAAAATCCACAGAATCGCCTGCGTCGAGATCCGTCATATTTCTACGGCCTCGCCTTAAACCAACGCCGCCGAAAAGTTTGTCTAGAAAGCCGCGAATCCGCCATAAAAAATCTGCATAATACCATCCTGTTTTTCCGCCAATACTGAAAATTCGGTCTAAAGTTGCTTTTTCGTCCTCAATTTTTAGTTCGCGGATATCTTTATAACACCCTTCGTCGGGAACCTCCAAATACTGCCAAACCTGACGCGTATGAAAATTATTCGAAAAGGAATCGTACCAGCTCGATAGAACATCATTCTGTTTAATTTTATCGAAAGCCAGCGTAATGGCTTCTTTGTAGGAAAAAAGCTGAATGCCCAATCTTTCTGCAAGGTCGTTTTTCGAGGCCACAACGTCGATTTTCATACTGTCCACAAGATTTTTTGCGAGAAAATAACTCGTTGATGTAACGAAATAAAGCCAGTACGACGAAAATTTAGGCGTCATTAACGGAACGATATAAATGGACCGCTTCAGACCCCTGATTTTGGCGTAGGTTAAAAGCATTTCTTTGTACGTTAAAACATCTGTTCCGGCAATATCATAATGTTGTTTGTACGTAAATTCTTTTCCTAAAACCCCAACCAAAAACTGCATCACGTTTCGGATGGCAATGGGCTGACATTTCGTATTCACCCATTTCGGCGCAACCATCAGCGGTAATTTTTCCGCAAGATCCCGTATGATTTCAAATGAAGCACTGCCGGATCCTACAATAATTCCCGCGCGCAAACTCGTTAAAGCGTAAACGGAACTTTCTAAGGCTTCTTCTACATTTTTCCGCGATTCGAGATGCTTTGAAAGCTTTTTTTCGTTGATGATACCTGTTAAAAAAACCACCTGTTTGGCCTGAGTTTTTTCTAAAGCTTTTTTAAAATTTTCTGCAGAAAGTTTCTCCTTTTCTTTAAAATCTCCGTCGCTGCTAGACATCGAATGGATGAGATAGTAAGCGGCTTCAATATCTTTCGGAATCGTATCTAAAGTCTTATCGTCCAGAAAATCATTTTCAATAACTTCAATCTGCTCAATTTTCTCCTTAAAAAGTTTCAAGCCAAACCGATTCTTGTCGCGCACCGAACAGACGACGTGATGGCCTTCCTCTAAAAGCTGAATGAGGAGGCGTTTGCCAATATATCCGGTGACGCCGGTGAGAAGTATTTTCATGGTTTAAAGGTTTTTTCTAAAATGGTATGGCGGCTTTCAAAAATAAATTTCACTTTGTTTTTTACGAAATATCCGGCCAGCAGATCGCCTAAAATTCCGAATGGCATCTTGAAGTTGACGATATCTTTCATCTTTGTTTCGGTTTCTGAAATTTTTTCGAAATGATGTTCGTGATGCCACATTGCGTATGGTCCAAAGCGTTGTTCGTCTACAAAAAACTGATGGTCTTCCAAATGCGTAATTTCGGTAATCCAGTTTGATTTGATGAGGGGTAAAACGCCAATTTTATAAGTAATGATTTGTCCTTTGTAAGTTTTTGGCGGCGGATTATTTGTTATTTTAAAATCCATTTCCTTCGGCGTAATTTTATCCAGATTCATAGGAACCGTAAAAAACTCCCAGGCTTTTTCCAAAGAAATCGGTAAAATCTGTTCCGAAGTCAGCGTATATATTCCAGATTGCTTGGTTAAATTAATTTTCATGGCGGGATTTAAAATATTTTTTGGTTTTCAAAAATTCGAAGAGCAAGGTACTCGAATAGAGGAGAGCGAAGCAATAGAAAGCATCTTCCACAGGAATTGTTCCTAAGCGCAGTCCAAGATTTTCCGCATTGTCATAATACACGATGGGGTTTTCTGTATAACTTCCCGTTAAAGCCGAGTTCACGAAGAAAAAAGGAATGAAAATAAGAATGAAACTCAAATAAAACCGCCGCGCGTAAGACCATTCAAAAATAATTTGAAGCAGCATTAAAATGGTAAATAGTCCGATGCAAACAAAGGTATACAGCTTCTCGTAATTAAATATGGCGAGGGCAAGGCCCGCGATAAATAAAACATAAGTGATGAATCTTGTTACCTTTTTTGAAAGGATAACCTGCGGAAAAAAATACTTTAGGGAATAATGGATGAAAACACTCGCATATGGAATCAGCAGAAAAAACAACCATTCCTCGATTGGCAGTTTCAAAATTCTGAAACCAATTAAATACTCATCATTAAAACCCCAAACCTCTTCGTAGGCGAAATAACTGTCCCACAAAATAAAGAAAATCCCCACCACAATAATCGACGTGAAATAAGCCTTCCAGTGTTGGATGAAATGCATTCTCTTTTTTTCGAAACTGAAAAGAAAAGGAATTAAAAAACTGAAAACATCTAAAAGTAAGTAATAATAGCTCTGCAAAATTTATTTTTTTGAGATTGACGTTCGCGCTTCCCGGAAGTATTTCAGCGGAACGTAAAGCATTCCAAAACATTCGCCATCTTCCTTGCCCAAATGTTTATGATGCATTTTGTGTGCTTTTCGCAGGCCGCGTAAATACCAGTTATTCGTTTTGTCAAACCATTTAAATCTGCGGTGGATTAAGACATCGTGAACCGTAAAGTAAGCGATGCCGTAAAACAAAATTCCTAAACCGACAAAAAACATCCAGTTGATGCCGCCTACCGTTCCAAAATAAAAAAGCAGAATACTTGGGATGGCAAAAACGACAAAAAAAGCATCGTTCTTTTCGAAAACGTGCGGATAGCCGGGCTGATGATGATCTTCATGGAAATACCAGCCCATGCCATGCATTACAAACCGGTGTGTAAGCCAGGTAACGCCTTCCATCGCAACGAAAATGCCAATCGTGATTAAAATATATCCTAAAATTTCCATTTTATAATTTTAAATAATTCTTAATATACAATTTTAAATTTCCGTCACTCGAATTTTTATATGCAGCTGTTAAAAATTTGCGGTCCTCGGAAATGTTCTGATCATATCCTAAAAATCGGGGCGATTTTTCCTGCGCGATCAAACGCATTAATCTAATTTCTATATTGCCGGGGTCCAGTTTTACTGCATTATCTAACATTATTTTGCCTTCATTAAAATAAGACATTTTTTTCAGCGGATTAAAAACATGTTTCGCCATAAAAAACTGACCAACGGCCAAAAATCCCGCATAAAGGGGTTCATTGGTTTGATTGTAAGCTCCTGCAGATTTTTCGATAAGTATTTTTGCAGACCTTTCAGAACTTTCGCCCGATTGAAGCAAGGCTCTGTATTCCTCTAAATTTTGAGATAACATCATGTTCGATACTATTAGAAATAGGAAGAGAATTAGTCGGTTCATTAAAGCAAATTCAGATTTTTGTTGACGATCATTTCGCCAAAAAGATACATTTTACGCGCATTCGAGACGCTTATTCGTTTTGTGAGCAGCAGTTCCGGTTTGGTATTTTTTATTTTCTTTAAAAGATTAAAATAATATTTGTACGCCATAAAAACCGCTAATTTACTCGATATCGGCAACATTTTTATACCAATTTTGGCGTGTTCGAAATCTTTTGCAATATCATTTTCTATGGTAATTTTATCCTGTTTTGAAAAATTCGTAAAATCGACATTGGGAAAATAAGTTCTGTTCAGGTCGATAAAATCGGCGTTAATGTCGCGCAGGAAATTAATTTTCTGGAACGCCGCACCCAAACTTTGAGCGTAAGGTTTCAGTCGCTCATATTCTTCATCGTTGCCGTTAACAAAGACTTTCAGACACATCAACCCCACAACTTCTGCAGACCCGTAAATATATTCCTTGTACTTTTCGTCGTTCAGATCTTTAATTTCGCCCAAATCCATTTTCATGGAATGTAAAAATGCCTCCACCAAATGCTGCGGAATGTTCTTTTCACGCTGTGTTCGGCAAAAAGAATGCAAAATTGGATTTAAGGAAATGCCGTTGGCTTTTGCAGAATGATAACTGTTTTCGAAATCGGCCATCAAGGCTATTTTGTCGTAATCGTGAAACGTATCAACAATCTCATCTGCCAAACGAACAAAACCGTAAATATTATAAATATGCTGACGAATCTCCGCATGAAAAAGCGAAGACGCTTTGTAAAAGGAAGTGCTGTACTTTTCCGTGACCATCTTCGAGGAAAGTCCGCAAAAAGAGTTGAAAATTTCTAAATTATTCATGAGCGGAGAATATTTTATTTTGATGTTGAAGAATGTAGTCTGTTACAACTTTTCCGGATATTAAAGCGGGCGGAACTCCGGGTCCCGGAACAGTTAACTGACCGGTGTAGAAAAGGTTCTTAATTTTTTTATTACTGATGCTGGGTCTTAAAATGGAGGTTTGTAACAAAGTGTTGGCCAAACCGTACGCATTACCGCGGCAAGAGTTGTACCGCTCTTTAAAATCCTGTACCCCAAAACTCTTTTTAAACAGCACAGAATCCCTTAAATCCACCCCAATGTTTTGTTGGATGCGGTTCATTATCAATTCAAAATATTCATCATGAATCTCCTGGCTGTCTTCTAAATCCACCGCGACCGGGATTAAGAAAAAACCCGTTTCCTTACCTTCGGGACAGAGATCAGGGTCGGTCTTCGAGGAAAAATTTGCGTAAAACAAAGGCTTTGTCGGCAGTTGCGGCTCATCATAAATCTCCACGGCGTGCTGCCCAAAATCTGTATCGAAAAATAAATTATGATGCTGCAGTTCCGGAACTTTCTTATCAAAAGCCACATAATACAGAAAGGATGAGGGTGCAAATACTTTCTTTTGCCAATAGGTTTCGCTGTAATTTTTTTCGTCTTTTAGCAGCAATTTTTCCGTGTGCGCATAATCTGCACCGGAAATTACAAGGTCGGCCGAGAAAGTGTCTGTCGTTGTTACCACCGATTTGGCAACGTTATTTTCCGTTTGAATTTCCGTTACTTCCTGATTCACATAAAATTGAACACCCAATTCTTTTGCCAATTTTACAATTCCAAGTGCCACCGCGTTGAAACCGCCTTTCGGATACCACGTTCCCAACCCAAAATCTGCATGATTCATGAAATTATAAAAAGCCGGCGTATTTTGGGGTTTTGCGCCGAGAAAAAGAACGGGAAATTCCAAAATGCTTTGCAGTTTCGGATTTTTGATGTTCCGGCGAACCGTTTGCGAAATATTTTGAAGAAAAAGGGGAAGTCGAACCGCGGTTTCCAAATTCACGAGTTCCAGCAGAGATTTCCCCGGATTGTAAACGAGATCTTTCATGGCAATTTCGTAATTCTTACGCGCATCTTTCATAAATTTCCGAAGATGAATTCCGCTGCCTGGCTCCACTTCTTCAAATTTTTCAATGATTTTTTCCGGTTCATCAGAAATGTCGATGTAATCGTCTTCACCAAAAATCACGCGGTACGCGGGAGATAATTTTTCAAGTTCGTAATAATCTGAAACTTTCCGGTCGAAATCACCAAAAAAACGTTCGAAAATATCCGGCATCCAGTACCAGCTTGGTCCCATATCGAATTTAAATCCGTCGATTTCTAGCAGAGAGGCGCGACCACCAAGCTGTTCGTTTTTTTCCAAAACCTTCACCGCGAAACCTGCTTTCGCCATATAACAGGCGGAAGCTATTGCAGAAAAACCGGATCCAATAATAACTACCTTCTTCATAAGTTCAATAATAGAACAAAAATATACTTTTATTTCTGAATTAGAAAATATTTTTACTAAATTTGTAAATGATTAAATTACAAGATATGAATAATATAGATTTAGATCAACAAAAAATTTTAGACCTCTATTCCAATTATGTACTCCGCAATAATAAGAAACCTTTGAATGTTTACAGTTTCTGCGAAGATCATGGCTTCTCGGAAAATGATTTTTATTTCTACTACGCCAACTTTGAGCAGTTAGAAGCGGATTACCTGCGCTTTTTTATGGACCGCTCAATCCAGCTGATAAAAGAAGAAGAAACCTACGAAGTTGAGCATCCGAAACACAAGTTGCTTTCTTTTTATTATACTTTTTTTGAACAGTTAACCATGAACAGAAGTTTAATTATCTATTTGGTGGGCTCCGAAAAGAACAATCTTCAGAATTTAAAGAAGCTTTGGTCTCTAAAAAGAGAATTTCAACTCTTCATCAGAAGTTTGGGCATTTCCGAACCTTTATTGACAAACACAACGGAAAGCAGTGCGAAGATCGAAAAGCTCCGCCACAAAGGGATTGAAGAACTCTATTGGGGACACTTTGTTGCCACGCTTAAATTTTGGATGGACGACCGAAGTTCCAACTTCGAAAAAACGGATATTTTTATTGAGAAATCGGTGGATACCAGTTTCGAGTTTCTGGATGTAAAACCTTTGAAGAAATTAGTAGATCTCGGCAAATTTCTATTCAATGAAAAAGTAAAGAATCCTTCATGAAAACATTAGATAAAATTCCGACAGGCAAAATAGAACGCGCCACAAAACTCATATCAACCGGAGCAAAAGTGGGCGTGAACTACCTAAAATACTATGGCGAAAAAATAACAAAAACCGAAGAGGAAGCCAAAACCAATCTCAACAACAGCAATGCCTCCGATATTTATGATGGACTGAAAGAACTAAAAGGAAGTGCCTTGAAAGTCGCGCAAATGCTGAGTATGGAGAAAAATATTCTGCCAGCGGCATATGTAGAAAAGTTTTCTTTGTCTCAGTTTCAGGTTCCACCGCTTTCCGCGCCTTTGGTGACCAAAATCTTTAAAAATTATTTCGGGAAAAAACCGTCCGAATTGTTTGATCGGTTTACCGCAGAATCCACCAACGCCGCGAGCATCGGGCAGGTTCATAAAGCCTGGAAAGACGGAAAAGAACTAGCCGTAAAAATTCAGTATCCCGGCGTTTCCGACAGTATTTCTTCGGATCTGGCCATGGTAAAACCCATCGCCATGAAAATGTTCAATATTAAAGGAGAAAATTCCGATCAGTATTTTAAGGAGGTGGAAGACAAACTTTTGGAAGAAACCGATTACGATTTGGAACTGATGCAGAGCTTGGAAATAAGAAAAGACTGCGAAAATCTGCCTGATCTAAAATTCCCGAACTATTACCCCGAATGGTCCAACAACCGAATTATCACAATGGATTGGATGCACGGGAAACATTTATCCACGTTCTGCACGGAAAATAAAGATGCGGAAAAGGCGCAGAAAGTAGGGCAGGCGCTGTGGGATTTTTACATGTTCCAGATCCATCACTTGCGAAAAGTGCATGCCGATCCGCATCCGGGGAATTTTCTGGTGGATGGGGAAGCAACTT
This sequence comes from Kaistella sp. 97-N-M2, assembly GCF_021513235.1. Classification (NCBI taxonomy): domain Bacteria; kingdom Pseudomonadati; phylum Bacteroidota; class Flavobacteriia; order Flavobacteriales; family Weeksellaceae; genus Kaistella; species Kaistella sp. 97-N-M2. The sequence goes on along the minus strand of NZ_CP090976.1, from coordinate 129,530 downwards.
TAATCGCTATCGATTTTGGCTGTATGAAAAGCATTCCCGACGATTTTTATCGTCCTTATTTTGAATTAGCAAATCGCGAAAATTTAGAAAATAAGATTTTTTTCGATCGCAAACTCGTTGAACTCGAAATTATCCGAAGCGACGATTCGGCGGAAGACAAAGCTTTTTTCACACAGATTTTTCATGAGCTGCTTTACTTGTTTACGACGCCTTTTCAGGAAGAAATCTTCGATTTTTCGGACGGTAAATTCTTCGCCGCGATCGCAGATTTGGGACAGAAATATGCCAAGAATACGCAGATGAAAGGCAGAAATGTGAACCGCGGGTCGCGCCATTTTATTTACATGAACCGTACGTTTTTCGGTCTGTATAACCTGATGCACGACATTAAAGCTAAAAATATCCGGATCAACAATTACAAAAATTTTGAAAAGAATTTCCGATAATGTTTGAAAAGACGAACTGCATAACTGAAATAACCTAACATTGAGACGGGTTAAAAAGCAGGATTTGCCCCAGAAAATCTGCATCAATTGCCACAAACCCTTTTCCTGGCGAAAAAAATGGGAACGCGATTGGGAAGAGGTGAAATACTGCAGCGAAAGTTGCAGGAAAAATACGAAATTGTAAAGTTTTAAATGATGAAAAATATAGTAATTGTCGGCGCCGGAAAAGGGATTGGTCTTAGATCTGCGCAACTTTTGAAGAACGAAAATCTTTTTACCATCTCCCGAAATCTGACTCCCGAACTGGAAATTCTGGATACGCAGTTTTTTCAGCTGGATGTTATAAAAGATGATTTAAGTGAAGTATCTTTACCCGAAGAAATTCACGGCGTTGTTTTTTGCCCGGGCTCCATCAATTTAAAGCCTTTTCACAGGCTTTCCGAAGAAGATTTTTTGGCAGACTTTCATCAAAACTTTTTGGGTGCAGTAAAGATTATTCAAAAATGTCTGCCCGCGCTAAAGAAGTCGGGTTCTGCAAGTATCGTTTTGTTTTCCACGGTAGCGGCGAAGGTCGGCATGCCTTTTCACACGTCGATTGCGGCGAGCAAGGGTGCGATCGAAAGTTTTGCCAGAAGTTTGGCTGCAGAACTGGCGTCCGCAAAAATTCGCGTCAATGTAATCGCACCTTCGCTTTCAGATACCGGTTTGGCGGCACAACTGCTTTCCACCGACGAAAAAAGACTGGCTTCTGCAAAACGGCATCCGCTGCAGAGAATTGGATCCGCCGACGACAGCGCGCGGGTTGTAGAATTTTTAATATCGGACAAAAGTTCCTGGATCACCGCGCAGGTAATTGGCGTTGATGGCGGTTTGGGTACAATAAAATTATAATCTTATGGAATTAAATTTAATTATTGATATTTTATCCGAACTGGATTCTCTTCAGAAAAAGCAGCCCGGCAATCAGATTACGATGGAAGATTTTCGCCTATATCTGAACGAAAAGGCCTACGAACAGGAAAATCCCCGAAATCTCACGGAAAAATATGATCTGGAGGTTTTCGATCTGGAAAATGAGATCGCAAAACAGGTGATTATGTTGGGAAGATATTCCAAACATTTGATTAAAAAGTCCTTGGAAAAACATCCGGATTTGGTGAATGAAGATTTTACCTATCTTTTTAGACTGATGGATTATCCCTCGTTGACCAAAATGCAGCTCATCGAAAAGAACGCTCACGAAAAGCAAACCGGCATCGAGATCATTAAACGGTTGGTGAGAAACGGCTTGCTCTCCGAAAGTCCGGATAAAGAGGATAAACGAAGCACCCGAATTTCTGTTACCGATAAGGGTAGGAAAGTGTTTGACGAATCAATGAAAGACATTACCGTGGTTTCGAAAATCATGTGTGGTCAACTGGATAAGGCAGAGAAAGAGGGTCTACTGGAATCACTGAAGAAACTCAATACCTTTCATCACACCGTTTACACCAATTTGCGAAATGAAGAGCCGAAAAAAATCCTGAAAATGGTCGAAAATGGCAGATAAAATTACTGTTTTCTGGTTTCGGCGGGACTTGCGTTTAACCGACAACCACGGACTTTTCAAGGCGCTGGAAACTTCGAAGCGTGTTTTACCCGTATTTATTTTTGATACCGAAATTCTTTCAAAATTAGAAAATAAAGAAGACAAACGGGTTGATTTTATTTTTCAGGCTCTGGAAAAACTGAATGAATTTTTACGAAAAACTGAAAAGTCCATTAAAATCCTGCACGGCAAACCTTTGGATATTTTTAAAGAACTTTCGGCAAATGAAGAGGTTGAAAGTGTTTTCTGCAACGAGGATTACGAACCTTCGGCGATTAAAAGAGATGAAGAAATCCGGGTTTTCTTGGAAAAGAAGAATATTCAGTTCCTAACTTTTAAAGATCAGGTTCATTTTCATAAGGATGATATTTTAAAAGCAGACGGTAAACCGTACACCATTTACACGCCTTATTCCAAACAGTGGCTGATCAAATTTAACGAAGGAAAAAATGAGGCTTATTCCAGTGAAAAACTTCTTTCTCACTTCGTCGATGTCGATGAACAGACAATTACTTTAAAGGATATTGGTTTTAAAAAAACGGCTTATGAATTTAAAATTCCAAAGATCAATCCAGAGTTTTTAAAAACCTATCACGAAACACGGAACTTTCCTACCACCAAAACTTCTGAAATGAGCGTTCATTTGCGTTTTGGGACCATCAGCGCTAGAAAATTAGCGGCAGAAGCAAAAAAACTTAATCAAACCTATTTGAAAGAACTCATCTGGCGGGAATTTTTTATGCAGATTCTTTACCATTTTCCAAAGGTCGTGCACGAATCTTTTAAACGCAAATACGACAATATCGCCTGGCTTTACGACGATGATAATTTAAAGAAATGGCGGGAGGGAAAAACCGGTTACCCGATTGTGGATGCGGGAATGCGCGAACTGAACGAAACCGGTTTCATGCATAACCGCGTCCGCATGGTTTGCGCCAGTTTTTTCACCAAACATCTTTTGATGGACTGGCGCATCGGCGAAGCATATTTTGCAGAAAAATTACTCGATTATGATCTTTCTGCCAATAACGGAAACTGGCAGTGGAGCGCGGGAAGCGGCTGCGATTCTGCGCCTTATTTCAGGATATTCAATCCCGCCGAACAGCAGAAAAAGTTTGATCCCGACTTTAAATACATCAAAAAATGGGTTCCGGAATTCGGAACAAAATCGTACCCTGAGCCGATGGTTGAACATAAATTTGCACGCGCCAGAGCTTTGGAAACTTATAAAAAAGGTTTGCAGGAGCCGTAATTTTTATGGTGAAAAATTTAATAATTAAGGCGTTGAGAATTCATACCGAGATTTTCTGCAGCGTCGCCAACTTTTAGCATTCCTTAAACATCTGACTTCAAGGTTTATCAGATAAGAATTTTTAAACTTTTTGGTAAAACTTTTACGTGGACGGGCGACGCGATTTCGTGGTATTCGCCGTCTAAATGCCAGTTTCGCGTGTTCACACTAAATTCAATTTCAGGTACCGAAAGGTAGGTGACATACTGGTTTTCCTTTAAGTTTTTCGAAAAGAGCCGAAACGCGAAAACGCCACCATACATCAGCGGAAATTTTTTAACCAAAACAAGATCGACCAATCCGTCGATCGTGCTCGCATGCGGCGCAATGTACGCGTTATTGCCGAACTGGCGTGTGTTGGCAATATTCAGCATTAAATATTTTCCGTCGTATTTCTTAAATGCTTCTGATTTAAATTTTACTTCAATGGGTTTGTAATGAAAGAAAGTCCGGAGGGAAACTTTAATATAATTGGCGAAACCCCGGCTCGTTTTTTCAAATTCTTTCACCACTTTTCCGTCAAAACCCGTCCCCGAAACATTGATGGAGAGTTTTTCATTAACTTTAAAAGTGTCGATTTCGCGGAATTTTCCGTCCTTAATTTTGGCTAAAAGTTCTTCCAGATTTTTACTGAAATGATTTTCGTTGGAGAAACCGTTCCCCGAACCCGCGGGAAATATGGCTAAGATTTTTCCCGTGTTAATGAGGCTTTTTGCAACCGAGGAAATGGTACCATCGCCCCCGACGGCGACAAAAATATCGGTCTTTTCAAAATTTTGTTTGATGAAATCGGCCGTACCTTCCAAGGATTCTGAAATATAGAAATTGGGAGCGCTGAGCGCTTTTTTCAGAGCGTCCAAAAAAGGCCGGTAATTTTTTTTCGCAGAAAAAGGGTTGATAATGAAGGCGACATTGTGCATGGGTGCAAAAATAGAAAAAGCAGGTGATAAAACCTGCTTTCCTTCCTATTATAATCCGATTCGCGTCTTAAACTCGCTCGTTAGGAGCGGTTTGATGGCCGTAAACGGAATTCGGATGAGAACGGGTCCGGCTGCATACGCTGTAATTTCGTACTGATTGTAGAGAAAATATAAGTTTTCGTTGTCGAAATAAAAGTTGTTATTCAAAGGGATTTCCTTTACCAAAAGCATTTCTGCCTGACCTTTTTCCAGATCATTTTTCAGGAAATTGTCGATTAAAATTCTGCTCCATATTTTATGATCTCTTTCGGCCACGACATCAGAAAGTTGCAGCGTCTTTTTATTCAGAAGATCGAACACTTTGTAAAATTCGTAGTAATATCCGTGAGCGCCGCCCGTAAATCCATCTCCGAAATACTGAATGGTCATCAATTCGTTGTCATTTGAAAAAACTTTCATTCTCGAATTGTTCGTCCACGTCTGTTTAAAGTCGGGCTTAAAATCCGACAGATTCTTTTTGTTTTCTTCGTAATACTTTGCTTTTTTAGCCTGTAATTCTTTCAGAAGATCTGCTTTGGAATAATTCGCGAGATTGATCTGTTCGCGGGCGTAAATCGAATCTAAAAGCACAGAATCTTTCACCTGTGGAAACACCAAAAGTTGGGATTTGAAAGCAAGTGTTAAGTTCTTATCAATCACCAATGAATCATCAACTTTTACGGAATCTACCGTGAATTTCTGCGCCACTTTTACCGTGTCAACTTCCACAGGTGCGTCCGTTTCGACGGTCGTTTTTTGTTTGTTACAACTCGATAAAATCAGGGAAAATGCAAGGGCAAGCGGAAAGAATTTTTTCATTTTTAAATTTAATAAAAATATTTTGGAAAAAAAAGTGTTCTTAAAATGTTTTTTTAAACTTTAAAACTTCAGTTTTTAAGAAATATCGTTAAAAAAAAACTGCTCAAATGAATGAGCAGTTTTATGAAATATTAAGCGACTAACCTAAACATCAATTTTTGCGTAGATGGCATTTTTCTCGATAAACTCCCGTCTTGGCGGTACTTCATCACCCATCAACATGGAGAAAACGTTATCTGCTTCGGCAAGACTTTCGATATTCACCTGTTTCAGCATTCGGTTTTCCGGATTCAAAGTGGTTTCCCAAAGCTGCTCGGGATTCATTTCTCCCAGACCTTTGTACCGCTGAACTTCAACGCCTTTTCCGTCTGGTGCCATTTCCAGCGTAATTTCCTCCCGTTCTTTTTCGTTATAGGCGTACAGTTTTTTGTTTCCTTTTTTCAGCAGATAAAGTGGCGGCTGCGCGATATAAATGTAACCGTTTTCAATAAGTTCCTTCATGTATCTGAAGAAAAAAGTAAGGATCAGCGTAGAAATGTGTGCACCGTCAATATCGGCATCACACATGATTACTACTTTGTGGTAGCGCAACTTCGCAATGTTCAAAGCTTTGCTGTCTTCTTCGGTGCCTACAGAAACGCCAAGTGCCGTATAAATATTTTTAATCTCTTCGTTGTCGTACACTTTATGAACCATAGATTTTTCCACGTTCAGAATTTTACCTCTTAAAGGCAAAATCGCCTGGAAATGACGGTCCCGGCCTTGCTTTGCCGTACCACCTGCCGAATCTCCCTCTACCAGGAATAATTCGGAAATTTCCGGGTCCTTGGAAGAACAGTCGGATAATTTTCCGGGTAATCCACTGCCACCCATCGGTGATTTGCGCTGAACAAGTTCTCTGGCTTTTTTCGCCGCCTGTCTTGCTTTTGCCGCTAAAACCACTTTCTGAACGATGAGTTTTGCTTCGTTTGGATTTTCCTCTAAAAAGTTGGAAAGCATTTCGCCCACAATTTTATCTACGGCGCCGGAAACTTCGGAGTTTCCTAATTTGGTTTTGGTTTGGCCTTCAAACTGAGGTTCCATCACCTTTACAGAAATAACGGCAGTTAAACCCTCGCGGAAATCGTCTCCCGTTACTTCTACTTTTTCTTTCGCGGGAAGCCCTAATTCATCTGCAAACTTCTTCAGCGTTCTTGTCAAAGCTCTTCTAAAACCGGCGAGGTGCGTTCCACCTTCATGTGTATTGATGTTATTGACGTAAGAATGCAGATTTTCGGTGTAAGAAGTGTTGTATCGCATGGCAACTTCTACAGGAATATTATCTTTTTCCCCTTCCATGAAAATAACGCTGTTCATGATGCTCTCGCGGTTACCGTCGATATATTCTACAAATTCTTTCAACCCGCCTTCAGAAAAGAAAATATCGTGCTTCGCAGTGCCGTCTTCCTCCCGTACTCTTTCGTCTGTTAAAGTTATTTTAATGCCTTTGTTCAGATAAGAAAGTTCGCGCATTCTGCTCGCCAACGTGTCATAATTAAAAATCAGTTCCTGAAAAATCGTATCATCTGCCTGAAAGAAAACCTCGGTTCCACGTTCGGTGGTTTTGCCAATTTCCTCAACATCTGCTAAAGCTTTTCCTTTGGAGTATTTTTGCTGATAAGTTTTGCCGTCTCTGTTAACGGTTGCAATTAAGGAATTGGACAATGCGTTTACAACGGAAACCCCAACACCGTGAAGTCCCCCGGAAACTTTATAAGAATCTTTATCGAATTTTCCGCCGGCTCCAATTTTGGTCATTACAACCTCCAAAGCAGATTTCTGTTCTTTCTCGTGCATATCCACAGGAATCCCGCGGCCATTGTCTTTTACGGTAATGCTTTCGCCCTCGTGAATAACAACGGAAATAGTGTCGCAATGTCCTGCCAAAGCTTCATCAATGGAGTTATCCACAACCTCATAAACCAAGTGATGCAAACCTCTTAAACCCACGTCGCCAATGTACATGGACGGTCTCATTCTTACGTGTTCCATTCCTTCGAGGGCCTGGATGCTACTTGCTGTATATTCTTTTTGACTCATAATATTGTTGTTTGTTGAAGTTATTTAACGTCAACATATTCAATGAAATTTAAATTAAAATGAAACTGAAATTCTGTCTTTTTGATTATCTCAAAAGGCTCACAAATATACTGAATTTCGACGTAATATCAAAGTTAAGAACTTCATAAAATTGAGCCTTTCCCTAAAAAATGAAATCCCCAAATAACTGAGGATTTCATTTTTTAAAAGCACTTTTTTTTGGCTTAATTTAAAGTTGCTTCCACCCTTATTTCCGTATTTAATAATTTAGAAATGGGACAGTTTTTTTCCGCGTCTGCGACGAGTTCGTCAAATTTTTCGTTCGATAATCCCGGCACTGTGGCGTTCAAAGTTAACACCGATTCGGTGATTTTCCCTTCTTTTGGATCTAAATTGATCACGCATTTCGTCTCGAGGTTTTCAGCCTTAAAGCCTGCTTTGTCAATATTGAAGGACAAAGCCATGGTGAAACAGCCTGCATGTGCCGCTGCAATTAGTTCTTCTGGGTTGGTGCCTACGCCTTCTTCAAAACGCGAATTATAGGAATACTGCGTCTGATTTAAAGTGGTGCTCTGAGTGGTTAGATTTCCTTTCCCGTCCTTGCCGGATCCTTGCCAAATGGCGGTTGCATTTCTTTTCATATTATTTTTATTGATGATTTATACCGTTTTCATCAACACAATATCGTCAATTTTTTCCACTTTAACCAAATGATACTTGGTTAAATTTTTTGTGGCTTTGTCCCATTTCTTTCCGGAAAGCTGGCTTTTTGCTTTTACCAGACCCAAAGTCATCGGTTCTTCCGACGAATTTAAAATTTCTAAAACCAGTTTTTCATCTTCATCCAGTTCGAAAGCCGGCGCGGTTTTTTCGGGCTTCATTTGCGGGAAGAATAAAACTTCCTGAATCGAGGGATTGTTCGTCATAAACATGATCAAACGATCCATGCCAATTCCCATTCCGGAGGTTGGCGGCATGCCGTATTCCAAGGCTCTCAAAAAGTCTTCATCAATAAATTGTCCGGCTTCGTCGTCGCCTTTTTCGGCTAATTTTAATTGGTCTTCAAACCGTTCTCTTTGATCGAGCGGATCATTTAACTCCGAATAAGCATTTGCAATTTCTTTTCCGCAAACCATGAGTTCAAACCGTTCGGTTAAACCTTCCTGGGTTCTGTGTTTTTTTGTTAAAGGCGACATTTCGATGGGGTAGTCCGTGATAAAAGTCGGCTGAATGAAGTTTCCTTCACATTTTTCGCCGAAAATTTCGTCGATCAGTTTGCCTTTACCCATTGTTTCGTTCACGTCAATTCCAATCGATCTCGCGAAATCAAAAAGCTCGTGTTCCGATTTTCCGGTGATATCAAAACCGGTGTATTTGATGATCGCATCCGTCATCGAAATTCGCGCGTACGGTGCCTTAAAACTAATTTCGTGATCTCCAAACTTGGCGTCGGTGGTTCCATTAACGGCAATCGCGCAATGTTCGATCATTTTTTCCGTAAAATCCATCATCCAATAGTAGTCTTTGTAGGCAACGTAGATTTCCATCACGGTAAATTCCGGGTTATGCGTTCGGTCCATCCCTTCATTTCTGAAGTTTTTGGAAAACTCGTAAACGCCATCAAAACCACCAACGATCAATCTTTTCAAATATAATTCGTTAGCAATTCTCATATATAACGGAACATCCAAAGCATTGTGATGCGTCATAAACGGTCTTGCAGCAGCGCCGCCTGCAATCGCCTGTAAAACAGGGGTTTCTACTTCAATATAGCCTGCATCATTAAAAAACTGACGCATGGCATTGTACAGTTTCGTTCTTTTTAAAAATGTTTCTTTTACGTGCGGATTTACGATCAAATCTACATACCGTTGTCGGTAGCGAAGTTCCGGATCATTGAAGGCATCGTACGTTACTCCGTTTTCATCGGTTCGGGGTTGCGGCAGTGGTCTTAAAGATTTTGTTAAAATTTTAAAATGCTCAACCTTCACCGTCATTTCGCCCACCTGAGTCGTGAAAAGTTCGCCCTCAATCCCGATAATGTCTCCAATGTCGAGAAGATGCTTATAAACGTCGTTATAGAGAGATTTGTCTTCGCCTTTGCAAATCTCGTCGCGGTTAAAATAAACTTGGATTTTCCCCTCAGCATCCTGCAGTTCGGCAAAGCTGGCTTTCCCCTGTATCCTTCGGCTCATTAAACGACCTGCAATTGTTACTTTTTTACCCTCAACAAAATTCTGCTTGATCGTTTTGGTCGTTTCTGTAATTTTATATTCTTCTGCCGGAAAAGCGTTGATACCCATTTTTTCGAGGGTTTGAAGCTTTTCTCTGCGGATTATTTCCTGTTCTGATAACTGCATTTTTCTTGCTTTTTAAGTCTGCAAATTTAGCGATTTTTTCTACAATTATCTGGTGTTGAGGCAACAAAAAAAGCAGCCGGAAAAACCGACTGCTTATAAAATAAATACTGCGACCTATTTCGCCATTGTAGAATCTGCTGCAGGGGCAACTACGGCCGTGGAGTCTACCATACCGCCGGTAGCGCTGGTGTCCATCATTACAGTGGTGTCTGGTTCTGCAAGCATGGTGTTGCTTTCTGCTGCTGTTTCGGTTTTTTTACAGCTTGATAAAGCTAATGCGCCCATAAAGGCAATTGCTAATACTTTTTTCATAATGAAGTTATTTTGGACAAAAATATACATTTTCTCTTAAATCATTATAATTTATCAAAATTATTCAGCTAAAAATGTTGCTTCGTTCTAGTCCGTAAAAAAGCGAAAAATAATGTTTCTCTTTCCAAAAACATTTCTATATTTGCTCCTATGAAAATGAACAGCAACAAAAATTGGTGGTGGTCTCAAAACTCGCAAGGTCTTGAGCGCTATTCTTTTGTTTAAAAATATTAAAACGAAAATTTTAGAAAGACTTTGACGGACTGCGTTAAAGTCTTTTTTTTATTTAAAATCCAAAAAACATCTCTCCAAAGCATGAATTTCTCCGAAATAATTCAAATAAAAACCACCGTAAAATCGACTTTAAGCGATTTGTTTACTCCCGTCGGGATTTACCTGCGTTTACGCGATCAGTTCCGCGATACCATTCTCCTCGAAAGTGCCGGAAACCAGAACACCGAAAATAACTTTTCTTTCATCGCTGTAAACGCGATTGCCGGCATCGAAATTAAAAACTACGCGGAAGCCGAAATTAAATTTCCTTTAGAAAGTCCCCAAAAGATCAATATTGAAAAGGAAAAACTGACAGATCTTCTTCAAAATTTTTCTGCAACTTTCCAGTGCGAAGAACCTAATTTAGAAATTGGCAAAACCGCGCAGGGATTTTTCGGATACACGTCTTTTGATGCCATCCCTTTTTTCGAAAATATTAAATTCAAGGAGCTTTCTCCGGAAAATAAAATTCCGCTCCTGCGCTACCGGCTTTATCAATATGTCATCGCCATCAACCACCACAACGACGAAATGTTCCTCATCGAAAATAAGATCAAAGGTTTAAAATCGGAGATGATCACCTTAGAAAATATCATTCAGCAAAAAAATGCGCCTGTTTTTCCTTTCGAAAAAGTGGCGGAGGAACGCTCCAATTTAACCGACGCGGAATACAGAAATCTCGTCGATGTCGCGAAGAAACACTGTTTCCGCGGCGATGTTTTCCAGCTAGTTTTAAGCCGACGTTTTGAGCAGAAATTTAAAGGCGACGAATTCAATGTTTACCGCGCTTTACGAAACATTAATCCTTCACCCTATCTCTTTTATTTCGATTACGGAGATTATAAATTAATGGGTTCCAGCCCCGAAAGTCAGCTTATTATTAAAGACGGAAAAGCCATTATTCATCCCATCGCCGGAACTTTTAAACGCACCGGAAACCTCGAAGAAGATTTAAAATCTGCGGAGGAACTGAAAGCTGATGCGAAGGAAAATGCCGAACATACAATGCTGGTCGATTTAGCGCGCAACGATTTAAGTATTTGCGGACAAAAAACAACGGTTTCGAAATTGAAGGAAATTCAGTTCTTTTCGCACGTCATTCACATGGTTTCGGAGGTAACGGCCGATGTTTCGACCGATCAAAATCCTTACGAAATGATTGCGACCACCTTTCCGCAGGGCACTTTAAGCGGCGCTCCCAAGTACAAAGCGCTGGAACTGATCGATGCTTACGAAAAAACTTCGCGCGGTTATTACGGCGGCTGCATCGGTTTTGTGGGTTTCGACGGATCCTGCAATCTGGCCATCATGATCCGCACTTTCCTATCGAAAAATAATACGCTCTATTCTCAGGCCGGCGCCGGAATTGTGGCAAAATCGTCCGTCGAAAACGAACTGCAGGAAGTCAATCACAAACTTGGCGCCCTGAAAAAAGCAATTTTAAAAGCGGAAAAAATCAGTTAGTATTTTTTGGGCGACAAATTTCCGTCTTCCGCTCCCAATCTTTTACATTTTTGGCAAAATGTAAAAGGATTTCCGCTCAAGCCGGGTCGCGGATTCGTCGTAATAAGTGAGGGAAGTTAAAAAAAATGCGATTCAATGACGCTTAAAAGAAAAGGATAAAATCCATCAGGTAAAAAATAGAAAAATGAAAATATTGGTATTCGATAATTACGACAGTTTCACCTACAATCTCGTGCAGATGATTGAGAAAATTGTCGGCAAAAAAGTCACGGTGGTCCGTAACGATCAAATCAGTTTAGAAGAGGTTGGCAATTACGACAAGATCATTCTCTCGCCCGGTCCCGGCATCCCTGTTGAAGCCGGAATTTTGCTGGATTTGATTACAACGTATGGTCCGACAAAATCGATATTCGGCGTGTGTTTGGGCCAACAGGCCATTGCAGAAGCTTTTGGCGGCAGTTTAATCAATCTTTCGGAGATTTTTCACGGCGTTGCCACCGATGTGGCAATCATTAAAGACGATACAAAAATTTTTAAAGGTTTCGGAAAAAATATGGAAGCAGGCCGATACCATTCCTGGGCCGTCGATCCGGAAAATTTCCCTGCAGACCTGGAAATTACGGCCGTCGATAAAGACGGAATGATTATGGCGTTGCAGCACAAAAATTACGATGTTCATGCCGTGCAGTTTCATCCGGAAAGCATTTTAACGCCGCAGGGCTACGAGATTTTAGAAAATTTTTTAAGACCATAAAACACTTTATGAAAGAGATATTACAATATTTGTTCAACCATAATACGCTGTCGAAAGCCGAAGCCAAAGCCATTCTGATCGAAATTGCGCAAAATAAATTCAACGAAAACGAAGTCACTTCTTTCGTTACCGTTTTTCTCATGCGAACAATCACGTTAGAGGAACTCGAAGGTTTTAGAAATGCCCTTTTGCATCTTGCCACTCCCATCAACTTAGGCACTGCTTTGGTCGATATCGTCGGAACGGGCGGCGACGGTAAAAATACGTTCAACATTTCCACTCTGGCGAGTTTTATCGTGGCTGGAACCGGGCAAAAAGTAGCCAAACACGGTAATTACGGTGTCACAGCCATTTCTGGCTCCTCCAATGTTTTGGAGGAATTGGGATATAAATTCAAAGATAATGAAGCTGAACTTCTGGGCGATTTAGATAAAGCGAACATCTGCTTTCTGCACGCACCGCTGTTTCATCCGGCTTTAAAAACCGTTGCGCCGCTCCGCAAAGGTCTGGGACTGAGCACTTTTTTCAATGTTCTAGGGCCGCTCGTGAACCCTGCGCGGCCGGAGTTTTCAATAATCGGCGTTTATGATCTTGAAATTGCGCGGTTATATCAATATCTTCTTCAGAAACAAAATACGAATTTTATGTTGGTTCACGGTTTGGATGGTTATGACGAAATTTCCCTAACCGCCGACACGAAAATTTTTGATAAAAACGGCGAAAGTATTTATTCCGCGGAAGAACTTGGTTTTAAAAATATCGAGCCGGAAAGTATTTCCGGCGGAAAAACCAAAGTAGAAAGCGCTGAAATTTTTCTTCGAATTTTAAAAGGCGAAGGAACGTACGAACAAAATGCTGTCGTTCTGGCGAATGCGGCAAAAGCCCTTCAGAATACAGAGAAATACGGAACTTACGAGAATTGTCTGAACCTGGCGAAAGACAGTTTGAACAGTGGAAAAGCCTTGAATTGTCTAAAAGTTTTAACGAAATAGCATGAATATTTTAGAGCAGATTATCGCGCGCAAGAAAGAAGAAATTCAAACTTCGAAATCGAAGATTGCCTTGGCGGACTTAAAGGATTCAGAGTTTTTTCGTAGAGAAACAGTATCATTAAAAGATTCGCTAAAAAATAAGTCCGGAATTATCGCCGAATTTAAACGGAAATCGCCCTCCAAGGGAATCATTAACGATCGGTCTGAGGTTTTGGAAGTCGCGAAATCTTACGATTCATTCGGCGCCAGCGGAATTTCAATTTTAACGGACCAGGATTTTTTCGGCGGAAGTTTTCAGGATATTTTAAAAGTTAGAAATGAAATTAAAATTCCCCTTTTGCGAAAAGATTTTATGATCGACGAATACCAGTTTTACGAAGCGAAATCGATGGGTGCCGATGTTATTTTGCTCATCGCTGCGTGTCTTTCGCGCTCTCAGGTGGAAGAGTTTGCGCACTTATCGCAGGAATTGGGCTTAGAGGTTTTGCTGGAAATTCATGCGGAAGACGAATTACAACATTATAATAAATATGTCGATCTGGTCGGCATCAACAACCGCAATTTAAAGGATTTTAAAGTCGATCTGCAGCATTCCGTGAAATTGAAAAACCATTTGCCAAATGAGGTTTTAACGGTTGCCGAAAGTGGAATTTATTCTGTAGAAGATTTTAAATTTCTAAGAGAACAAGGTTTCGACGGATTTTTAATGGGCGAATACTTTATGAAAGCGGAAAATCCCGGAAAAGCCTTTGAAAATTTCGTTAAAGCAATTAGAACCTAAAGATCACGAGTGTACTGAATAAGGTGCGATAAAAAATAATCTCGACGGGAACGGGCTTAGCGCGTTTAGAAAGTTTAAAAATTAAAGGCTTTAGCCAAAACCTATTATGAAATTAAAAGTTTGCGGTCTTACAAATCTCCCTCAAATTCAGGAACTAGCTTCTTCGAAGGTGCATTTCCTGGGCTTTATATTTTATGAAAAATCTCCGCGGTATGTTTTAAATTCTTTGAATTTGGAGGAAATTAGAGCCATTCAGCACGAGGGAAAAGTCGGTGTTTTTGTGAATGAATCTTTGGAAAATATTATCCATATTTCAGAAAAAGCAAACTTAGATTTTATTCAGCTTCACGGCGACGAAGACGAAAATTTTATATCAGCCTTACGGAAAAAACTGGTGCCACAGGTTCAGATCATCAAAGTCATAAGAATTGGTCAGCCATCGGCCGATGAACTGCAAAAAATCATCGATAATCAGCCTTCAGCCGTGAATTATCTCCTGTTCGATACCGATTCGAAATCCTTCGGCGGCACCGGAAATTCTTTTGAGTGGAACATTTTAAATGAATTAAAAATCGAAAAACCTTTTTTTCTAAGCGGCGGAATTTCTCTGGAAAACATTCATCAATTATCAAAAATAAACACGCAACCGTTTGCGCTCGACATCAATTCAAAATTTGAAACCGAACCCGGCACCAAAGACCTTTTAAAAATAAAGAAATTTAAATCGCTTCTCCTAAAAGAAGATTGAAACAACAGACAATGAAAACATATAAAAACCCCGATGAAAACGGATATTACGGTGAATTCGGCGGCGCATTTGTGCCGGAAATGCTCTATCCGAACGTCGAAGAATTACGGAAGCAATATTTAGACATCATCAATTCCGCGGAGTTCGAAAACGAATTTCGCGACCTTCTAAAAAACTACGTTGGACGGGCCACACCGCTTTATTTTGCTAAAAATTTAAGTAAAAAATACGGCTCGCAGATCTATTTGAAGCGCGAAGATCTCAACCATACGGGCGCGCACAAGATCAACAACGCTTTGGGCCAGGTTTTGCTCGCGAAAAAATTAGGAAAAAAACGCATCATTGCCGAAACCGGCGCCGGCCAGCACGGCGTAGCCACTGCAACCGCCTGCGCATTGATGAATCTGGAGTGCATTGTTTACATGGGCGAAGTCGACATCGCGCGACAGGCACCAAATGTGGGCCGCATGAAGATGCTAGGCGCCACCGTAATTCCCGCCACTTCAGGATCAAAAACTTTGAAAGATGCCGTCAACGAAGCACTTCGCGACTGGATCAACAACGCGACGACCACGCATTATATCATCGGAAGCGTTGTCGGGCCGCATCCCTTTCCGGATTTGGTGGCGCGCTTTCAAAGCGTTATTTCGGAAGAGATTAAGTGGCAGCTGCAAGAAAAAATCGGCCGCGAAAATCCGGATTATGTCATCGCCTGTGTAGGCGGCGGAAGCAATGCGGCAGGCACCTTCTACCATTTTGTCGACGAGGAAAACGTAAAATTAATCGCCGCGGAAGCCGGAGGTTTCGGACTCGATTCCGGGAAGTCGGCGGCAACCACTTTCCTCGGAACGCTGGGCGTGTTGCACGGCAGCAAAAGCATCGTAATGCAGACCGAAGACGGTCAGGTAATCGAGCCGCATTCCATTTCTGCGGGCCTGGACTATCCAGGAATCGGACCCTTTCACGCGAATCTATTCACCCAAAAACGCACCGAATTTTATAGCATTACCGATGAAGAAGCGCTGAAATCCGCCTTCGAACTCACGAAAATTGAAGGCATTATTCCAGCGCTCGAAAGCGCACACGCCCTGGCGGTTTTGGAAAAGAAAAACTTCGCGAAAGACGAGGTCGTCGTGATCTGTTTAAGCGGACGCGGCGATAAAGACATGGAAACCTACCTCAAAAATCTTTAGAATAATTTGGTGGCAACTTCAGCGTTGAGTTTACACTCAGCCTGCCGAAGTGTTCCCGCTTTTTTAATCCGCTGCGTGGCGAAAATAGAACTCCATTCCAGCCGCTCCCAAAGCCCGCTTCTTCGAAAATTACGTCAAAAATATAGGGAATTTATCCAATTCTGCTCTCAATAAAAACGAAAGAAAATATGATTAATAATAACACCCAACATGCGGCATCCAACGTTCAGCCTCAGAAGAAACTTAATATTTATTTTACCGCCGGTGTTCCCAAATTGGAAGACACGACGGAAATTATGAAGGTCATCCAAAACTCCGGCGCCGATTTTATGGAAATCGGAATGCCATACTCGGATCCGGTTGCGGACGGCGATGTTATCCAAAAAGCCCACGAAAAGGCTTTGAAGAACGGTATGACCATGACGCATCTTTTTGCGCAGCTGAAATCCTTGAAAGATGAAATAAAAATTCCTGTGATTTTAATGGGCTACATTAATCCGGTCTTAAGTTTTAGTTTCGAAAATTTCTGCCGCGAATGTGCAGCATCTGGAGTTTCGGGCCTGATAATTCCGGACTTGCCGCCGATTGAATTCGAGAAAAATTACAGCGCACTTCTGAAGAAATACAATTTGAATTTCACCTTTTTGGTGACGCCCGAAACTTCCGATGAGCGTATAAAATATTTAGATTCTCTAAGCTCAGGATTTTTATATGCGGTTTCGAGTTCCTCGACTACCGGAAACGAAAATAAGGAAGTGAAGAACGAAGAATACCTCGATAATCTGGCGCAACTCGATTTGAAAAACCCCGTATTCATTGGTTTTGGAATTAAAAATAAAGCCGATTTTAATAGCGTTACAGAAAAGGCGGCGGGCGGAATTATCGGAACGGCCTTCGTGAAAATTCTTATGGAAAACGAGAACTGGCAAGAGAAAGCAGGTGATTTTATTCGCAGCATAAAGAATTAATTTTTGTAAATTTGACCTTCTTTTTCGCAGACCACCCGCCGCAATAGGGATCGACGTGGAAATCCCGGAGTGGAGGCGCGAGCGAAGCGAGCGCCGAAATGAGGAATTGTAACAGAGAGCCCGACCCGAGCGTGGCGCCGGATGTAGGCAGAGGAAAGCGAGGGGATTGCCCAAAATATTCGAATTAAATGACGGACACACAGAACAGAACTTTGCACTTTCAGGAATTGGGTTTGATGGATTATCTTCCGGCCTTCGATTATCAGGAAAAACTGATGAAGGAAATCATCGATTTGAAACTGAAAAACCGCGACCGCACAGACGGAGTTAAAGAAGAAACGCCCAATTATCTGCTTTTCGTGGAACATCCGCACGTTTATACTTTAGGAAAATCGGGTCATGAGGAAAATATGCTGGCGAATTCTAAACGTCTGGAAGAGATTAACGCAACTTTTGTAAAGACGAACCGCGGGGGCGATATTACGTATCACGGTTTTGGACAGTTGGTGGGTTATCCGATTTTGGATCTGGACAATTTTAAATCCGATATTTTTCTCTACATGCGGAATCTGGAGGAAGTGATCATCCGCGTCATTGCCGATTATGGCCTGATTGGTGAACGCAGCGAAGGCGAAACGGGCGTTTGGCTCGATGTAGGCAAACCTTATGCGCGGAAGATCTGCGCAATGGGCGTGAAAACGTCGAAATGGGTGACGATGCATGGTTTCGCTTTGAATGTAAACACGGATTTGCGCTATTTCGAATACATTATTCCGTGCGGAATCAAAGATAAAACCGTCACTTCTTTAAAACGCGAGTTGGAGCGCGAGTTTTCCACCGACGAAATCGAGGCCTTAAAAGAAAAGATCAAAACACACTTTTGTGCGGTTTTCGAAGCTACCTTAAAATAAATTTAAAAAATCTTCGCGCCTTTATAAACCTGAACTGCTTCTGCAAAAAGCGGCGCCGCCTGCTGTCGGAAATTCATCAAATGCTCTGTCACGCTGTGTTGATGATGATGCTCGCGCGTCTCCCAAAGTTCCAGAATATAGAAAACTCCCTGATGCTCGTTATCTTCAACCAAATCGTACTGCAGACATCCTTCTTCCTTTCTTGTTTCAATTACGAGTCTTTTCAGGATTTCGAGAGCATCTATGACCATATTTTCTTTAAAACGAAAGAGCGCCACAATATATAAATTGTTCATTTTCTTATAAATTTAAAAGCAAATTTAGCGATTGAATTTGGGTTTCGCCACGCTTATTTTAGGCCTGATTAAAAATTACAAAAAAATCAAAAATAATCCTGAAAAATTTCGATTTCGTTAATCACTAAAAATTTTTATCTTTGTAAGAATCAATAAAGTAAAAATGGCAGAATATAAATTAATTCTTCCGTCCATGGGAGAAGGCGTAATGGAAGCAACAATCATCAGTTGGTTGTGTAATGAAGGAGATATGGTAAAGGAAGACGATTCCGTAGTCGAAATCGCGACCGACAAAGTAGATTCTGATGTGCCGACGCCGGTTGCGGGGAAAATCATCAAAATCCTAAAACAAAAAGATGAAATCGCGAAAATTGGCGAAGTCATTGCCATTTTGGAAGTCGATGGTGGAGCAGAAGCGGTAAGCGAGCAAACGCAAAGCCCCAAATCTGCAGACGAAGTTCAAAATCAAATTCCAAATGTAGATCCGGAAGTCGTTCAAGGTTTGGAAGAAGCCATGGAAAGCGCCAAATCTTCAACTGGATTTGAAGGTTCCGATCTCTATTTATCGCCACTCGTAAAATCCATCGCGCAGCAGGAAAATATTTCCGAAAGCGAGTTACAGTCCATCAAAGGAAGTGGTTTGGAAGGCAGAATTACAAAAGAAAATATTTTAGCGTTTCTTTCCACAAGAGGAACTCAGCCAGCGCCACAAAAAGCGGAAGCAACACCAGAGCCCGTTGCTACTGCGCCAAAAGCTGCGGCTCCGTCTACGCCAATGGCCGTGGGACAGGGCGACGAGATCATCCAAATGGACCGCGTGCGAAAAATCATCGCCGATGCCATGGTGAAAAGCAAACATACCGCACCACACGTGACTTCTTTCATTGAAACCGACGTTACCAACGTCGTAAAATGGCGTACAAAACACAAGGATCTTTTTGAGAAACGCGAAGGTGAAAAACTTACCTACATGCCGATTTTCGTGAAAGCGATTGTGAAAGCCATTCAGGATTTCCCGATGATCAATGTGTCCGTAGATGGCGACAAAATCATTAAAAAGAAAAACATCAATATCGGAATGGCCACGGCGCTTCCGGACGGAAACTTAATCGTGCCGGTTATCAAAAATGCCGATCAGCTCTCGCTTTCCGGACTCACAAAGGCGATTAATGATCTGGCGTACCGCGCGAGAAACAAAAAATTAAAGCCAGAAGATACGCAGGGCGCAACCTACACGATTTCCAACGTCGGCGGCTTTGGCAATCTGATGGGGACGCCTATTATTCCGCAGCCTCAGGTAGCGATTTTGGCGGTCGGTGCCATTGTGAAAAAGCCCGCAGTTCTGGAGACGAAAGATGGCGACGTGATTGCGATCCGCAATCTAATGTTTATGTCGCATTCTTACGATCACCGCGTCGTAGACGGCTCTTTGGGCGGAATGTTCCTGAAACATGTTCACGATTATCTTCAGAATTGGGATATGAATACCGAAATATAAATTTAAAAAAAAACGCTATAAAATTAAGCCTTTGAGAATTTCTCAGAGGTTTTTTTTAGGAGCTTAATCCCGCTTTCCGCTCTATCTTTTTCTCGTCGTGCCTCCTCAAAAAAGGATGCCGCTGCAATCGGGGCTAGGAAATGGCGGAATCTTTACCAAGAAATACTCTCAAAAATTGGTAACTTTGTCCTTCAAAAATTTAAAAAAATGTTCCAGATCCGAAAAGCCACCGCGGCAGATTCGCAACTTATTTTCGATTTAATAACCAAACTCGCCGTCTTCGAAAAAATGGAGAAGGAGGTCGTAACAAGCGTGGAAGAACTTCGCCAGAATATTTTCGTAAACAACTACGCAGAAGTCATCATCGCAGAAGAAGAGGACAAACCCGTCGGATTTGCCCTCTATTTTTATAATTTTTCCACCTTTGTGGGGAAACCGGGTTTATACCTGGAAGATCTTTTCGTAGAGCCGGATTGCCGTGGTAAAGGATATGGCAAAAAATTGCTCGTCGAACTTTCAAAAATTGCAAAATCCAAAAACTGCGGCAGAATGGAGTGGTCCGTACTCAACTGGAATACACCAGCCATCGACTTCTACAAATCCCTTGGCGCAAAACCGATGCACGAGTGGAGCGTCTTTCGCCTGGATGAAGCGGCAATTTCTACTTTAGCCAAGTAAATTTTCGCTTTAATAAATTTTCGCAATTTCGTCGCAGAGCCATTCGAGCATTTCGCGGTCATCCGCGGTGAAAGGATCCAACTGATGCGAATCGATATCGATCTGGCCGATATTTTCGCCATTCTTAATAATCGGAACTACAATTTCGGCTTTTGTATCGATCGAACAGCTTAGGTAATTGTCCTGCGCGTGAACATCGGGTACCACAAAAGTCTCACTGGAAACGGCAACCTGACCGCAGATACCTTTACCAAAAGGAATAACGGTGTGATCGGTCTCTGCGCCAACGTAAGGCCCGAGAAGGAGCTCTTCTTTATCACCATTTTTAAAATAAAATCCTGTCCAGTTAAAATACGGGATTTCCTGATCCAGAAGGTGACATACCTTTTGAAGTTTAACTTCAATATTATGGTTTGGGCTTTCTAAAATTGAAGAAAGACGCTTTTTAATTTCAGACATTTTATTGTAATTTTTTTTAAGAGAACTCTTTTAGTTTTAACGCTTCTTTGTAGCCAAACATGCCGCGTTCTTTAATCATAGCAGCAACATCTTCGGGCACCTGGTTTTCCCAGCCCGCTTCATGATTAGCGATTTTGCTTAAGATCTCCCGCGAATAAATTTCGGAAAAATTTGGATTGTAATCCTGAATATCCACGATCCTTTGATTGAGTTTGAAGTATTTGTACAGTTCCTTAAGACTGTCATTCACCTTAAGATTGTTAGAAGTTAGTAATTCGTGGGTTTCAGGATCTTTGTACGGATAAAGGTAAACTTTCATGTCTTTTCTGAAGAATTTTCCGAAAGCCTCCAAAATTCCGCCCGAAAGATTTTTGTAATAGTTTTCGTCAAACACATCCAAAAGATTGTTCACCCCCATCGCCACGCCGATGTGGCCGCCTGTGTAATGTGCGAAATAATCGATGAGTCGGTAATATTCGGAGAAATTTGATATAATCACGGTATAGCCCAATCTTGCTAAAACATCCACTCTGTCGAGAAAATCGCGCTCATCAATATCCCCCGCAGCCCGTAAATTGGATATTGTGATTTCAAAAAGAACCTCTTTTTCTTCGAAACTGCATGCAGAATCTTTCATAAACATTTCCAGACCCCTTTCGAACATGTCGATATTCACGAGGGTAACAGGGCGAAAACTGCCCCGCACAGCGAAAATATTCTTTTTGTAAAGAATATCAGCGGGCAACATATTATTTCCCTGCGGATTAAAAATCACCGCGTCGGTCATCCCGTTTTTCACCAACTGAAGGCTCATTAAGCGGTTATCTACATAGGTAAACGCGGGGCCGCTAAAATCGATCATATCGATTTCAACATTATCGGTGGAAATATCGTCGTACAAAGATTCAATTAATCTGCGTGGATTATCCGCATAATTAAAGGCGCCGTAAATTAAATTCACCCCCAATCCGCCCAAAGTTTCCTGCTGGAGCGTGGTGTCGTTTTCGTTAAATTTTACATGAAAAACGATCTCGTTATAATCTTCTTTTTCATCCAGTTGAAAGCGTAAACCCACCCAGCCGTGGCCTCTCATGGTTTTATCGAAGTTGATGGTGGTAACGGTATTGGCGTACGAAAAGAAATTTCTTCCGGGGGCATTTTCGCGGGACAGCCGTTCCTCGATCAACGAAACTTCATAACGAAGCATTTTGCGTAAACGGTTTTGGGTAACGTATCTGTTTCGAACCTCTTTACCGTAAATGGCATCGCTAAAGTCTTTGTCGTAGGCAGACATAGCTTTCGCGATGGTTTGTGAGGCCCCGCCCGCTCTGAAAAAATGACGTACGGTCTCCTGTCCGGCGCCAATTTCAGCAAAAGTTCCGTAAATATTCGGATCCAAATTAATGGCCAGAGCCTTCTGTTTGGGTGTTAATTTTTGATTAATCACAGACAATTCTTATTTTTTGTAAATTTACCAATAATATTCCTACCTCAAAAGAAATGAAGTTGAAATTTTTAGGTACAGGCACCTCACAGGGCGTTCCTGTGATTGGTTGCCACTGCGACGTTTGCACCTCTACAGATCCAAAAGACAATCGGTTTCGATCGTCGGCTTTACTCCGCACAGATAGTCACAAAAAGCTTCTTATTGACTGTGGTCCCGATTTTCGCATACAGATGCTGAACAACAAAGAAGAACACGTAGATGCCGTACTTTTAACACATGAACATAACGATCATGTGATCGGTTTGGATGATCTGCGTCCCCTCATTTTTCGCAGCAAGCAGGATATGCCTTTATACTGTAACGAAAGAGTAGGAGCGGAGGTGAAGGAGCGCTTTTCTTATGCCTTTGCCGACGTGAAATATCCGGGAGCACCTTCGTTTGAACTGCACCATATCGCAGGAAGTTTCGATCTGTTTGATGCGGAAATAATTCCGGTCGAAGTGATGCATAATAAGATTCCGATTTTAGGATATAAGGTGAAGAATCTCGCTTATATTACGGATGCGAGTTACATCCCGGTGACGGAAAAGGAAAAACTCCGGAATTTGGACTATCTTATTTTAAACTGCATCCGAAAAGAAGTTCTTCATCCGGCGCATTTTATTTTACCGCAGGTTCTGGAGCTTTTCGAGGAACTTCAACCTAAAAAAATGTACCTGACCCATATTTCTCATCATTTGGGAACCCATACGGAAACGGAAGGTGAACTGCCGCCAAATGTTCATCTTGCCTACGATGGCTTGGAAGTGTATTTTTAGTTGCTTTTTCTCTTTAAAAAAAGGTACATACTCGCCTTTAAAAGATTTTGGAAAAAGTTTGAAAAACATTTTTTCGGAAATAAAATTAATTCTATATTTGCACACCAATTTAAAGAGCCCGGTTGGCGGAATTGGTAGACGCGCTAGACTCAAACTCTAGTATCGCAAGATGTGCCGGTTCGATTCCGGCACCGGGTACCAAAAGAAAAGAAAGATACACAGCAGCTATACTGATAGTTTGAAGTGTGTCTTTTTTTTTGTGGATAATCCCAATGAAATAGGCCGTTTGCGCGGTGTGAATCAATTAAAAATATTTTTAGATGGTCACAACTATTTCGACGCCCAGATCAATTTTTGACACAAGATTCGACACAAAAAGAATTTTTGTGACAACACGCAACCGTTTCAGCCTGCGCGGCTATGTTGATAAATCCGGAGATTCATTAATCTACCTGGATGTTTCCGATGTAAAAGACCGAATTCGCCTGAATACCGAGATTTACATTCCCCGTAAATGTTGGGATCAGAAAAAGCAACGCATAAAAAATCATCAAAATTTTGAAGCTCTTAATTTGGTGCTCGAAAATATTGAGGCAAGAATTACGACCATCAAAACTTCGTACATGCTTCAAGAAAGATTTTTGGATGCCAAAACCCTAATTCAGGAATTTCACAGCGCAACGCCGGACTTTGATTTTATAGCATTTTTCCGCCATCACCTGGGCCTGCAGGACTTCAAAAAGCAAACACTGAAAAACCAAAACACTGTTTTAAATAAGCTGGAAAAGTTTTCAAAAGAGATCCCGTTTCATAAACTGACAATGGAATTTTTGCAGAAATACCGAAAATTTTATAAAGAAAATAAGGAAATCACCTTTAACAGCGATCTGAAATGCATTAAAAAATATTTAACGATCGCTCAAAAAAAGGAATCAAACTGAATATCGACCTGGACGAGATAAAAGTTAATGTAACGTCAAACAAAACCATTTATCTGGAACCTGCAGAAATGCAGCGAATGATCAAATATTACTATAACGAATTTATTAATCCATCGCACGTTTTGCCGCTCGGCTATTTTTTATTCAGCTGCTATACGGGACTGCGAATCTCCGACATCCAATCGAGAACGCGTGCAGAAATTTTAAAAGAAAAATTCCAGTTTTCATCAATGAAAACCGATAATTTTCAATACATGCGCCTGAATGATGATGCCCGGAAAATGGTGGAGTTTTGCCCAAATCTTTTTGACGAAAAGCTGGTGGAACAAAAAATAAATTTTCATTTAAAAGCCATCGCGAAAATTTGTAAAATCAAGAAAAATATTTCGATGCACGTAGGACGGCATACCTTTGCAACAACATTTATCCGAAACAAGGGCGATATTTACCGCCTGCAAAAACTTCTTGGGCATGCCAACATCCGGCATACCGTGAAGTACGTTCATATCGTCAGCGAGGAGTTTCTGGACGATATCGATCTCATAAGCTATTGAATTGTTTCTGTAACGATATCGACTTCGTAGGTATTTTCTACCAGATCTTTCGTCCAGGACTTAATATTGTGAATATTTTTATAACAAAAGATCTGATCGGTAATTAAAAAATCAAATTCATCGGCAGGGCATGAAAATTTCCACTGAAATTCTTTTCCGATGATCCTCTGGCGCAACCACTTTTCCCAATGCGTATAAAACAGCTCCGGATATTCGGCACCAGCCGGATTTTTCGCATTGTTTTGGACGCCCGTCAACCCGTCATAATAAACCAATTGTAATGCATCGTCAGTGTCTTTTTTAATGATAGCGGTGTTTTGCCCCTGCGGCAAAGCAACACCGGTCTGCACAATGACCACGTTGCTCTCGATTATAATTGTCTCTTCCTTCTCTGCTTTATTTAGAGTTGGGCCTTCCTTATCATAATACATTGAAGGCTGCGGACCGTCGTCGAGATCTGTGGAGCGTAAAACAAAGGAGCGTTTTTGCAGCAGCTTTTTATTTCGGTTAGCTGGCGAGACTTCAAACCGCGTAAAATCTTTCACATTTTCCGGATCTTTCCCGATTCTGTACATTAAAACGGTGTTATCCACGATTTCAATTCCATAATTAAAGCGGTTTCTAAAAATGTTAATGAGATCACCGAAGGTGATATTCGGTACGGCCTTGGTTAAATCGATCTCGTTTAAATTGGTAATCACGCCATTGTCCTCACCTTCGTAATCTCCCGGATCTGCCAAGTCTTTGTTGATTAGTTCGGCATGAATAACGTTATTTGAGACGCCCATGACGCTTCCACGTAGCAAATAGAATTCAACTAAAATATTATCTTGGGTTGTGGTGATTTCAATATTAAAAAACCGTTTCTCCAGGTCAAAATTCGTCTTGTTATATACCCAAACGCGCGAGCTGTTGACGGATATCCAACCGACCTCGCCTTTCCAGTCTTTTGATTCCATAAATCCCACCAGATTGTATTTTCCGGCTTTGGCGACGGTCATCGACTTTAAATATTGGGTCATTCCCGGACCGCTATAATAATAATCCTGCGGAGAAACATCGAGAACCGTCCGAAGCTGCGTAAGCCGCGAAAAATATTCGGTACCACTAAAAATCCAGCGCTGTGCGAAAATAGGATCATCCAATATCTCACCCTGTAAAGTGAGTCCCGCATCTAAAAACCCCGTTTTCAAAACATAGAGTACATGCGGCGCGGGATGAATAATATTGGCATTAAAAATATTCCCTTCCAGATCGATCGAATTTCGGTTCATTTCGGAGCCGTCGGGCGTAAGATCATTATAATAACCATTGAACGCGCTCCACAACTCATCATCGGGCGAGTATTTGGACGTAAACATGCGCGGGAAATTAAAGTTCGTCTCCGGATATTTTTTCGCACAGATGTTTTTCGCAAAAACGTAAATATCAGCAACGTCAAATTTTTCCAACGGAAGCTCAGAAAGTTTTTTATCAAAATTCGGAAGATCTTCGAAACCAAAATCAATTTGTCCGGTAATCAATTTCCCTTCGGTATCCGACAAAACTAATTTAGCCTTGTGAACTTTGTTTTCAAACAAAAGAATTCCCTCGAAAGTATCTTCCAGATCGGACGAGTCGTCACTTTCATAATCGCCGAAAGAATTGATAAATTCTTCGTCCATATAGATTTCGAACGGAAAGAAGTATTTTGAAAACATCTTATCGTTCATGCGTGAATTGCTGTCCTGCACCGTAATTTTCTGCCCGGTGAGATCCAGAACCTTTTCGTCGCTATAAAATTTTATTTCCATCTATTCAACAATTAAAAATTCTAAATCCCGGGCTACAAGTTCTTCCGTGGAATCCACTTCTACATTCTTTTTTGTAACATTAAAAGCCCGGTAAATTGTTCCTTCGATCATTAAGAAGGAAATTTTGCTTTTGATGATTTCCGACATCATTTCGCGTTCTTTTGCGAGAAACATGCCTGTATTTATCGTTAAGGTCTTAACCGCGGAAACATCATACTTTTCATTTTGTGCGTTGAAAATATTTCGGGCATAAATGTGATCAAACTCCGGTGTTATTTTATATTCACCTGTTAAAGTGAACCAATCCGGACAAAGGTTTTGATTTTCCCACTGGAGGTGTACCGGCTCGTACGTTTTCGGGAAATCGTAAAAAGCCACGCCGGCCGGTAAGGTATTTTCGTCGGTTTTGTGTAGATCAACAAATTCACCAGAAACCGTTGACGAGAAAATAACTGCATTTCCGTTTTTTTTGCGAAAAACCGCGGAAGAAAGTAAAGGAAACGCAGCTGGTTTTTTACCGGGAAATAATCTAATACCGTTTGCGGATCCGCTAAATAAAACCTCCAATGCGGAATTTAATTCTTCAACTTGAATCGAAGCAACGATATTTTTCAGAAAAACGACGGCATTCTGATCAAAAAAATGCCGTTTTGCGCGCGGGAAATGCCGGTGAAGTTTTTCTCCCAAGGCAAACTTTGCCACACCTTTAAAATAAGGCGACTGATATGTTTTTTCGAAAATATATTCGATACCAAGAACCACATAAACTGCGCTCAGAGTAATTCTGACGAATTTGGCATCGTCCATCTTGCGATTGACCAGAACTTCGGGAAGATCTAAGCAAAAATCCTTTGTTTCGTCAATAACGATAAAGCTTTTCAAATCTAAATTCACGGGAACATCCAGCAAATCATTATTGTAAGCAAAAGTGATCGTTCCAGCGTAGGTGCCAACCGCCAGAGCGGAAGTTTCTGTTGTGACGGTGATATTCAGATCCGTATTACCGCTTTCTGCTGATAATGTGATCCAGGAGGGGAAAGCCGTTACTTCAAAGTCAATACCGAGCGGATTCGTTACCGTAAGCACGGCAGATTTTTCGCTTCCGGGCGCTTTAAATACTTCAAAAGCCAAACTTTCAGGCTGTACAGTAATTCCACCATCAACCACGACCAAATTAATATTGAATCCGAACAAAAATTCGCCCGTCTGCTTCAATATTTTGGCGCCGATGGTGGTTTGTCCGGTTGCCGGAACATCAGGGTTAGTCGCCAACGGAATTGCTGGGTTGTCCACCAAGGTAAACGCGTTGGTAAAGTTTTCTGCAGGAGCAAATAGGTCTTTATTTTGCCAGAATTTCAACAGCAGCGCGCCGCCGTTATTTAGGATGTTTACTGTGGTGTCGCCATGCAGGGAGTTGTCCGCACGATTATAAACAACCTCGTAAGTTGTCTGGTCGGTTTGTATTGCAGTGGAAGCAGCTCCCGACACGAGTAATGTAACAGTAGCACTTTTTATCAGTTGAAATTCGACGGCTTTTGTTAAGATAAATGAAATAGTCGCTTTGTAAGTTCCCGGCAGCAGGTCGGCCGTATCTCTAAAATCCAAGGGTAAAATTTCCTCTCCTGAAAACGTAGATAAATATCCGGTTGGACCATCGTAACCCTGCAACCCTAACCAGATTGTTTCTGTATTTTCAAAAAAAATGTCGAACTCAACAAAATCTGCATTTGAAATTAGAAGAATGTCTGTAAGAGCCGGCAGGGGGTTCGGCCTTGCCCACGTTACAGTCTGTTTTGTTGGGGACACCCGTACGGTTATAGTTCCATCTGTTGGCATAGCTTAATGTTTATTTTTATTTCTGAGATCAATATATTCCTGGCGCATATCTTCAACTTCTTTTCCGTTTTGCGCATTTTTCTTGATGATGGCGATGGGCGGCGTATCGCGCAGATATTCTAACAGCTCGATGTTTTTTCCGAGCAAACTCATTACGCTGATCATCATATCGTCATTTCCGGAGGACTTGGCAGTGGTTTCCGATTTGGTATTAAAGCCGCCTTCGTAGCCGTTTGCTCGCGCGTTCGCGGCATAAATGGCGTTCTTTAACTGTGGTGGATAACTGGTCCAAGTTGGGTTGTCGATCACCATTTCAACCTTTTGATTTTCGCCGGCGATGAAGTGCGTAGGGCGATCGACCAAACCGGATCTTAAGCGGGATTTTCGAACGTTGAAGCGTTTGCCGTCCTGTGCGCGCGTCATTGGGTATTCCATGCCGAAACCTTCTTCATAACCTTCGGCCGTTGGTAAGGGCTGCGACATGATTGTTGCAAGCTGTACAGCGCCTAAGGCACCCACGACTCCTGACATTATTGCGGCAGTTGCTCCAAAATCGAATTTCGGAAACTGCGCCCAAATTCCCATGATGGACATTGCCGTATTGGAAATGGTTTGAGCAATCGCCATTTGCCGTTCCCGTTTAGCCTGTTTTAAAGCGATTTCCGCTTTTTTCTTTTCGAGATCCTGATCTGCTTTTATGGTCAGCTTTTTATATGTCTCCTGGTTGATGTAACCATCAAGAAGCTGTTTTTTGAGCGTATTTTTTTTGCGCAAAGTATTTGCTTCAATCTGACGCAATTGTCTCTTCTCATTAGCTTCGACGAACTGATAATAGGCTCCAAATGCATTTTGCAAGGCAGATACCGCCGCCATTACAGTACCCAACTTATCCGCGCCCGTTTGGAGATTATCAAACATTTGCGTCCAGTCATCCATCGTCAGACCAAGTACATCGGAAGGCGCTTTTCTTCCTAAAGTTGGTTTTTTATCGTTCTTGTCGTCTTGATTAACGCCGGCGGCCTTCGCTTTGAATTCTGCGATTTTATTCCCGGCTTCATCAATGAACTTCATTACCTCCTGCCGTTGCTCCGGCGTAAGAATACCGAGATCCAACCCTTCATACAGTTTGACCATCGCCTCCAAATGCGTCACCTGAAGTTCCAGTTCCCGTTTTTGGTAGACTTTATTTAGTGCTTCCTTACCTTGCGCCCAGGTTGTAATTCGTTTAAGTTCCTTATCGTCAATCCGCCCTTTTAATCCGGCTTTTAAATCGGCTAATGTGGTGTAGCTGGCCATTTCTTCATTGGCTTCTCTCTGAAGGTGCTCGAGTGCTGTTTTATGAAGGTCGTCCTGATCTGCCAGAAATTCTTTTTCAGATTTGTACTGAAGCGTTTTTCTTTTGTTTTCAAATACCTGCTGTTCGCTTAATTTCAATTCTTCCAATGAAGCATTATTGGCCAGCCAGCTGTTTTTAAGTGCCTGAAAGAGAAGTTTGTCATCACCTTTTGCCTTTGCAATTTTTCTGTTTATAATTTCAAATTCGTTGCCGGTGATTTTCTTTTTGTCGATTTCCTCCATTTTTCGCATTTCCTGAAGGTTCAGCGTGTCAATCTGCTTATCATACCCCTCATTCATGGCATCAATCCGCGCGTCTTCGATATCCAGCTGAATTTGGCGGGCGAGCGCAGCAGCTTCATCGCCTTTTCGGCGCATATCATCCATTTCTTTTTCATGGCGACGGTCAGCAGCTTCGGTGGATCTTGGTTTTTTTTCTTTTTTATCTGTTGTAAAATCGGTGTTGAAATTTGATTTCGGATCGGTCCCTAATACTGAACCCGGATCACTCGCTATCAATCTTTTTTGCTCCTCATTCATGATATTAAATTGACGGGTGTTTTCGATCAGCTCCTCGCGTCTTTTGCGATACGCTTCGCGAACCAAAGGAATATATTTCGCCAGGGCTTGTTCGATATCGGCGCTCTTTCGCATCGCATCGATCTGCTTCGCTTCCTTAGCCGACATTTCTGTTTGCAGATTACCGCGGTTTAGTTTTTGCTCCAGCCAGCCGCCAACACCGCCCAGATTGCCCCAACCTTTCTCAATGTCTTTTCCTTGAATATCGACTTGGTTTCGTAAAAGCTCTTTTTTCTTTTCGTTCACCACTTCGGCATAAGCCTGCCTGTTTAATGCATCAATATACTTGTTGATGATCGCGACACCTTCAGCTGTCTTTATATTTTGCGCCGTAAGCAGTCCAATGTGATCCGGAATAATATCATTCAGTCTCTTTAAAGCTAAAGCTCTCTGGTCGTTGGTGGCCGATTCGCTTTTGGCAACCGCTACTAATTTTTCAATTTCATTTTTCTCGTCGATCGTTTTGCTGATTGACGTGGTTTTCACATCATTTAAAATCTTCTGTTTATCGATCAGTTGTTCTGTCTCGCGAGCGAAAGCGATATATGCCCCTATCAATAAAGTAACGAGGGCTAAAATTGCCCCAAAAGGATTGGCGGCCATAGCGAGGTTCAACCTTTGTTGAGCCGCTGTTTGTAAAGCCGTAAACCCTGTGAGTCTGCCAATCGCTACGCCACCTAAACCAACGGCAAGATTCCACGCTGTTTGAAAAACTATTCCTACTTGATTTAAGGCTGTATTAAGTTTTTGAACGACAGTGTAACTAAGCAGCTGTGCCCTGGCTCCCGTGAGCGTTACAGTGCTTAAGGCAATTGCTGCGTTATATGAAAGAGTTGAAACAGCGGCAATGGTGATTACTTTTAGCATTAATACCAGGGTTACCCGGAAATTGGTAACAGTGCCTTCCGAGTCTTCAATAGCGCCGATAAATTTCCCAAACGTGCTAATTAGGTAGTTCAAGGTATTTGCCACAGCTTCACTCGTGAACATGCCTAAAAACTTCTTTTGAACCTTATCAAATATTGCTGAAGTATTATTATTTACTTTGTTAAATTCATCAGTCAGCGATGTTGCTTTCGTTAAGGACTGATTAGAAAGCTCGATCGATCTGCGGAACCGATCTGTATTCTCCGACGCTGCACCCATGGTAGCGATAACATACTGATCATTCATCTTAAGATACTCCATTGTTTTTGCCAACTCGGTGGTATCCATCCCTTTCATTCCCTCAGAAAACTTAAGAAAGAATTCCAAAGGATCCGTGTTCATTAAGTCCTCAACTTCTTTTTTCGAAATCCCCATTACTTTGGCAAACTTCTCGGAGTTAGTTGCGGCATTTCTTACAAAGGTAGAGTAGGCAGTACCGGCACGCTCTGCATTGATTCCAGACTCTTCGAAAGCTGCACCTAATGCCAATGACTCTGCAATAGTAGGTTTCAACTTAGCAGGTAAGGAACCTAACCGCAATGCGAACTCCCCAATATTCTGCTCAGTTGCGGCACCATTGGCACCGAGCTCATTCATTGCCGATCCTATTTGATTGATGGCAGTAGCCATATCAAGGTCCTTTGTTTCACCATAAAGGTTTTTCAATTTTCCCAGCGTATCGGTAACCGCTTCTACACCTCCAGCAAAGCCATCACCTAAGGCAACGTTTGCTTTATCAACCTCGCGCACAAATTCCCGAATCTGTTCTTTCCCTATACCCAACCGTCCGCCTGTCTCGGCGATCTTTAACAGATCGATGCGGGAGGTGCGGGTATCAAAAGTTGAGAATGATTTGGTTAGTTCGTCGACTTCCTGTTTGGTCATGTTGACGGTCTTGGCTACGGCCGTCTGCGCATCAACTAACTTATTGTTACGATCAATTACCTGTTGAACTGATAAAGCAAATCCTGCGAAGACAGCCAACCCCGCAACGATGATACCCTGATAATGATTAAAAGTATCAGCAAGACCACGGAATGATGACCGGGTTTGATTGGCACCCGTTCTTACTTCTGCCATTCTAGAGTTTACCCTCTCTAACTGCGCCTGCATTTCTATTGAAGCCTGCGAACCAGGAACCATGTTATTAAGGTTAGTTCGCAATAGAGCAGCCTCCTTGCGAAGTTGCGCCATGGTCATTTGCGTAATATCCATTTCACCACGCAACCGCTCCATTTCCTTCTCGTTGGTAGTTAAGGCTTGCTTATTCTGATTTAATTCAGCAGTAAGTTTCTTATACTCATCAGAGTTTTTCCCCAGGGTTGATGCAGTTTGCTTTAAACTTTCGCGCACGGCTTCATTCCTATCTTTTAATTCTACATTCTTTTGAGATAGGTCATAGATTGCTTTCTGAGCAGGATCAGAGTTAACAACTATTGTCATCTTCATTATCTCGTCGCGAATCTGTCTGGAGCTTGCCATTGTCGTATTAGTTTCGGCAAAGATGTTAAAGCCATTCCGTTTCCCTTGTGACGCAAAAACAAATACAATACGCCTTAACCCATCCTCCAAACTTTGCCAACGCATAGTCCCTCGCTAACCTCCAAGTTTCGCCATCACTACAAATGCAATACGCCTTAGCTTATCCTCCAAACTTTGCCAACGCCAAGTCCCACGCTAACCTCCAAGTTTCGCCATCACTACAAATGCGATACGCCTTAACTTATCCTCCAAACTTTGCCAACGCCAAGTCCCACGCTAACCTCCAAGTTTTTCCATCACCACAAATGCAATACGCATTAGCTTATCCTCCAAACTTTGCCAACGCCAAGTCCCACGCTAACCTCCAAGTTTCGCCATCACTACAGGTGCAATTCGCCTTAGCTTATCCTCCAAACTTTGCCAACGCCAAGTCCCACGCTAACCTCCAAGTTTCGCCATCACCACAAATGCAATACGCCTTAGCTTATCCTCCAAAATTTGCCAACGCTAAATCCCACGCTAACCTCCAAGTTTCGCCCCTGCTGTGATCTCAAACTCCCTATCGGTGGTGGCCAAGACGCATTGGTTCTAAAAAAAGGAATGTTTTTGCGATTTTCATATTATCGCAATAACGAAAACCCCGCTAACGCCCTATTGGTGGATGTTTTGCCATATATCCCTTTTTTTTGATTTTTTGCGACCGCCAACACGGCTTTTGAGCGGGTCGGACTCGAACGAGGTTAATACTTTTTTCAAAAAGTATTCAAAAGGTTTAACGGCTGCAAATCAATTTATTAGATAAGATGGAAAATAAAAAACAAGGAAGTTTTAATCTATCGCATTGATAAACTCGGGATGTTTAGAAAGGTTCTAAATTACTGTTAATCAGCAAAATAGCGCATTATTAAGTAGGTTTTTTCCTACTTTTTCCGTAAATTTAAGTAAGTAAATACTTAATAATGAATGATTTAACAGCAAAGGCGAACGGAGCGAAGACAGTACCTCCCGCCACAGACGCAAAAGCGAACGCCAAGGATGCAAACGCAAAAAATGAATTGAAAATACCCAAACTTGAAACAACCGCAGAAAAGCGCATCAAGAACCTTGAAAATTTTCAGGCTTTGTGCCACAAATTTAATTTTTTGAAGAAAAAAAGCGATGATTTAAACTCCTATTTAGTAGGAAGAGACGGATTAAAAGAGACTTTAATCATTGAAAACACAGACGGCAAAACGTTTGAAATTTCAAACTCACGGATTATTGAAAAAATTCTATTAATCAGCCAGGATGAACTTTTCAGTTTATTGGAGGGAACCGAAACCGAAGTACTAAAATTTCAAATTTAAACACAAAAAAACGGGGGAAAATTGCCCTTTCCTCCGTTCTTTAAAAATTTTCGACCTATGACAACCGAAAGCACAAAAATACAAAAATTATCCGATAAAGTTTATCAGATTTTAAGCGAAAGAGGATTTTCAAAACTCTTTAACTGGGAAGATTTCCGATTTTTTAAAAAAGAAAGTAAGAACCACCCACACCCAGAAGAATACATCGCGCAGGCGTTTATCTCTTGGAACACTCACGAACTTTCAGATTTTGCAGATTACACCTTTTAAAATACACCTATGACAACCTATTTACAAGAAATAAAACTGACTTTGAGTAAAACCGAAGAACACCCCGTAAAATATGAAACAATTTCGGGATCTCGTGAAGCTGCAGAAATTTTTAGAACGTTGTTTGCTGACGAAATTGGAATCTTCGAATCCGTTTTTGTTATTTATCTCAATCAAAAAAATGTTCCAATAGGATGGCGCAAAATTTCACAAGGCGGAATCTCTTCCTCAATTGTGGATGTTCGTTTGGTATTGGTTCCGGCGCTCAATTGTTTAGCGAGTGGTTTTATTATTTGCCACAATCATCCGAGCGGAAACCTAAGACCGAGCGAGGAAGACCGCAAAATTACCAAGCAATTACAGGAAGTCGGGCAGATTATGAGCGTTAAATTGCTTGATCATCTAATTTTAACAGAAACCAATTTTTTTAGTTTTGCAGACGAAGGATTAATTTAAAAAAACCGCCAAGAAAGGCGGTTTTTGTCGTTTGTATCCGTTTACAAACGGCTATAGGTTTAAAAAATTTTCGGCTTCGCCGCTTTGCGTCTCGCCGGTCGATTTTAGAGTTTAGTTCTCCATTGATATTTCTCAATCATATTTTTTGCAAGCTCATCTTTAAAGTAAGTACAAGTCTTATTACCTAAAATATTATTTGCATCAATACGGCAAGTAATTCGATTATCAACCACGTCTAAGACGGTATAAACTTTCTGGTTATAAGCATTCCATCTAGAATCTATTTCTATTTCATCACCGACCTTGATCACCAAACTTTCTTTGATTTTTTTTTCAGTCATCTTCGTTTTTTAATATTTCAAATTCCTCTCTTCCACAATTTCCATTAAGGCAGCGGCGAAAACAATTTTCTTTTCTTCTGCTTGGGCGAGATCAGTTTGTTCATTGATTCGCTTCATGGCTTCAAAATGATTTTCATTATTGGCTTCGGCCACTTTTAAAATGATCGATTTAAAAGGTTCTACCGTTTCAAAATATTGACCTTTCAGCAAATCTCTGGCGGCACTTCTGCCATGTTCCAGGATCTGCAGGTTTCGGAAAGTGTTTTTGGTTTCTGCCATGGTATCAGACGTTTATTTTATCTACTAAAAATTGTTTTAATTCACTGTTAATAACCTTTCCTTTTAAAACCGTTGTGAAATTTTCAAATTGTGATTCCCGTGTTTGCTGTATTGACGTGGAATTTCCAAAATCAAAAAACATTTTTATTTTATTAATGTCGAGCACATAATTGTCGGGAATTAATAATTCCACATATACAAAATCCATCGAACTTTTGTATTCAATTTTTTGAATACATTGTTCTAAAAATAGTAAATCTTGCTTTGCTATTACATTCATAATTCAAATTTACAAAAAAAATCAATGCGTCAACGGCGCTGAATTGTTTGTTGAGTACTTTATAAACGAAATTCTTTGTAAAATTTTTTTGAGTAGAAGTGCTTAATAGAAGGGAGTCTGTGCAATTGTTGATAACTTTTTTACGTGAACACTTGTAAGATGTGTCTTTATACTTTCTTTTAAAAAAGCATTGTTCTATTTTTACAACATACAATTAGAGGAAACTTACGAAATTTTGCGACCGTAAAACGAAGTAATAAATTCTAAATGTGGGTGTTATAAAAAAAAGACCTCAAAATTCGAAGTTGCAATTCGAAATAGAGATCTTTAATTGTTTAATCTTTAAAAAAAGCAGAACATGCAAATTTTAAAAAAGAAAAAACGTACAGTTTTTTCAAGGAAGGATTTCCTTTTTTTAGTGAGTCAATTATCGCCTATTGTGAGAGACGTGATAATAATTCTCAAACTATTTTATTAACTTTTAAAATTACTCCTGATATTATTCAGGAGTTTTTCTTTGAGCAAATATATATCTTATTCGATATAACTGGAAATTATTTCCACTTTTTTTATTAAAATTAACTAAAAAGAAGGTTTTAATTTTTCTTGCCAAATATTTTTTCTAATGTGTCAACGGCGCATAACTTCTTTCACTCACATATTTCGATTTCATGATGTTCATGTATTTTGGGCGGCACATGTAGAATTTCAGGGCATCGCTCATGTTAGTAGACCACATCGGGCGGCGCTGCATCGGGATATTTTCCGAGGATTTATCTTTGTGAATTCTGCGCACGCCGGTTCTGCGGTCGGGCTTGATGATCTGTTTGGCAACTCCCATTGAGGAAATTAATTCTTTGCACTGCAAACGGTCCATCAGGAGTTTTGGAAGTTTCGAATTATTCTCACTCAAAACCATCATCATTAGATTGAATTCTTCTTCCTGCAGAATGTTTCCCTGACCTACGCTCATTAAATTGACCTTCCAACCGGTCGTCTTGTCGTTTTTTCCTTTTTCAATATAGTTTTTAATGGCGCTTGCACGGTCGTTTCCTGTTTTGTGATTCTGATTTCCGGAACGGTCATAGTAGAGATCGAGGACTTTCATTTTGTGATTTCCGAAAAAATCAACATACATGGCCGCCAATTCGGATTCATTCTGTTCCAGGGTAAACATATTTTTCAGGATTCGTTGGATCCAACCTTGCTCTTGTCCGAGAACGAGGGAGTTCATATCACCGAAATCCATTCCGCCTTCTATTTTCTGGCGATTGTTGATGTATTTCAAACCATCTGATGTAATTGCTTTCACGGTTCCGCCAAAGCCGTAATCGTCATAGAATGATTCCAAAATCCCGCCATCGTAGAAATTCTTTTCTGATAAATACGGATAGAATTTTTCGCCTTGTTTTACTTCATGCTTCATGGAGAGAATTGCAGGACGAAATCCTTCTGGTCCCAAACCTTCCAACTGCTTTTTGAAATAATCCAATCGCAGAATGTCGGCATTGGCAAATGTGGAAACCATGAGAAAGAGAGTAGAGTTCACCCGCACTTTTGCCAGGCGTTGATTCCAGCGCGCAAAGAGTTTTTTTTGACGGTCAAATTCAAACTGATCTTTCTTCACGTAAGCCTTCATCATTTTCTCCTTGATCTCATTCACCACCACAGAAGCCTGCAAAACCATTTTCAACTGTTCCGGATCCATATTTTTTTCCTGGTCCAGAATCCAGTCGAATTCATTCGCATTTAGGATATTCGGCATATCCGTTGTAAAGGTTTTCCCGAGGTAATAATGCGAATGCCCGAAACGCATTCCTTCCCCGCGCATGGCAGGGAAAAATTTATCGATCTTTTCTTTTACGAAATATTTTACTTCGTCGCCAAATCCATGCTGGTACGAATCCCCGGCAGCGGAGGAAACCACGTCCATGGAAACGAGCTTGAAAAAACAGCCGTTATAAAAACTGATGGTATGTTTATAAGAAAGCGGCTTTTTATACGGTTTCGCGAAACTGGCGGGTGGCCTGTCATTGGTCACATAATGCACGCCTTCTTTGAGACCGATATCGTTCCATCCTTTGATCATGGACGGAACTGTATTCGAAAGCAGATTCGAATAATAATCCCCGATGAAAGCGAAATAACCGCCGGGCATTGATTTGGAAACTTTAATGGAACGGCGTGCCTGAATGCTTGTCGTTTTTCCCATCGCACGACCGGCCAACAGATAAAGATTGGTAGGATCGTAAACTTCAACAGCCATCCCGACGGGATTTACATAATGGTATTCGGCCTGACCTTTAAAGGTGCCGTTGGGTTTTTCAAAAACTCTGTTGGATGCCATTATTTACGTGGATTTTCTTCAAAATTGAGAAAACGGAAAGGAAGTCCATCAACTTCAGCTTTGGCGGCTTCTTTTATTTTCTCCGGAACATCCGGCAGATCATCGATAAACTGAGCGATGGCGCGACGGTCTTCCGGCTCTTCGCCAAACATTTTGATGTCTGTGGTTAGAACCTGGATCTGCTTCATCAGATCCTCTTCCATTTCGAGGATATCGTCTTTGTCGAGTTGCAGTACCACCGCCATTTCTTTCAGGATCTTCACCGAATCCAGAAAGTCGCGGGAATTTTTGGCGAGACGAATGGAAGCCGTAAACGCTTTCAGCATTTTATCGGCGATGAGATTCTTCCAGGTTGTTTTGGGTAAATGATTTTCGGCGGAAAAATAGTTGAGTGCATCATTGATAAGTTTCACGGCTTGATACCGCTGTAACTGATCGACGATAACCAAATGTTTGACGATAGATTCTTTGTTGGGAAATTCGAACATACGGCAATACATGCCCCAAATTTTCTCCAGCATTTGCATGTAGGCGAATAATTTTGGCGGTACGTTTTTCGGATTTCCAGTTTCCAGAAATTCCAGAAGATCTTCCAGTTCTATTTCGTCGAAATTCATTACCAAAATTTATCTTTATTAGAAATAAAAAGCATAATGAGTGGAGCAAACAATAATAAAGTCAATCCAATTGCTATAAAAACTTCTGTAGTGTTCATTATTCAGTATTAAAAATTTCGTTTTTTATATTTTCTATTCTTTGCTCTTCCCACTTTTTTTCCATCTGTTGTTTGGCGGTCAGGTTTCCTTTTTTGGCGTTTTCCAAAGTGACTTTGTCGGTATCGGATTGCGCGAGAAATAAGCCCCGTTTATACGCATCTGATACTGGTGTGCCATCTGTGCGGAAATCCCGCAAAAACAAACGTTTCTGGCGTTCCAAAACCGCTGCAATCTTATCCGCAGAAAATCCCACGGCTGCCAGTTCGGAAACCATGGCCAATTCCGCTTCGTTCAGTGGGCACCAAATGGTAATTGCTTCGGTCTTTAAAGGTGGAAGGCTCATTTTAATTTATTCTATGCACGACTTTGCAGTCGTAAAAAAGTCTTTTTCTTAATTCCATCACATCGGCATCGTTGGTAAAAATGTACTGTTCGTACTGTGCGTTTTTACTCCAGTTCCCGGAACCTTCAATACAGAAATCTCCGTTTTCGGTTTTAGCCAAAGTGATCTTGCTGTGATTCCAGGTATAAATGATGGTCACATTGCCGTCGGTTTCTGCCCAGGCATTCAGGGCGTCGCAAATCCGGGGATTTCGTTGGCGCATAGAATCTGAGATCAATAATTTAATCCGTCCGATTCTGCCGGTGTTCTGCATTTCCTGCAAGGCTTCCAATACGGAAAGCGAAACGGAATAGGTTGTAGCGTACAATTCTTCAATGAACTGCAATCTGGAAATGAGTTCTACAAAAGTGAAAGCGTTGAAGCTCGACATCGTTTGCAGAAAATATATTTCACCAGGTTCGGGCAATCGCGTTAACTCTTCCGGAAGATTGTTCACCATGTGCGTTTGAACGTTCAGGAATTTAGAGGTAAAGGCGGAAGAAGAATCCTCCGCCTTATTTTGGCTATTAGTAATTACCCCGATATCCTGTTTTTCGAACAGCATCTTCTATTTTTTATCAAATTCCATTTTGAAATCTTTCTGCAATCTGCCAGTTACCAGATCCAGTTTCTTGGAATGAAGGTCATACAAATGCTCTTTGCCTTCGGCATCTTTGTATTTGTTCACTGACTTCAAGCCGTTATTTCGGGCTTTCACCAAATCGGCTTCGGTCATTTCGTTTACGTCCTGATTCAGTTTCAGATCGGCTAAAAGTGGATGTTTTCCTAAGATTTTACCGTTCGTATCGCGGAAGAAATCCAATTCTTCTTTCGCTTCCTGGTTCATTTCGTAATTGCCCAAAGTTTCTTTGGCGAGTTCGAAGAGTTTATCCTCTGCTTCGCCGGCGTCGGCCGCTTCTAAAGTTTCGGCATGTTTGGCCGCGTAGTTTTTATAAGCCGAGATTTTGTCCGCCACCAGTATTTTAAACTCATTCGGACAGTTCGGATCGTTCAAAAACGGATATTCGTCGCGCAGCTTTAAACCTTCCTGCGCATCCGGGTTGTTATACAGGTCTGCGAGAACCGGATTCTGTTCTGCCAACTGTTTCGCAATATCGTCCGCCGTTCTGCCGCCCACGTTTTCAATGGTTTTGGAACCGCCGTTAATCTGCAGTACAGGTTCGTGGCTTTGAGGATCTTCATCCTCACCCGGAACGTAAAGCGCAACTTCCTTATCGGAAATATCGAAGACTTTTTTAATCTCGTACTTCAGGTTTTCCAGTTTCGCCGGCGAGTAGCCGAGTTGGTAATGGTAAACCTGACGAACTGTGGCCACTTTGGAATAAGCTTCCAGCAATTGATTGTAGAGCTTTTTCGCTTTCAGATTGGCTTCATCTGCCAATATTTTTAAAAAATCATTTTTCATATCGGTTTTTTTAGGGTTTTACAGCTCATAGGAGTAGTTTTTTAAAATGTATAATTTCCGCACGGCGATGTAGAGGAAAAGCGCATAATATAAATCGAAATAAATGCGCTGCCCTGTGGCCGCTAAATAAATGTGAGTAGAGAAGATTACTAAAAAGGCCAGCACCGACGTTAGATCCAGCAGGGCGAAAAAACAACCCTTACGGTAGCGCACGGCGTTTGGGTTTTCTTTTCTCTGTGCCTCCAATGTGCCGAATTCCAAAAAGAAAAACAGGATCATTCCGGGCAGGAGAATCTGGGAAACGCCGAAAACCGCAGCAACAGTACAAACGAGCAAAGCGAGGATCTGAGCAATCAGGAATCTTTTGTTCCAAATATTCATATCTCTGTCAATTAGATTACGAAGATGCAACAGTGCGTTCGCAATAGTTGTGACGCAAAAAATTGATGTTCCCGACATCAATGTCGGAGACAAAAAAAACCGCCCAATTTCTTGAACGGTTTCGGGCATTGCGATCTTTCGGGGTTGCCTCAGGTTTGAGCTGAGACTACAAACAACACCAACAAATTTTACTTTATCAAATTTTCATCCTTTGTCTTATTGATTTTTTTGAATTTGTACGTAACGCCGACACTTAAATGCGGGTAACCTGCCAGCTGCTCAAAGAGCACTTCGCCCATGATCCTATCGTCAAAAGTCTGGATTCCGACGCCGTAACTCAAATTGGTTTTGAATTCGCCGTTGTAGGGCCGCATAATATCATTTTCGAAATTATTGATGTAGCCGCCGTAAAACACGACGTTCCAATACTCCAAAACCTGTTTTGCCATCTGTACTTTTAAGTTATAAAAACTGTAGGAGCCGGGAATTTTGGACAGTGGACTGTAGTAATAATTGCCGCTCAGTTCTACGGTTTTTACAAAAGATTTTTTATTTTTTGGCGTGTAGAGCATTCCCACTTTTCCGGAGAAGAGTTCCTGGTCCATTTTGTAGGTAAAACCGCCCGTATAATTAATGCCCAAAACGGGCTGAAAGCTTTGGGAAAATCCCACGATGGAGAGCGCTAATAAAATTAGCATGTATATTTTTTTCATGATGAATGTAAAAAGGAGTTAATTAATTGTTGCGCTGCTGCAACATTTTTATAGTTCTACCTGATAAAACTTCGATTCCGAAAACGGAAACGTCACATACTGGTCGTCGTCGATCAGTACCATTAATTCGCCTTTGCGAACCCAAAGGCTTTCGACTTCCACTTCAATTCCTTCGTAGGAAATGATGTTTATTTTGTTTCTATAGTGTACCATTGTTTAGAGTTTAAACGGTTTGGTACTTTGTTCTGTAATTGCGCAGCGCGTTGATCTGCGCCAGGTTTTTGGTTTCGCCGTAAGCGAATGTTTCTCGTCCTTTTAAGTTGGAAATTTTGGCGAGGAATACGCCATTGAAATCTTGAAAAGCAATGGTGAGTTTGCTTTTTTGTGCTGTGGCTGGTTTAGCAGTGATGGTTTTGTTTCGCATTTTATATTTATTTAAAATTAGTTTTCAAATAAACCCACAAAAATAGCCTTGGTTTTCGTGGGTGTCGCGAAACAAAACCATCCAAAGGAAAGTTAACCACTAATAGCCAAAGCCGTATCTTAAAGTAAAAAAATTTGAAGGGGATCCCTTAGATAATTTTGTTTCGCATTGCAAAGTAGCGTAATACTTTTTATATGTGCAAGAAAAAATTAAATTATTTTACTTCTTCCGAACGCAAACTTTTTAACTCCCAATTATTTTGATCAACTTCAAGCCCGCCTTTGTAGTATAATTCAAGTTTATAAATATATTCGGTCTCCATTCCAAACGCATTTTTTGCGCTTATTTTACGCAATACTGTATAATTTCCACCGCCATTATCAGTGATGTTACAATCAAGCATAGGAAAACTAGCCTCTTTTGGAAAATTTAATTCCTGTTTAATAAAACTTTCAGACATTACGCAAGGATTCGGTTTATCGCTGCAAGAAAACAACATTGCAAATCCTGCAATTAATAATAATTTTTTCATAATGTTTTTAATTTCCTCAAATATAGAAAATTAGCGTAATAGATTAAAAATAAAAACCTTCCGGTTAAGAAGGTTTTAAAGCTGTTTGAAAATTTCCTGCTGCATATGGTGATAATGGACGACATGCGCGGTGATGCTTTTGGCAAATTTTTCCGTCAGCGGTCTTTTGCCCTGCAACACCTGCCGCGTAAATTCGTAATTCAGGCCGTAGTTGATGCAGAAGGCTTTTAAGTTGATGTATTTAAAGTAATTATTGAGCGTTTCCATAACTCAAAGATAGGTAAAAAGTTTGTTTTAACCTACTTTTTTAAATATTGGTATTGTCGATTTTCGACCGCAGATCTGCTTCAACTTCAGCAGCTGCGCCGTAGATCAGGTCTTTCATAATTCCGTTGTAATGCCCCATAATAATGCGGTTGTGAAAATCGTAAACTTTCTTTCTTTTGTACTGCGTTTGCGTTCCGGGATACCGAAGTTTTTTCATATCCACAAAACGATAGAGTGCAGATTGCGTGTAAGTCAGGGAATCTCCATCGGTAGAATAACTGCGGCCACTGAAAGAGGGATCTTTAAAAACAGAATAACCCGCAGATTGTTTTTCATCCATTTTGCGGGCGTGCTCTTTCAGCGTGCGTTCCATGTGTGCGCGGAAGATCGGGGAGTCATCGGCTTTTCTATCGGCTAAGAGATCCATCTTTTAAAATTTATCAAAATTATTTTTAAAATAATTCCGGATTTCGTCGCTATTCTTCTTGTGATCGAGGTAAAGCCACCCGACAATTCCGAAGATAACCAACAATCCTGTGAAAATAATAACGATCAGTGCAAACATATTTTTAAGTTTTAATAGTTATCGATAAAGGCTTTGGAATCTATTTGAATTTCATAGCCGTTGCATTGGGCTTTGCGGGAAACTGGACGAATCTGGTAATCGTACTGCAAAATTTCATCGGTACAATTACGTCCCGTAGCCGTGAACATTTGTACCAAAAAATCAACTGCAGCCGCGAGGGTTCTTTCGAATACGTTTAAATATTCGTCCCGATTTTTAAAGGATTTATAATCTACTTTTTCCAGAAGAAAAAACTGCATGTA
This sequence comes from Kaistella sp. 97-N-M2, assembly GCF_021513235.1. NCBI lineage: Bacteria > Pseudomonadati > Bacteroidota > Flavobacteriia > Flavobacteriales > Weeksellaceae > Kaistella > Kaistella sp. 97-N-M2. The sequence continues at coordinate 85,961 of NZ_CP090976.1, read as the reverse complement.
AGAAATGATACTCGCTTCATCTTCCTGTCCGCCACCGCCGTAAGTGGGCAGCACGGCTACCAAAAGAATATTGTCGCCGGCTTTGTGATCTCCGAGTAATTCGACGAGCTCATCATCGGTTACTAAAACTTCTCGTTTTTTAATGGACGGAATTGAAGCCGTTGCTTCCATCATCAATTCTTTTAAAATAACTGGATTAATCATGAGATTGGTTTTTAGATTTTTCTTCCAGGGCTTTTTGTTCGGCCTCTTCCTTTCGGTTCCGGAGGACGAGATCATACATTCTGATCAAAACCATCATCGCATCAGATTCTCTGAGCTCTGACAACGTTCCGAAAACGCCGCTTTCTGCCAATTGGAAAGAAGTGGCGCGCATTCCCAAACTTTCGGGTTCGTCGGAGGTTTCCGTTGTTTGCGTATTTTCAGAAGCATTGAACAGGATTCGCAAATCCAGTTCTTTTCCATCCAGAACGATGATGCATTCTTTGGTGAGATAATTGAAAAAGGAAATGAAAAGAAGATAAAATCCGTACACGTACCGGATATCGAGCTGACTGAAGAAAGTGATTCGCTTCTCGATATTGACTTTCGAATATTTTTCGGTTTTCTTCAGGTAAAAAATAGCAAACAGTTTTACCAGGCTTTCGAATTCGCCGTACTTCATAAAATTATTCATTTCGCCCACGCCGTCTTCCAATTGTCCATAGGTGATATTCTGAAAACTGTCTTTCGGTCCATGGAAGGAATGCAGTTTATAATGAACCACCTTTACAGGATTGTGGATGTAATCCTGAATTAAATGCATCACGCCATCATCATCAATTCTAAAAAAGGAATTCAGCAGCTCGGAACACAGATAAATATTTTCCCACTTTTCTTCCTGGATGTGTTCGAAAGAACTTTCTTCAAATTCCATATTGAGCAAAGAGTAGAGCAGCAGGACGCGGAATTGCTCCAAAGTCACATCGCCCATTTGATACATGAGGACGAGTTTGGCAGCATCAAGATATTGGCGTTTGTCGCATTCCCCGAGATTTTCGGGAAGCCAAAGGCGTTTTTCTATTTCGGGGAGTTCTAGGGAGTGCATATTATTGGTAGATGTGTCCGATTACTTCGATGATCTCTAAATCATGTCCATTTAAATAATTATCCACGATTGGATAAGTTGGAAATCCTTCACTATTTACAAATGCAAATGAGGGAATGTCCACGGTAAAACCAATCTTAGTTTCTCTGCGATGAATGTCATAAACAACTGTGAATACTTCGGTTCGTCCCGCACTTGTTTTTATTTGCAGTTTATCACCTTCATAAATTTCTGTTCCGTTTTTATCCTTTAATCCAATGAATTGCATTGGTTCAATGTTTTCAGGATATTTTGTATTAATCACAGATGCAGTATCTTTTGGATCAATAGAAGCATAAAAAACACCGAGTTTTCCTGCTAATACATGGTAGTTCATTTGAGATCCATCCCAAATTCTAAATTTTATTTCTCTAGCCATAGGTTAAATTTTAATTCAAATTTAAACCAATTAATTGAAAGTTAAACCATTTGATTTAAGAAGTCGTGACAAAGCCGTCATCTTTTCCGAAATTGATTTGCGGTTTTGAAGTGTAAACAGGTTCCAGTTTTTTCATTTCGATCTCCAGCATTTTGAGCAGACTGGCTAATTCTGACCGATAAAATAAAGTGATACTTTCTTTATCGTAACCCGAGGCAGACCGTTTATTGGCTTGACTTTCTTTTCCTGCTTTCATTAAACCTTCGGGGAACAACTGAACAGAAAATTTCTGAATACCATCTGCCATTGCGAAATACACGCAGATATTTTGAACTAAACCGTGAATGTAGCTGTCGCGCATAGCATCAGCTTTATATTCCTGAAATTTAGCGCCCATTCTGTTGATGATCTCGCGCTGCTCACACAGCCGGAGCGACGGCGCCAATTTAAAATAGAGCAGATGCGAATCGTTAATATTCACATATTTCTGAAAGGATTTCAAATTCGGCACGTAAAGCCCTGAAAATTGCATCATGTAATCCGAGGGCTCCAGATGCTCGGAATCCATGATGAAGTTGATGATTTCGTCCACAGACTCGTAATATCTGCGTTCCATGGCATCATTTGAATTATCAATCTGCCATTGAAAGGCAGCGACCTGATGTTCATCACGACGGAACAACCTGCCTTCGTTGGTAAATGCCAGGTCATTGAGTGGCGCATATTTTCGGAAAGCATCCAGAGCAATTGCATAGCGAACGAGATCGTAGAGTTCTGCGTTTTCATCTTCCGCGGCATCGATATCATCGCCAACCGTTTCACAGATCGTGTAATTATCTTCACCAATGATCGTTTGAATTTCGCGGGAAGCGGAACGCAGATACGGCCAAACTTTCGCCAAGTTAATATCTGCATCCGTAAAGCCGAGAACGTCGAGTATTTCGCCTGATTCGGCATTGTCTTTATTGAATAGAATTTTCATAAGTCTTTATTTTTTGGTCTGTCCTTACTCGATTGATCTTCCTGGCGCTGCGCTTCTTCATGGTAAAAGCCCAATTTCAAATTCTTTTCGGGGAAGTTTATTTTAATGGCATTGTTCACCATTTCCATGACGATCATTTCGGGAATCCGCACGCCGGTTAATTTGTACATCAAATAGGCGTACAGCTGCTCGGATCCGGAATCTGCTTTTCCTTCGCCTGAAATTCCCGCTAAAGATTTATGAATCCCAACAGCTGATGAAACCGCGGAATCTGATTTATTGGCAATAGAAATTTGCGTTTCTACAAATTCTTTAATATTCTGGTCAATGGCTTTGATGGTCCAACCCAACGTGGTTAAGTTGGTTCCATCGGGTGCGTAAATATCTTTTGTGTGCCAAATCTTTCCGGCATTTCCTTCGCCTGATAAAGTCTGGATAATGCTTCGGAACAATAATCTTTCGTAATCATCGAGCATTGATTCCTCGTACGGAACATTTCGAGCGCCACAATCCGCCTGCATTTCTTCCCGCTTTTTGTCCCAAAAGGCAGCCGGAGAAGTCACATGATATTTGGCGTTCATGGAGAATTTCGACAACGCTTTTAAAATCAATGGAATTGCAGTCGAACGGCGGATCCATTCCAACGCACCGTAGATGGTCGGAATAGAGTAGAAGTCGGTGGCAAAAGTATATTGTCGGCCGTAATGAACAGACCGCCCACTTTTGAACGGATCTTTTTTGTCGAACAGTGGATATAATTTATACCCTTCCGGCGTAAACGCCATGAAAGAATCGGAGACAAAACAATGGGTTGGCTTCCCTGATTTATTTTCCCTGCCGAGACGCGTCCACATCGGGTTTAGATGTTCCAGGCTATGGATTCTGTTTTTACCGAGCCTTCCCGATTTGGCGTTTACCATTTCGTGAAAACCGCCCTGCATGAAAGAATGATCAACAATGATTTTATGTAAATACTCTTTGTAATCAAATGATTCCAGCCAGTTCTGAATGTCGGAGTCATACGCCCACTCGCGCCCCGGCTTTCCATCAATTAATTGATCCGCGTACAACATGGGACCCTGACCCCAAAGAAGCTGCTGCTTCTTTTCCATAATGCCCGGAATGTTGGGATTGTTGTAAACCGTTTCGCGCAACAGTTGCGGAATATCGTTTCTGGTACCGTACGGAATCAGTTCAATTCCTTCAATCACCTGCATGCCCATGCCCCAACCGAAATGCTCCACGGGACCATCTTCCCGAGGATTAAAGCCGGGATCTTCTACCGAAAAAGTAAAACACGTGGACGGCGTAGAAACGATCGCCCCTTTTGCGCTTTTTTCAACGGTCAGTTCTTCCGTTGCTGATGTATTGAATCCTATATTCATGGTTTTATTTTTCTACCGTTGAGTTCGCAGAGCAGTGGCCAATAGAACTGGCGGTTTTCCCCGGTGTCCAATCTCTGGAAACTGGCGAGGATGTCTGCTTTTTTACTTTGATTACGGCGATAACCCTGCATGAGAATAATGTTCTTTTCTTCCACGATTCCCTTAGAAGTCTTTTCGGTCGCATTCAGCGAAAAGAATTTAATGGTGAAAGGAATATTTTGTCGGGAGAGTTCCCGCATGATTTCCATGGCTTTGAGTGGCGTAACCGTATTTTCCATAGGGCGAAAATAGAAAGCGCCACAGCGTAAAGTTGTGACGCAAAAAACGACTTTTTATAAGCAAAAAAATCCCGCTACAAAATGCAACGGGAAAATATTTTTTTTAAATAGAATTTAATCTTTCAGTGAAATGTTTTCTAATGCTTTTGCGATAGTTAAATCTGCCATATTATCTGTAAATCCTAAAGCAATACTTATAGCTTCAAGGCCACTCGGATATTTATCATTTTTACTTACAACAAATCCATTCTCCAAAATTTGGTTTCTTTGAGTTTGTACGCCTAATGACAAAGCCTCAAACATTGTCAGTTCTGGGTATTTGCTTCGAAATTCATCTGCGACATCTTCTATTAGGTCAATTTTTGTCATTATAATTTATGTGTTTAATTTCCATCAAAGATAAAAAAATCCCGCTACAAAACGCAGCGGGATTTCCAATAAAAATAAAACTATGAAAAAATTAAACTAGGTTCTCCAACGTTCGATTAAGACCGTTACGCTTCCAGTTTCGAAAACTTCAAACGTAATGGTTGAGTTTTGCACGGCTTTCCATTGTAATCCGCCTTTCAGCAAAATCATTACCGGTCCGGTGGTATCATCGGAAATGGTGCCGGCAATTGCGGGATTAGCTTCCTGCCCGATGAAAGTCACCTGCTTTTCGGTAATCCCATCTAAAGAAGTAATCGACAAAGGTTGCGCTGCAACAGTGGTCGCTACTTTCTGAACCGCCGTAAGGGCTGTTAAAGGATCGGTAAAATCTACCGTTCCGTAAACAGTTTCCTGAAGCACCAAAGGTCCGTCGTACAACATGTAGGTGTTTTTTCCGCCTACTTCCTGCTCAAAAGTGAATTCGAATTTACTGCCGTCTTTTCCGCCTTTGTGACTTGCTTTGAAAACCAAAGGTTCACAAGGACGTCCCAAAACTTTCACCTGATCTGTCGACTGACATCCCGGAATGAAAATAATAAATTCTTCATCCATCATGTTTCGTGCAAACTCCAAAGCCTCGCGTTCGGTTCCCGGGTGCGTACCCATAAACTTGACTTTGAAACTGCGCGCATCCTGGTCTCCCTGAACTTCAAAGGAATATTCTCTGGAAGAGGAAGTGATGTACACGGGAATCAACCCTTTGCCTTCTTTGAAAACGGGTTGGCCTGTTAACATGACGTTGCTGTCGTCGGTATCCGGAAAGGAAACCAAATCTTTTATCCAAGCCAGGTAAGCGAATCTGCTTCCTGTATTTGGAGCGCCTGAACCAGCGGCAGGCTTATCTACTTTTTTTAAAGTGTAACCACTCATAATTTTGTATGTTTTTAAAAATTAAAAAAAAGGGACTTCAGGAAAAAACGAAGCCCCGATATTTCTACCCTCTTGCGATGTCGTACCAAACGCCACCGAAGTTTTTCAAGGTTACATATTTGTCGTCTGTATTGAGTACCGCGCTGGAAGACATTACAACTTTTCCGGTAATTGAAGCAACTGTTAAAGCGGTTTCAGAACCTTTGATGGTAATTTCAGAACCTTCGTTTCCGTTTAGGATATCGGTTAACGTTCCTTCAGCACCTTCGTATTTCTGAACTGCACCGTCGTTGTAGTCGATAACCAATTCATCGAAAGTTGCCACTGCAGGAATTCCAGTCGGGAAGTCTGCAACGCGCGCCAATTCTTTGTACGTTCCGTCTGCCTTTACGGCTAAGATCAGCTTGTACATTGTTTTCGGATTAAAGTCCACAGTCAGATCAAGATTTCCGGCGTTTGGCGTCGTCTTTTTCAGGATCTTACTGGTTGTGACCAACTGCTCGTTTCCGATGATCTCCACGATCGTGCCTGCAGGTAAACCTGTAAGAACGGTAACATCTGAAACCAATTCAGGATGTACATACAACCTGTTGTAATTGATTTCGACCGGTGCGCTCATTGGCTTACCAAATAATGGCACAGCCGTAGTTGCAGGGAAAATCGGTTCATCATTCACCCAGATGTACTGAGCAATACCGCGGAAAGAAGAGTTTGCAGGAAGATTGAAGCCGGAGAATACGAAAGCAACACCGAAACGGTAATCTGCATGCACGTACGTATTTCTCTTCAACTCTTCGATTCTGTATTTCTCTTTTTCAGCCGGTAGATATTCTAAAACTTCGATGTTGTTTTCATCGGTGATGAATATCAGGTTAGAACCTTCCAATTGCTTCAAGCCCACAAACTTGATATTTGGATAACCGTCGATGTACTCGATTTTATTCGTCGTGTAATCGTTGTGCAATGCGTTCTGCGTTTTATAGTTATCCTGAATCTTGATGATATTGGTCGGGGATAAATACATGCACATACCGGCTTTGTTACGGATGGCTAAAGGCATTGATTCGATCATTCCTTTTGCGTAATCGTACGCATTGGCAGAAGAGAATTTACCCACTTTTGAAACGGTTGGTGCAATTCTTTTGAAGACATCGCGGAACATATACAACTGGTGACGAAGACCAGACTGAGCGTTCAAATAATGCCCTTTGGTTTTGATACCATGGATATTTGGTGCGTAGATTCCGTTGATTCCACCTTCTGCATCTTCACGTCTGGCATTGGCAGAAACTCTGATTAAGAGCTGAGCAATGAAAGAATGCTTGTACGGAGAAGACCCATCGAAATTCCAGATAGAATTTAACCAGGAGGTTTCCATTTCCTGCAGTTGATAGCCATCAAATTCCAGATCGATCTGAATCCGATAGATTCTTCTTTTCTCGGCTTCGATGAACATTTCCAAACCTGGAGTCCAATCCGGTTTTCTTGCCTGAGTTACGGAACCCAATTCGAAAACAGCATCGGAGATCTGATCTAAAACCCCAAATCTTTTTGGCCAGAAAGACGGATAACCGTAATCCTCCATATAAAGATCACGCAAGAAGGTCGGGTTTTGCACCTGGAATTCGCGTAAGTCTTCATTTAATCTGGTGATGGTAGAAACATCGGTAAAGTCTGTTTTTGCAGTTGATTTACCGGCAGCCTTGGCGTTCCAGTTTCTTCCCTCGAAAGCGAAGATCTTGTTTGCCGCTTGTGGATTGGTTCCAAACAAATGCGTTGGCGTTGAGATGGAGGCCAATAAGGCAGTTCCAAATAAAACCGCTTTTCCAGCACTTACTGTTCTGGGTGCGCTTTCTGGCTCTGCACTTAATTTAGCAATCGTAGCCGCTTGATTTTCTACAACCTTAACCACTTGCTGTGCAACTGCTGTTGGCGTTGCTGGAGTGCCGGGCTCGTCGCCTTCACCGCCTGCGTTGCCTTTCAATACAGAAGCAAGAAGCGCATTAGCACTGTCTTTTTCTGCCTGTTCTGCAGCGGTAATTCCTTGCTCTTCTGCAAGAACTTCATTTGCAACTTTTACAAATGCTTCATAGTTTTTTCCGGTGAAGGTTGCTTTCAGATCATCTGTCTGTTTCGCATCCAACGCCAACTTCCCGTCGTCTCCTTTCGGGAGCTCTTTCAATCCCAGCGCGAGAAGTGCCACTGCGATCACTGCTTGAAATTTTTCTTTCAACATGATACTAAGAATTTATGGTTATTAATTTTCGTTGAGTTCTGCGAGTGCCTGAGCGAGTGCAAAGGCTTTTTTTTCTGAACCGATGGAATCGATGACACCATATTTCAGGGCGTCTTTTGCATTGTAAACCGAACCGGTAAAAATGCCGTCGGCTTTCTGATCGATATTCGGTCTGTATTTTTTCATGTCATTAATGAAAGCGGCCGCCATTGGTTCCATTTCATCTTCATACGCTTTAATGAAAGCTTCGTCGTTTTTGGCGTAGTAATCTACCATCGCCTGACCTTTGGTTGTGGATTGCGGAGCACGGATCATCATGACTTTGTAGCCGTCTTTTTCCATGGCTTCCCTGTCGTCGATTACCATCGACATGACGCCGACCGATCCAATGCTCGGGCTGATATCACCATAGGACATATGATGATCGCAAAGCATGGATAAACTCCATAAGTGACCGGAACAGCAGAGATTTGATAAACCGACAAACGGTTTCTTTTTTTCGTCGACAAATTCTTTCATGAGGTTGATGGCATCCACGGAGGATCCGGGGCCATTGCAATCTAAGACCACAGCGGAAATAGAATCGTTATTGTTGACTAAGCGAAAAAATTCGAGATAATCGTCGGCGCCGACATTGTACCAATTACCGTAGGCAGGAAGAAGTCCGCGCATCGGGACTTTAATAATCCGGCGTTCCTGTTTCGGTTGACCCGGAGAAGCACTTGTATTTTTTGCAGCTGCGAAAAATTCTTTACGATCGATCACGTTTCCGGTTGCGCCATTCTTATGACTGTTCGCCAGCATTTCGAGTTCTGGTGCGTACGCAGGATTCAGTAGCCAAGCACCGCGGAAAATATTGGAAGCCGTATTTATTTTCATATCTAAAAATCTTGCTGCAAAGATGTTTTAGAGTGAATTATAAAGTTGTGACGCAAAAAAATACGTGTTTACCGCATGGTTCTTTTCTGTCCCCATCCAGGTTTTTCCTCTTCGGGTTTGCTTTCCTGTCTTTTGGTCGGGCTTATAATAAACGTTAGCCAGCAGCGGGCTAATTTCTCTTCGCCCACTTCCACAGATTGAAGTTTAATTTCAAACTTCACCATTTCATACTTTATCAGCGCTTTTACGTCTTCTGCATTAGTGGCCGTATAGTATACATCGATCTCCTGCTTCTTTTCGTAGGTACTGATGCGAATTAACCGAGAGGTAATTTCTAAGATGATGCCTGCAATTTCCATAACGCAAAAGTGATACATTCCGGAACGAAATATATCACTTGATTTGATCTAAATTGTAGCAAATTTAAAAACGGACGCCTCTTTCTTTTGTGAGGTACTCAATTTTCTCCCGGACCATTTCTGTGGAAAGTTCTTCGTTGAATAACGTACTATAAACGTGGTGAAGAAAACCAAAAATTTCTTCGTCTACAGCCGCAGACAGGAAAACGTACAATTGTATTTTATCCGGATCGTCGAAATAATCTTCATCAAAATTAATAATGGTATCGGCTGACTCGCGCCAGCGTTGCTCATAATACCCATCGAATTCAATATTTTTTTCCACTGCACAGTGACGGATTAGATCGAAGGATTCGTAAACCAAATCCTCTCCTTCCGGATTTTCCAAAAGGTTAGTAAACGACGTCATAAAAAGTTCGCAGTTGGTGTAATAATAAATATACTGCGGATTGTTATTTATAAATTCTTTTATGAAAGTATTGAAAATGGATTTCAACTGCGTTATGTTGCCTTTGGCCGCAACCGCTGCGTCATATTGTTTTTCGTCCCGAAACGTGCTTTTGAGTTGCATGCCATCTTTTAAAATTATATCCAGACTAAAACCACCCATTGAAGATGTATTAACCCGGATTTCGGCTACCTCAAAGGGAATTTTTTGCATTAGAATAGAGTTTGTTGAATTATCCAAATATAAATAAAAAAAACCGCTCATTTCTGAACGGTTCCTGCTTCATAAAAAAATAAAAAATTTTGATATGAGGGCATGTGTAGAGATATCAAATTTATAAAAAAAAATGGTAACGACATCATTGTCGCTACCATCGATAAAAACATCTCATTTTCGCTAATTAAACAACTGCTCAGGACACTTTTATTTTGACCTTATAAACATAACTTATAAGTGAATTGGCTTATTTTTTCCGCCGGAAAATGCGGACTGAAAGAAGCATTTGTAAAAGAATTATTAAAATGTTCATTTCCGTGAAAATTTAAGGTAGGCGGCGGCCATTTTTTTGTCGTATTGGTTTTTCGCATAACCCGGACCGTTGTACCCTCGTGCAAATCCCGCCCAATCTTTGCGCTTTAATTCATCAGCCAAGCCGTTTACTTTCACAAACTTCACGAAGGCCATTAAATGTTCGGTCTCGTTGGCATACATGGCATTGATGAATTCCTGGAGAGAAGAATATCCAAGTGACTTCCAGTTTTCGCCCATGATCTGGAATTTCCCCCAGGAAGCGGACTGTAGTGCGGCTTCACGGTTCAACGTAATAGCTTTTGCCAATCGCAAGTGTTGGTTTTCATTGTAATATTTCGAGATCCAACTCGGATAAGAAACATTGGAAACGCCAAATTTTCCTTTTGTGAGGCGGTAAAAAACGTGACCTTCAAAAAGAATTCTGGGTTCGCCCGTGGAAAGGAAGCCGCTGCCGGAAGATTCTACTTCTTCCACGGCTTTGATCGCCGCAACTTCGCAGTTGAGCAAGTTCGCCGCCGTTACGTAATCGCATTCTTGTAATGTTTTCATTTTACTGTATTTTTCCGTTTTTAAACCGATCGATGATTCCGGGGCCGTAGTTTTTCCAAAGAATTTTCCACGCGAGTTGCAGCAGGATCATCAGCATCATGCCCGCGCCTATCCAGTAGTAAATTGGCGTGCCGGTGCGCGTTTTTTCTTTCTGTAAATTCTCGTAGAGATCGACCGTGGTTTTTTTTAAATTTTTATTTTCAGATTCTTTGTCCTTTATTTCGGCGTTTTTTTGTTTGATGACGTTATCCTTTTGGAAGATAGACTGCACAAGGAACTGTACGCGCTGCGACTTTTCCTGAACCGTTTCTTTCAGTTGTTTTATAGTAGTGGAAAGGGTGGATTCCGAACTGTTATTTATTTCGGTTCCCGCGCCGCCTTCAAATTCATATTGATTGCCTTTGGTGTCGGTGATCTTTATTGGCCCGGTCGGGTTTTTCACGCTGAAATCGGTGCGGTCTTTTTTCTCCAGACTTTCCTGCAGTTCAGATTTTTCTTTTTTGAGTTCCGAAATTTCCGTGGTTTTTTGATGTAGTTCGGTTTTAGTTTCGGTTTCGAGTTTTTCAACTTCCGAAATTTTGGCGGTGAGTTCGGAGATGCGTTTTTCCGACTGCTCGGTTTTGGTCTTGTTTTCCTCGGTAAGCCGGGAAATTTCCTTTTTCATGCCGCCGCAGTTCACTAAGAATAAAAGTGCGCCCAGCATGATGATGATTTTGTTTTTCTTCATAAGTTCGATAATACCTTTCAGGTGGGTGATTTCTTTGTCCTGCGCCTGCAAGCGGTCGTATTTGTGCGCCAACCTTTTCGCTTCCGCGGCAACGGCATAACCTATGGCCATCATTCCGAGAAATATAAAAACCATAATCCAGGCGGTGGAATCTGAAACTTCAAAGAAATAGTACGTTACGAGAAGCCGGAAAAGCGAGAGCGACAAAACGAGACTTCCCCACATCATGGTTGGGTAGATGTGTTTGTTCCAACGCAGATAACCGCGCATTTGCCTTATGTTGATGGCGAGTGCCAAATAAGAGGTGGCAGTAATCACGTTCAGCGCGAGTACAGTGCCTTCGAGTAGGGTAAGATCATAAAGTGTCATTTTCTTCGTCTTTAATGTTAGTATTATTTCCTTCTAACTTCCGCGCCATGCCAGAGAAGAAAGCGCGCAGAAGGTTGAACGCACCTTTCTTCAGTTCTTCCGGAGCTTCGGGCAAAACCTTCCGGGCAAATTGCGGCGAGAGTGCGGCGGTAAAACCGACCAAAAGGTAAAACCAGAATTTGGCAAAATTGAATTCCAAATAAGCGGTAATAACGAGCAGGGAAAAGAACACCGAGGAAAAGACGGAAAAAAAAATAAGCGAGGGTGATCTTCCGCTTTACGTCGGGGCGGTTATTATCGAGGGTTAAGGCCATGCCAACACCTGTTATCATTATTAAAATAAAAATGACATCCCGAAAGATCGGCTCCACGGTGGTGGTGTCTATCGCCCCAGCGGCAGATACAGAAATAATGTACAGGAGTGTCATTGTTTTTTCCATTTTATAATTCGTTAAAATGCCCCGGATCTATGCGGTTGATGATGTTGTACAGCTTCTGTCCTTTTTTCGTTAAGGTTCCCAGTTCCCAGTTTCTTTGTAGTGCTTCCGAAATTGTTTCACCCTCTTTGCCGAACTCATAACCCGCTTCTGTGCGGAGTTCCTTGTTCCATGTTGCCCTGAACTCGCGATTTGCCCAGATGTCGATGTTCTTGGCGGTATCGCGGAAGTAGCCGTACGTATCACCGTACTCTTCGCGCACGTTGTTTCTGTTGATGAGCGTGAGCGGAATGATTAATCCGGTAGCGAGGGTGAGCAGGGCAAAGCCTTTTATTTTTTTCATTTTAATCCACATCTATTTCCCATTCATCAGCCATCAGCCCAAAGCTGCTGCCATTTTCCATCTGCCATTTCAGGAAGGTGAACTGCACGGCTCTTTCGTCTATCACATCAAAGATGTTGTTACTTGTTAATGGCGGCAACTGCGCTTCTATCTGTGCTGCCTGCTCACGCGTGAATGAAGTGTTTTTTATCGGTGCCACGGTAATACATTCATCTACATCATTGATGTAGTAGTAGAACCCATACGGTGTAATCAGGTCGTTTTCCCGATTGATGCCGTTGATAATCATGCGCATGGTGAACATCCCCAGTGAGCGGTTATACTCATCGTAGCGTTCTACTTTTCTTTTTGATTTAAATTTTATCATTGCATTTTTTTTAAACTGTTAAGCCCCCATCTGTTATATTCCAGCCATCTGCAACTAGCGCATCCCGATAGGATTTACCTGCTGATGTGTATCTGATTGTTCCCATGTTAATATTTTTATTAGTATTAGTTCTACCTGTACCAATGAAAGCAGATGCCCATTTTTGTAAAAGATTATTGTAGAAAAGTTTATTATAATTATTAAATGTTTTACCACTCATAATATTGGTAGTATCTGTATTTATATTAAAGTTTAATGCTGAAATATCCTGATTAAAGTTTGTAGCATTAAAAAATAAACCGTTAACTGATAAAGCATTGGAAATATCTAAAGTAGATACATCTTGATTATATGCAGATGCACCATAAAACACTAAAGCAAGACTATTTACATTTGAGGTATCCCAGTGCGCCACTGTTTGATTAAATGCTTTAGCATCCCTGAAAAATCCAACGATAGAATACATTACATAACTACTAAAGGTTATGCTGTTATTAAATACCGTCGCTCCTCTTAGAAAATCAGTATGATTTACTACTTTATCAGTATTTAAAGTAATTGAACTATTAAATGATGAACAATTAAAAAGGAAACTAGCTAAAGATGTTGCGTTTAAAGTATTAAGATTTATCGGTTGATTAAATTTAGAACATCCACTAAAAAACCCTATGGGTGATGTTAAAACTGAAAAATCCCACTCATTTAATTTATTAATCGTTGTTATACTTGAACACCTAGTAAAAACTCCTGAAGATGTCGTATCCATTTTAGGGACATCGATAACGTTGCTTAGAATTAAATTTGAACAGTCCGTAAAACAACTTCCATATAAATACAAACCTCCCCATGTTTTAATCTCTAAAAGTTTCAGCTTGTCAGAATTATTCCCAAACGATAATCTAAATTGATTAGAAATAATTTTAATATTATAAACACCACTTACTGTATATATATGAGTCACATTGGGAATATTAGTTGTATAAACTTCAACTATTCCATCTCCCCAATCAATTGTTTTTATATCAAAAGAAGTTCCTGCAAACAAAAGTTTAATTTGATTGCTAGATGAACTTCCTGCACTTGTTTTTGTTGTATCAAAAATAGCTTCGAAAATCTTTTTCCTTGCTCTTCCTGATTCGTAAAATTGAATTGGGTTAAACATTATCTATTAGATATTTGAAGATAAAAAGTATTTCCATATCTTGTTAAACACGCTGTACTGCCTACTGCACCACTTAAAATGGATACACCATCTACCTGCACTAATGTTGCTCCTGCTCCTGCTACAAAAGTTATTGCAGCACTGCCCAATTTCGTATAGCTCGCAATAAAACCCGGAATAGTGGTATTGCAAGTGATACTAATAGCATTAACACCATTATCTATCACTACATTTCTGCCATGTTGTGATTTATCTGCAACACTACTCAAAGGTGCATTTCCAAGTGTATCCGTAGTAATTGAAGTAGTTGTAGTAATTGAAATCTGATGGATTCCTAAATTGGTAATTTTGCCATTTAAAACAAAATCCTCCAAAGCACGGTTGTATTCTTCCGCAGAAATATCGTTTTCCGCGTCCGTCAGCCGCCCGCTCCAAACTTCTTCGCCGCCTTCAAAAGAAAGCACGTCGCCTTCGTTTGCGCCAGAGGGGAAAGACGCGCCGCCCGAGCTAGTAGTCACTACCAATTTTCCGGCTTTAATCTGCACGCGCGTATAAGTGCCGGCTTTTGCCAAATAAGAGGTTGCCGCCGCAAAGGGCAGAACCGTAGCGCCAAAAGCTTCCGGCGCCTCCAGCATGGTATCTTTTTCGGTATAAACCGTAAATGCTTTCCCGGGCCAGGCAAAGACCTTTGCGCCAACTTCCAGCCCCAATATCTTCGGCGTAGTGATCTCCTCGCCAAAGGAAATATGAAAGGAACTCGGGCGCGTGGTCGCCGGCAAATAAAGTCCATCATTGCTGATGATGTTTACATTTCTCCAGTTATCGTCGGCTTGCTGTTTGTACTGCGATCCCGTAGGCTCGCCAATCACCACGCCGCTCGGCGAGATGGTAATGGTGGTCACCATGAGCGCACCTTCGGGGATTTCCTCGCCGTTGCGCGCTAAATAGAAAATCTGCGGATCTGGCAAAGCGTAAATATCAAATACTTCTTCACCCGTCACAGTCGGAAACGTCCAGGCATCGGGCGTGTTTTTTGAATACACTGTGTTGTTTATTCGCACACTGTTGAAGCCCCCGGAATAAAGCGCGATGTTGATCGAGGAAGTTGTAGCGGTTACGGCGCCGATGGTGAGGACGGCATCGGGGAGAGGGGTTTCATTTATCCCTAATTTTTCCCGCCATGCTGCCACGTGTTCATCAATATTCGAGGCATCAATGCGTGCCCATTTCGTGGGATCAAAACCGCCACTTGGCGGATGAACACCGTCGCCACTGGACGGAACTTCTACACCGCCGTAGGAAAAATAAATATATTCGGAACCGATGCGCTGCTCAAAGTTAAATGTGAAGCGGGAACTGTCTTTGGTCGCTTTGTGGCTGGAAGTAAATATTAACGGATTCGTTATTTCGCCCAGCAGCTTCCAGGGATCCGCAGGGATACAGGCAGGAATCAAAACCAAGAAGGGCTGCTCGATCATGTTTTTCGCAAATTCCAATGCTTCCAGTTCGGTCCCAGGGTGATTGCCGGAAAATTTAACTTTGTACGATTTCTCGTCGTCGTCTCCCAAAGTATCGTAAGAAAATTCCTGAGACGAGCTCGTTAAATAAAGCGGCATCATGGTGCAGTTTTCCTTCAGCAGAATATCGCCTTCCATCCGCACTCCTTTATCATTCGTGGGAGGCAGATACGCGATATCGTCTAAGTAGATCAAAAACGCATATCTGCTTTTGATCGCCGGACCGCCGGAACCTTTCTTTTTATCGAGTTTTAAAAACTTCATTTTTCAGGAAAATCTTTAGTGCAAAAATCAATGGTTTGTCCGGTTGGTGTTGTGACGCAAAAAAAGCCGCCCGGAATTTCCCGCACGGCCCACAAACACAAAAAGATAAAATTATTATTGCCGGCGTAATTTATTCTGCAGCGAAAAGCATAAACCCTCTTCCTTCATCCGATAGTAGAGCTGCCGAAGCTGGATCTGCGTTACGTTGGCTTCGAAGAGATCATATTTGTCAATGAAGGAAAGAATGGCCTGCGTAACGGGCGCGTTGTTTTCAACACGGGCATCTACAAAGTTGAAAAACGAATTCCGAAACTGCTGCTCGAAAATATTATTAATAGTCTCCACAAATTCTTCTGGCAGATAAACGAAGGATTTTCCCAAGGATTCTATTTTATAAAAATTTCCTTTCGATACGTAGCGCTTCCTGGAGGTGGCGGCGACATCTAAAAAAATATTGAACGTCTCAATATTTTTTACAGGATAATCGATCTTTTCCAGATGCTCCAGGAGGAAAGACCCGATAAAAGAGTAGGCGGGAACATTCAGCACCTTGCACTTGTAACCGGCGAAGGATTTCCCTACGCCTTTCATTTCCTTCATTAAAAATGAAACCAGGTGCGGCCGTAACCGAAGCGGAACAATGTTACTGCTCATCAATCTTTAGCGGAAATATCTGTGATACCTGTGCTGAGAATCCAACGGTTTTTAAGTTGCTTGTGAATTCCGCGTTAATGGGCGTATTCAAGGCAATATCATTCTTATTAATTCGTATCACGGCTCCGGTGTTGAGCGTGAGCCTGATTTCTGCGAGTTTGGAGAAAGCAACCTGGAACGAATCTGCACCAGGAAAATTCGGGAAATTAAATTCCAGCAGAACCGTGTACGCGGTTCCGGCGGTAGTGGACTTGCTTTTCTGCGAGAGCTCTACGGTACTGATGGTGAAATAAACGCCGTTGTATTCGACGCGAACCATGTCGTCCGTAAATCCATCCGGCGGCGATATTAAAAATGAAGAATCATCGAGCGCGGAAACCAGCTCGATGCTCACAATATATCGATTGCGATAATTTCTTAAATAGTTCATTTACACAAATATAACAATAAAATTGATATTTGGTTTAAATTTAAACTAAATAGTTTAAAACTATAAAAGGTTGGTATTTTTTTGTAAGGTTGTAAGGATAGGGTTAAGCGATTGATTTTCTGAAAATTGATGCTCAGAAAATTTTGTAAGACCTGGGTTTTGAGTTTGTAAGGAATTTGTAAGGTTGTATTTCCTTACATTTTTTTTGTAAGAATCAGTCAATCCTTACAAAATAAAAATAGATCTGTAAGTCCTTACAAATCGGGAAAAAAGATAATTCCTTACAATCTTACAAATTTTTTACAATTTATTGGGGTGGAAGGGGGAAACCGAAAAACGGCCCGGCACGGTTGCCTGCGGATCCGGTTTGAAATTGTGGAAAATATAGGGATAATTCCTAATGGCTGAGAATGCGATAAACATAACAATGCAAAAAGGGTATGTGGATTTTGTATATTTGTTCAATTAGTAAAATTAAAATAAGAAGAATATGAACAATCTCAATGTTTTCGTAAGCTCAACATGTTTCGATTTATCGCAGATCAGATCAAATCTAAAAGATTTTATTGAGCAATTTGGTCATAATCCAGTTCTTTCAGAAACCAATAACTTTCCAGTAGAACCTAATTTAGACGCTGTAGAAAACTGTATAAAAAATGTGCATGAGTTTGCCGATATATTTGTTTTAATAATTGGTAATCGATACGGAAGTATTATAGAAACAGGAAAGTCAATAACCAACACTGAGTACCTAACCGCACAACAAAAAGGTATTCCTATTTTTTGTTTTATTGATAAAAAGATTTTAAACGCACTAAGTTTTTACCGCGATAATAAAGACGGAAATTATACCAAAATTGTGGATAATGTGCAGATTTTTGATTTCGTTGACGATATTAGATCTAAAGCGAATAGGTGGGTTTTCGATTTTGATGACTCAAAAGAGATTATATCAACATTGAAAATTCAGCTTTCATATTTGTTCAAAGACAGTTTGAAAGTAAAAAAGATTTTTGACACAGATATAGATGATTTTTTCAAAGAACATTTAAGCATAAAATGTTTAAAAATTTTAGTTGAAAAAAAATCACATTTTGAAATTGATTTCTTAGCACAAACATTTATTGACGAAATTGAGAAAAAAGAGTTTTTAAAAAATGATATTGAATACTCGATTCTAACTGAACCAAAACATTATATTTCAGACAATAGTGAATTAACTCGATGGGCGTCAAATAGACTAAAAGCTGTTGGGCAAATTACAAGCAACTTATCGTCTTTGTTTCCTGTAGTTCATAAATTTATCGGGGAATTAGGTCAACCATCAGACATTAAAGGCCTTTATTATGTTTCCTTAAAGTATGCGCAGATTTTTGAACAATTATTAAATTGGATGATTGACGTTAAAAGTACTTCAGTTAAGGAAAATCAAATAAATATTAAAATATATTTAGCGGATATGGCTTTCGACGTTTTAAAAACGTTGTGGGATTTTCCATTTGGCATTAAAAGACAACTTGAGAATATTAAGAAAGAAGAATTATTAGGTAATACAATTACAACCATTGATCTTAATATGAAATTGCAACTAAATGAAGCAGCATTAAATAAATTTAATGCTGCTATACTAGAACTTAGCACTCAAATAAATAACGAAATAAATTAATTTTCTTTATCCAATTCTTAAGTCCACACTTCCGCAATCCGGACATATAAATTTCAGTTCGATGCGAACGTCGAAATGATTTCCGCAGCTGTTGCAGGTTCGCCACACTTCGTGGTTGCTGCCTAAACCTAAACTTTTTGCCACAGACAAGACCGTTTTCGGTTCCTCTTTCGGTTTCGGTTTAAGTTTGAGCCAGGAACTGATGAAGTTCCTGCGCTCCGTAAGTGTTAGTTTCATGATCAATACATTTTATCGTCAGAAGATTCTGTTTTTTCCGGTTCAGCTGCTTTTAAAACCTCCAGACGGAAAGCGTCGAGATTACTGGCCGCATCTCTTCCGGAACCGTCTTTTTTTATCGTACCACCGGCCGTTCGGAAAAAATGAAATTTTAACTATGCTGCCGATCGTTATTTTTTCGAGGTCCGTAATCCGGGAATTGCTCGCCTGAAATTTCAAAATATTTTCTTTCCACTCCTGCATTTGGTTGGTGGTACCGCAATCCGCAATAAATTCCTGCACGCTGAAGCTGTCGGTAATTTTTCTGACTTCGTTTTTCTGTAAAATTTTTCCTGTGATTTCCATTTGTTTTGGGTTTTAGTATTATAAATTAATTGTCATTTGTTTTCTTCGTTGCGAAGAATCAGCAGTTCTTGCTGTATTTTAATTTCCATTTTTATCCGGAAAGTAATGGTGATGTCTTCCTGCTCCTGAAGGTCCCTAAAGAGCCTTCCCAGATCGCAGAGATCCTGTATGTCTTTTGTGTCCCGGATCAGGCGTATAAGCAGCGATTGGGAGTAGCGAGGTTGGTTTGGTGTTTCCATGATCTTATTTTTTTAAAGCATAGAAGGCTTCTAAAAACATCCTTTCATCAGTTTCAAAATCAACCATTTCATGGAATAATTTCTCCAAAGTCATGAGTTCCTCCCATTCTGCTTCCAACTGTACTTCATCTGCATCCTTTACGATTTGAGGAAGAGGCCACTGAAAACCAAATTTGTCCGCAATCACTTGCATTAAACCGTTTTCTATTTTTTTGTATTCCGGCAAATGCTGTTTAATTGGTGACGGAATATCAATTAAGTAGGCTTCGCTGGCATCATGTAATAGAGCACAAAGTCTTAATTCATTCGTCTGCATCATATTATGCACGGCAACGGAATGTCTTGCTACTGAAAAGAACTCGTTGGTATGTCCGCCAAATCTTGGCATTCTCGCTAAGGCAAATGCGATATCACGAATGTCAATAGTTGCGGGGTCTGGTTTAAATACGTTGACGAAATATCCGTTTCTCGTTTTAATGCAATCTGCATATTTGTTTTTAGTGTCTGAAATTGTCATAGGTTTACATTTTTAAGATTATTGTATTCGGATCCCGTAATTTCCACACAGTCTGTTGGTAAAGAATGATTCCAATCGCTACCGAATGCAATTCCAAAATAATCGACACCGTTTAATTCAATACCTGGTGTTTTAAGGAAGTCGTCAAAACCAATTGTTTCACCAATTTCAGTCCTACAAACCTTATCGAATGAGTTTAATTTTTCTTGTAGTTGTTTTCCTTCTTTTGAAGACATTCGTGGCGAATAATAGAATGGAAATCCGTGAAACTTTTTCCAAACTTTCATGTCTGGCTCAATTTCAAACTTTAAACCCACAATGCCGGTACCCAAAATGTAGCGATCACTGGTTAAATATTTCCGATCTGACTTTAATTCGTCAACGAATTTATTGATCTCTTCTTCTGCATTCTTAGCACGGTCTACCAATGCTTGAATTTTTTTTCCTGTCTCGGAATCTTTTTTTGTTTTAAAATAAATTGTCATAGATTAAATTTTTAAATTATTTTTTAGGTTGTATTTCGCGCACTTCGCGGTCACTCACGAAAACATAGTTTCGTTTTGGCGGTACTAAGACTTCTACCTTTCCCGCCATATTTTCTTCGTATTCTTCCAAAAAATTCCGGTCTGCAGGAACATCCTGGAATACTTTGAAAACCTGCTCCGGCGTTAAGTTGCCGCCTTCGTAGATGAACCCGGTCTTGGTCGCTTTTGAAAAGGTGATAACCACCACTTCAAAAGATTTCCGGATCCTGATGCCAATGACGTCCACATTAGCTAAAGCCAACTGAAAACTGATATACCCGAAGTCTTTCATCAGCTGATCTTTTAAGAGTGGGAATTCTGTTTTAGTAGACATCGTTATCATCGGTTTTTTGGGTTAAATTTTCGTCGTCAGTCGACAGTTCCGTTTGTCTCAGGTAAACCATTTCAGTCGAGGCGTTATTGTGCCAATCCATGATTCGTCCGTCTTTACCCTGGAATTCTTTTGGATTGAATTCGTAACCGGTCAACTCGCAATACTGTTTGATCCTCGTTTTGAAAAGCGATATCGAAAGTCCGCCCAAATGTTTCTGGCTATATGCTTTCATATTTTCGAACGCTTCTTTTTTTGGTACGTTTTCGTTTAATCTTTCGCGGAAGTAATCTTCTGCCCAATCTTTGAAAACCGTTCCCATTTCCGCAATGAGGTTTCGTTTTTTGATCTCGCCGGCCGGCGCGCCGATCTTTTCTTTTGAACCAAGATAAAACTGAAGGCACTGCACCGCGAAGTTTATAAAGAGGTTCCACTGGTTATCGTCCCACTCGGTAAAGAAGCGATGTCCGAAATCGTCTTTCGGTTCGCGCTTCGGGTATTCCTCGCTTTCACCATGGTACCAGTCTGCAAACGCCGAAAACAGTATCCGCTCGCTCGTAGAAGTGTCCAGGCCATAAGGCGCGTAATTGGTGGTGATACAGAATTTCGGCGACTGATGAAACGGAATCAGGTATGCGTTCTGGTTTTTCGGGTTCACGTTCAGATCTCCCGTAATATCAGTGAACAATTGTTGGAAAGGGAAACGCTTATCTGCATCATCAAATAGGACGTAATCCGTCTGTTCGGTAACGCCGTCGTAAAGGAAGTCGCTTTCTAAAAGTCCTTTTTTACGGGCGCCGAGATATTTGGAATTCATAAAAAGACGCATCGCGTTATTCGAAAACAAAGATTTTCCCGTACGGCCATGCGACTCGCTGTCTTCCACCACTTCGTTATCCATAATGTACAGCGCCCAGGCTTTCGACGGATCTTTGTACCGGTGCAGCATGTAACCGAAACTGTACACTTTGTTAATAAAATGGAGTTCCTGTTCGTACACCTGATCGTCATTCAGGCCCGTGTTGCTGCCTTCCTTTTTGTAATTGTCGATGATGAATTTGTTTTCCTGCAGATAATCTTCGCGCAGCGCTTTGCCCAGTTCCTTCACTTCGTCCTTCCAGAAAACTCGCGAGGCATTGATGAAATAGTTCATAAAATCGCAGTCTTTCCGATGAACCGTTAAATCGAAATTGTTATTCGAATCTTTTGTGATGGTAAAAAACGGTTCACCCGGATCTACCTTTCCGTTCACGTCCTGATTGGCCAGTATTTTTATTTTAGAGGAATCCAGTTCGTGGCGGGTTTGTTTTTTGATGATGTTGTTCAGGATGTCATTTTCCATCACATAGCGGGAATATCCTTTGTTGATTTCGGTAACGCGGTCTTTGGTGACTTCCCAAATAAATTTGTCGAAAAAGAAATATTGCGACTTGGAAGTGTAATCCGTAAAATCAAATTCTTTCGTTGGCAAATTCACCAACTTTTTATCCGAGACAGCTTCAGAACCGATCAACATATTCAAAAGGTCATCGGGGAAAAACCGCAACCCTTTGTCCTGTTGTTTTTCATCTAAAAACTGATTGAAGAAATCTTTAATTTCCTGCGGAGAAACTTCGCGCAATATGTGTTTATCCTGTTTGATGAAGTAATAGCCGTCTTTTCGATTTTCATCTTTGATGCGGGAAAACCCGTTGAGTTTTAGAAAGTTGAAAGCATTTTTGTAATTGACAGTGTACGTCGGTTCACCGATAATGCGTCCATCTTTATTGACTTTCTTTTTTCCACCCAAAACCTTCCGGGACGCGAGAGTTCCAAAAACCGTTTTACTTTTGTTTTTAATTCGGTTTGCGCATGATCATCAAACTTGGCGCTGACCTTCATGAAGTCCGTGAAGTCTTTCATTGGGCTGCCGCGAAAATCTTTTTTTTGCCGAGACTTTCGGGAAGCCAAGCCGTTTTTACGTCCAGATGTTCGAGTGCTAATCTTTTGCCGGCATCGAAACCGGTTGGATCCAAATCCGGAACGTTAATCACTTCTTTGGAATATTTAAACAACATCCCAATTTGGCTTTCGGTAATATCCGCGGTTTCCGAATTAAACCAGACTACGACCTCGCCGGTTGAAGCCATATTTAAAGAATCACGGTCGCCGGAGCAAATAACCACGCGCTCAATTTTATTAAAATGAATGGGGATATTATCGTCATCTAAATTTTCCTCGGCCACAACCTGTAGTTGATTGTAGGTATTTTTTAAATTTTGAAGGCCGAAAATATGCTGCTTCGGTTTTTTGCCCAGATAAGAAAACCGGTACTTTTTGTCGGAAGATTTGGGCTGATAAATTTTTAGCCACGTTTTCGGAGGTTTCGCCTCTTCAACCTTTACGGTTTTTTCTTTGCCTTCCAAGCTGAGTTTTGGTTTGCCGCTACCGTCGGTAACAATAAAGGCGAAGATCGGGTATGTGTCGCTGGAAGTTACGGTAAAGACATCGCAAAACTCTTTTTGCTGGAGCTCTTCCGATTTTAACCAGGAATAAGATTGCAGGGAATAAAGTCCATACTTCTGGCAGACTTCCTGCGTTACGAGCGGACCTAAAACCTCCAGTTCATATTCGGTGAAGTCTTTCGTTTCATAGGTGAAATTATCATCATTCAGCTCGCCTTGAAACTGATGATATTTTACTTTGGTAATGTTTTTTACTGCGGTCTTTTGCGCGTCGATCAAGCCCAATTCTTTGCCAAGTTCCAACAAAGCTTCGAAATAGGTTCGCCCGGTATGATGCGCGTAAATATGGATGGCGTGGACGGAATCTTTGTAGAAGCCGGTGGTTTCGCCCCAATCCCGGACAAAATAAACGCCGTCCTTTCTGGAAATGTTTGCACTTTCGGTGCCTTCTTTCCGGATCTTAAAATGCTTGTTCACATCTTTGAAATCCAAGAACCGCTGAATAATATCGAGGCCACCGTTGGTTGCTTGAAAAATTTGATTTTGATCTATGGGGAAGTTGGGCATTATTGCGCGGTTTTTATAATTATTTTTTCTTGGTGAATGATTTTCGTTACTTCTGAAATCGGGTCTTTATCAAAATCAACGACGTGGAAACGTCGATTAAATGATGGCGTTTTTTCAGGAAGATCAATTATCTCGCTATCAAGTAAGAAAATGAAACGAGGTGTTTTTACAGCTATCCGTTCCCTGTTTTTTCTATCTATGATCAAGTTATCGGAAAAAATCAAAGTGTAAAACTCTTCAAGATTAAAGTCTTTTCCTGGGTCATCGATTACAATATTTTTATATTCCCACTTTTCGTTATAAGTAACATCGAATGGAAATGACTCTTTTCGAAAAGTTCGACCGTCAATCCAACACGTTTTTTCATTATTAAAAATAATTCTGGAAAAAAGTGATTTGCCCGTTAAGGGTTTGCCTTTAAAAATTAGATGTTTCATGCTACCTTTCTAAGGTTAAATAATTTCATTGCAGTTTTTTCACACATCGCGCTTTTTGTTTTTATGGTTATTCGGTTAATCGTTTAAAATTTTCAACGGCTACGCAGGCGCTGCACAGATCCGGTTCTACCCAGTAACAGGGCTCGCCGGTTTTTTCTATACATTGCGCGCAGTCGCAATCTGTACAGCCGCAAACGCGGCAAATCTGAACCTGTTCGGATCTTCTTTTGAGTTCCGAATCCAGAACAAGGCTTAGTTCCTGAAGTTCTACCGTACTGCAGTTTTCTACAAACTGCTCGGGCGTGATAGTGAGGGTGTATATTTTATTTAAAGTGGGCATGACGTTATTTTTATGCTGCTAATCTGATTTCAAATAGTTTATTTGCTGTGGCTTCGCATATCTTTCGCGCCATTGTAACTTCAACCGCGTTTCCAATAAACTTCTTCTGGTCCGCCTGGGTTCCGATCAAAACATAATCTATTGGGAATCCCATGATCTGTTTTAATTCTGGAATTTTCAGCATGCGCATTTTAATGTCCACCAATCCGTAATGCGCCATGAACTCCTTAATTTTTTTCAGCATCGGCGAATCATCTTCGTAAATCTCATAGATGATTACATTTCCGTCTATTTTAATGAAAGAAGGTAAATTTCCGTCTTGGGTGATTTCCACGAGATATGGCGGGGTTTTGTCCATTCTGGCAATCAACGTAAAGCAAGGCTGATCGAGGCTGTTTCCAACACGACTGTATTGCGCGTCCATCAGGTAATGCCATATGCGGTTTGCTGTAATCGTAGGCGCCGGTTCGTCAATGCTGTTTCCAACATTATTGAAGTTGGTATTCATTACCCAGTTTTCGCACGTGATCAGATTCTGTTTTGGAGTGCCCAAAATAGTTGGAGCCGGCCCGTTTACATCGGATGTCTGACCACCTCCTGAATACTGGTTCATGATGAAGGTTTGAACTTTCGCGTATTTTGGATTGGTTGTGACGGCTCCTAACGGAGTATCAACTGACGCTGGTTTACTTCTGCCAAACTGCTGATCAATGAAAGTGGAACTAATCAGCGAAAACCGATCTTTAGTTAGAATAGTTGGACACGGCTGATTTAAGTTTTTCGGTTCATCTCTGTAGTTGTAGGAAGCTAAGAACTTCGTATGAATTAAGGAAAATCTATCACCTGTAGTTACAGTTGGTGAAGGATCCTCCACAGATGAAGTGAAGCCATTCCCATAATAAGCGGATAAGAATTTTGGCTGTATGAGCGCATGAGAGTCTTTGGTCTTTACAGTTCCGCATGGCCCGTCTACAGTAATATTTTTATGTTCAGGTCTGCCAGAAAAGTATTTCGAAAGAAAATTACATTCTACTTTGGCAAACCTGTTATTAGTCGTGATTGCATTGCAAGTTTCATCTACGCTTTTAACCCGGTGCTCTGGACTTCCGGAATTATATTGAGTAAGAAACTTCGCACTAATAATACCTAAACGACCCTGACAAGAAACAGTTGGACAGGGATCATCTACTCCTGGAGGAATGTGTACTCCCGACTGTGACTTGCTGTTATACTTTAAGAGCCATTTTTCAACCCCATTTGTTATGCGGCCAAGTGACGCTTCACTTAGATCAGTATAAAAGCTTTGATCCTGTTCGTATTTTATTTTACCGCCTGCTACAAACTTCACAAGCCCGTGCCAAATGCGATCGAGTGAAGCCTCAACCAAAGGTTTTTTTCTTCCGAAAATAGAATTGCCTTCATCCTCAAAATCCAAGACCTCTTTAACAGGTCTCCATTTTTCAAGACTTTCAAACAATCCAGATACAGGATTTTTCGTGTGGGTTGGCTCTGGCCAAACGATCGGGAATTCAGATTTATTAAATTGAGCAAAGAATCTTTTTCTTGAGGTAAGCGCACCAAAATCAGCTGAGTTCAAAATTCTGTAATCGTAATTGTAACCAAAAGTTTTTATATGATCAACCCACCTAACGTACGACCGCCCTTTGTCGCGACTTACTGGTTTTCCCTTTTCGCATAAATCACCCCAGCTCATAAACTCTTCAACATTCTCGATTTGAACTGAGTCCGGATTGATGGCAATAATATAGCGGTCTAAATGTTCAGCGAGCGTTCTGGAATCACCGTCCCGCGCCAAACCTCCTTTTGCTTTTGAAAAGTTGGTACATTCCAAAGAAGCCCAAAGAACCAATTTCGCGAATGGATATTGTTTTCGCATTTTCTTTACGTAAGTAAACAGTTCTGTAAGATCTAGCGTGCGGATGTCTTCAGTGAAGTGTAATGATTCCGGATGGTTTTCGGCGTGCGATGCAATTGCATTTGCATCGTGATTTACACAGGCAATCACTTTTGCGCATTTTTCCCCGTGGATTTTCGCGGTTTCGACACCAGTAGATGTACCGCCCGCGCCGCAAAACAGATCAACATAAAGTAGGGAAATTGCAAGTGCAGATATTTTTATAAATGTTCGGTTCATTCTTAAAAAGCTTTTTTAATTTTTTTTGGTTCGAACCCCGCCGGCGAAAACCGGTCGGGGACTTCTATATATAGAATTTGTGTTCAGTAAAAGGGCGCGCCGTCTCAAACTCGACGCGCCGGGTTAAAAAGAAAGATCACAGCAGGCCCTCAAACAATAGTGTGAGTACGGCGTGTTGTTTTGTATTAAATCCCAACCTGTCGTAGAGATTCGATTTTTTTACATTGAAGGTTCCCTGTGCATACCCCAATTTCTTTGCAATATTGGTGTTGGTGTCATCGCCGCAGACTTCTTTTAAAATGGTAATTTCTTCCAGCGTTACGGTTTCCCCGTTAATTTGCACAGGTTTACAGATAATATTTTCGCCGCTGCATTTGCCGCGAAAAGGGCAGGTTAAATGATCCGGCGTGACTTCGTCCTCATTGATGTCCGCAAAGAAGTTTAAGGCACCGAAGCGGCATTTTGCCAGGGTCTTTTGTTTCATAAATTCATTGTCACCGAACCACTGCTGCATAATTTCGTTGAGATCATTTTCTTCGGCGATAATTTTCGCGAGTTCCGGATGGTTCGGCACGTCATTAAAATTTTTTACGGTGCCATTTTGGATCATCATTACTTCGTGGCCGCTGTTAAAATACTCGATGGAGCTGTCGAGCATTCCGGGATAAATTCTTGTCATAGGTTTATTTTTAAAGGTTTGATTGCATTTTATTCCATTGCGCAACTCGGTAGAGGGCATTCATAATGAGCGCGTTTTTTATTCTGTCTTTTTTTACGGTGCGGATGTAAGCGAGATCAACCTTCGCACTGTCAGGCAGAAGATTCCATACTTGCCGCGAGTATTTTTCGGGCAAATGTTCGTCGATAAAATCAAATGTTTTATGAATATTCAAATGAATATTCTCAGGAACTTTAATCTTTTGTAATTTTGTCATCGTAATACATCTATTGCGTAATACAAAAGTAAACCAAATAGTTTAAATTTAAATCAATTGGTTTAAAAATTATTCACAAAAAAACGTAACTCAATGACTACCAATGAGAAAATTTCGCAATTTCTAACCGAAAAGGGTATCAGTTATACTGATATCGCGAAAGAACGAGGAACGACACCACAATCGATTTCTCAATTGCTGAAGAAAAAGAAGGCCGCATTGGACTTTGTTTTGTGGCTGGCCGAAAGAAACCCGGAGATTGATCTTAATTTACTCCTAAAGCCCGGACGAGTAAGCAGTATTATTGCAGAACCGGCTGTAAAATATGGGCAATCTGGTAACGTTAAACAGGAAATTTTAAAAGAAGTGGAAGCGGTTTTGGATAAATATTTTTGAATCCAGACACAACTATGACACAATGAAATGCTAACTTATTAATAATCAGTCAATATTTTGTTTAAAAATACTTCGGCACCGGGTACAAAACCTCTGTTTAACGACAGAGGTTTTTTTGTGCGATCTTCTGCTGAAACGTAAATCATAATTACCTCGATTTGCTGCCAATGCAGACGCTGGGATGATATTCATTAAAAAGAAAATGTCCATTTTTTGGCGAGCCAATCAAAAAAAATTGGGATATATTTATTTATTTTTCAGAATCGAAAACAGAAGTTTTTACTGCGTTAGTATCACTTAATTTTCTTTGCCCAAATAGCGCTCCATAATCTCGGCGGTTTCTCCCTCTTCGGCAAGTTCCAGCAATTTGCGGTTAACATCATACGTTAAAGTGCTTTCTTTCGGAAAAACAAATCCGTAACCCTGTTTGTAATATTCGGCCGCCGCGAGCTGAATATCTTCTTTTTCGTGGGTTTTAATATAATACATCAATTGCGGACGGTCGTACACGATGGCATCAACCTGTTTGCTATTAAGGAGTCGGACTGCCTCATTTAAGTTTTCAACGGATTTAATTTTCATCTTATATTCTTTTAAAAACGACACGGAAGGCGAACCCGAAACTGTCGCCACTTTCTTACCGTTCAGCTGCTCGATGCTTTGAATATCTACCGCCTGAAAATTTGTAAAGGTTAAAACACTTGCAATTCCCGCCACCATTGAAGTAGCGGAGATAATAGAAACGATCATCCACGTTCCCGCGATAATCCGTCCCATGAGCGTGATCGGTGCTTTGTCGCCATAACCCGTCGTACTCATCGTTACAATGGCCAGCCACATGCCCGTTCCAATTCCTTTTGCGGGTTCGTGGGAAAACTGTTCCGGAGATTCTTTCCGTTCCGCAAGCCAGAGCAGCGTGCCGACGATCGTAAGAATGATGAGAAAAACGCCAATCGCGATCAACAGTTTAAAACTGAACAAAAGTTTGATCACATTCCAAAAACTGAATTCGCCTTTTTTGTAGGCGATAGCGAGACTTGACTGGTAAAAAGGCTGCGAAAATTTAAAACTTTCCAGGCGCTGCGAATTAATCGTAACGGGTCCGGCAACCATATCCACTTCGCCTTTTTTCAAAGCGTCCAACGCTAAATTAACGGTATTGTATTTTTGATAGGTGAAATCCCATTTCAAGTTTTGGGCAAGTTCATTCCAGATGGTCGGCGAAATTCCCTGCGGCTCGGGATTTCCTTCTTCAAAGAAAACGAAGGGCGCGGTCCCGGCAATTCCAACCCTTAAGCTGTCGGTTTTTGGGTTTAAAGATTGCCCGTCGGCAAAAGATGGGATTAGAAAAGTCAGGTTGAGTATAAGTAATAGTAATCTCATCATTATTTTTATTTATTTAAAATTTCCGCGGCGAGAAAAAATTCTGCGTGTTGACCTGGAATAACGCGCGGAACTATGCTTCGAAATAAAGCTATTCGTAATGCTGAAAAATACCAAAATCGCTTGCCGTCCACAGCGCGGCTTTTTGTCCGGCAGCAATTAAACCGTTGTTTGCCCACGTATTGCACGTATTCAGAAAGCTGTAGCGTCCTTTCGCATCATAGAAGGCATCGTTTTTGCTGTAAACTGCGTCGGTTTTTATCAGCATAGTTTTTCCGTTTTGGTCCAGATCGAATTTACTTTGTATAAAATCGATAAGCGCCAGGTATTGGTCGTGCGTGAGCGTGATTTTTTTGCAGTCTTCACCTTCGGTCATTGTGTCGTAAAAGGTGCAGTGCATTGCAGATTCGCTGAGCCAAAAAGCGGCTTTAAAGGCTGTTGATACTTTCAGATCTGCCCACGTTGGCGTATCCAGATAGAAGCCTTTGTCGCCCCAGCCGATCGATAAATATTTAAAATCTGTTCTTTGGGAACGCGTATTTTGAAA
The DNA here is from genome assembly GCF_021513235.1 of Kaistella sp. 97-N-M2. Lineage (NCBI taxonomy): Bacteria > Pseudomonadati > Bacteroidota > Flavobacteriia > Flavobacteriales > Weeksellaceae > Kaistella > Kaistella sp. 97-N-M2. Next base: position 56,177 of record NZ_CP090976.1, on the reverse strand, counting down.
CGGAATTTGTTGGCTCCAGTCCATTTCCGCAGACTTAATGGGGACCACGAGATCGGTATGGACGCCGTTCGTCAGAATATAAGCGGTGATGGTCTTCGGCTCCTGAACCGGTTTCGCCGGCACCTCAATATAGGGAATAAAAAAGGCAAGCAGTAAATATAAAGCCACGATGCCAAGAATGGTCCCAAGAGTTTTGAGAACGAGAATACCAAATTTCTTCATTTTTCAAAAGTAATAAAATTATTAGGAATTTTTCTGCCAGGGGCTTGTCGGTTATGGAAGATTACTTAAATTTAGTAGGGAAAAACACAAAGATCTTATGCCGAAAAAATCGAAATCACAAAAGAGATTCAAAATTCGTGTAAAAGTGGCGCCGAAGCGAAATCAAAAACGACGTTGATCTTAGAAAAGATTTCCCGCTGAAATCTATTTTTCTTCAAAGGAAAAAACGAATTATAATTCCGAAACCCCCATCCAGCTTTAATTAAATTCGGGTTGTCTTTTTCTTCTTCTTCTTCCGAAATGATTCTTTTTAAATTTATTCCGCCAGAAAACCAATATTTCTCTGCAAACCGGCAAATTTCGTCCGCTTCACCGGCGACTTTCGAAAGATCTCCGAAAATACTTCCTGCGTTACTTCTTTCCAGTCTTCTTTTTGATAATTTTGCAGAAACTGATTGGGCTTAAATTTTTCCTGCTGATGAGGTGCGGAGAAGCGGTTCCAGGGACAAATGTCCTGACAGATGTCGCAACCGAACATCCAGTCCTGCATTTTATTTTTAAAACTTTCCGGGATTTCCTCTTTCAGCTCGATCGTCGCATACGAAATACATTTGCTGCCATCGATCACTTTTTCGGACACAATGGCATCCGTGGGGCATGCATCGATACACTTGGTGCACGTACCGCAATGATCTGTCGTCGCAAGATCTGCCTGAAGTTCGAGATCGCAGATGATTTCGGCCAGAAAGTAGAACGAACCGTTCTGTTTCGTGATGAGGTTCGCATTTTTTCCCACCCAGCCGATGCCCGATTTTCTGGCCCAACTCCGTTCTAAAATGGGCGCAGAATCTGTAAAAATACGGCATTCAAAATCCCCGATTTCTTCTTTTAGTTCCGCAACCATTTCTGCTAAAATATCTTTGATAACGATATGATAATCTTCGCCGTACGCGTATTTGGATATTTTAAAGTTTTCAAGCGAAGAAAGGTTTTCCGCGGGGAAATAATTGTAGGACAAAGAGATGACCGATTTGGAACCTTCTACAAGTAAAGTGGGATCCAGTCTTTTATCAAAATGATTTTCCATGTAGGCCATTTTTCCGTGGTAATCGCTTCGCAACCATTTTTCCAGGGAATGCGCTTCTTCTTCCAGAAAGCCGGCTTTCGAAATGCCACAGCTTTGAAATCCAAACTTTTTGGCTTTGGATTTAATAAGTCGCGCGTGTTTTTCGGAGGTTGGATTCATTATTGATTTTGCAAAATTAACATTATTTCATAAATTTGATCCCGAAGACCAAAACTTGTTTGTGAAAGTTTAGAATAAAACTTTTCAATTTAAATTAACTAAAAAAATAATTTTATGACAATAGAAGAAGTATTAAAAGCAGGAAATTACCATTTGATCGACGTTCGCGAACCAATGGAACTCGAAATGGATGGAAATATCGAAGAAGCGCAGAACATCCCTCTGGGTGAGCTTGAAGAAAGAAAACAGGAAGTTGTGAACTTAAGCGGCAACAAAATTTTCTTCTGCCGCAGCGGAAACCGCAGTGGAAAAGCTGTCTATTACTTCAAATCGGAAGGTATGGTTGATGTTTACAATGGCGGCGGCTACCAGGATATGAAAACCGCTTTGGAAACCATTTAAATTTCCGCAAACACGAAAAAGTCCCGTTGCAAAATGGGACTTTTTTTTGGTCAAATGTAAAATTTCGGCCACATTTTCAACATCTGGCTGTCCGAAAATATAAATGCGTGTTTAATTTTTAGCAATTGTAAATCAATTAGTTATCGTTATTGTCGCCGGTGGAAAGACAGTTTAGGCTTTATTTGGCACGATTTTGACAAGTAATCCCCTTGTAAAATTAAAAATTTAGAAATTATGAAATCAATGACGAAAACAATCCTAGCATTAGGATTAATGACAGCAGGATTGGCAAGTGCACAAAGTGCAGACATGAGAAACATGATTAAGGTTGGAATTAACGGTGGTTTTGCCGTGCCGGCAGAAAATGCAGGTGGAAATTTAGGTTTGGACGTTTCTTACCAGAACCTGATCACTCCGGGATTTGGTTTGGGTATCGCGACTGGGTACAGCCACTTCTTCGGAAGAGATAATGACGTCAATGGTGTAACCATTAATAACAACGATTTTGGTGTTGTTCCTGTAGCCGCTTTAATTAGAGTTTATCCGAAACAAATGGGATTCTATTTAGGTACCGATCTAGGTTACGGTTTCATCGTGGGTGACGATAAAGTGGCGTCAAACGCTTCAGTAGACAGACCAGACGGTGGCTTCTACATCAAACCTGAAATTGGTTACCATAACAAAGACTGGAACTTCTCCCTTCAATATCAAAAAACCTTCACAGGTGATAAAGGCGAAATTGCTAATCAAAAATATAGTGCCGGCGCGATTGGTGCAGGTATTGGCTACAACATTCCGCTTGGAAAATAATTTTCAGTTCAACTGATTTAAACCTTCTTAATTTTTTAAGAAGGTTTTTTATTTTTTTTACATTTTTTAAAAACAATGATTATCTTTGGTTGATAACATAATAAAACATGGAGTCTACCAATAAATTTAAACTTTTTTTACCTGCGATCACGGCACAAAGCAACAATAATATTTCGTTAGTTTCCGCCGACATCCGTCGCGAAAAAACGTATCTCGCGCTGTACGTTACGGAAAATAAAAAAGTAATTTGTAAGCGCGAAAATACGTATAATACACGCGATTTTGCATCTTTTCCGGCTATTATCAATCAGTTTATTGCCGACAACTCCCTCACCAATATTTCGAAGATTGCCGTGGCGGTTCCGGGTCCTGTGATCGGCGGCGTCAGCGAGCCTGCGCGTTTACCCTGGAAGGTTGATACGGAAGAAATTCGTCGCGAAACGCACATCAGTAAAGTTTATTTGATTAATGACCTTGAAGCCTCAGCCTACGGCCTGGAAAACAACGAAGGCAATTTTTTACCCCTTCACGAGTCCGATCACTTCACGCCCGGAAATATTGCTTTGTTAGCTCCCGGCGCGGGTTTGGGGGAAGCCGGTCTGTTTTGGGACGGTTCTACCTTACGGCCTTTCGCCACGGAAGGCGGACATTGCGAGTTCTCCCCGAGAACAAGTGATGAGGTTGAATTCTACCATTTTCTCCAAAAAATCTACGGCATCGTAAGTTGGGAATCCGTTCTTTCAAATGAAGGATTATTTAATATTTACCGTTTTTTACGTGATGTAAAGCATCAAAAACAGCCTGAATGGTTAACGCAGGAAATCGACTCCGGAAATTTTACGGAAGCAATCATCAACGGTGCCATCGAGGAAAAAGACCGGATTTGTAATATGACCATCGACACCTTTATTATTTTTCTTGCCCGCGAAGCGAACAGTTTGGTGTTAAAACTAAAAGCAACCGGCGGTCTGTATCTTACGGGTGAAATTCCGTTAATGCTGCAGCGCTTTTTGAACAACGACAAGTTCTACAAAAACTTCATCATCAGTGATAAAATGGAAGTTCTATTGAAAGATATTCCAATTTATCTGGTTAAAGACGCGAACACAATTATTAACGGTGCCGCTGTTTACGCCGCGTTTTCGGAAGAGTAGGGCAACATTTATAATTTACGTAATAACTTCGGGGAACCGAAGTTTTTTTTTGGTTTTCGCTCAGGGTTATCTAAAATTTTTCCAGATTAAGATTTAAAAATCCACCTGCACCTGCAATTTATTATCCTATATCAATGCGTTAACCCGTTTTATAACCCTATTTTTGCGCAGAAATTTAAACAAAAAATTATATGAAAAAAGTTGCATTATTCGCAGTTTTAATCGGAGGCCTGGCTTTCGGACAATCCAAAAAAGTAGTGGCTTCGGACGCTGGTGGGGCTACAAAATCGCAAAAACCGAAGCTTCTTCGCACAACGGAAAGATTAACCTAAAATCCGGAAATATTGTGATGAAAGGTAATCAGGTTGTAGGAGGGACTTTTGTTCTGGATATGACGTCCATCAACGCCACCGATTTGTCCGGAGAATATCAAACCAAACTAAACAATCACCTGAAAAACGGAGATTTCTTCGAGGCTGATAAATTTCCGACAGCAACTTACACCATTACATCTTTAAAGAAAAACAGCGACAAAGTATATAATTACATCGTTAATGGTAATTTGACGATCAAAGGAAAAACAAACGCCGTTTCTTTTCCCGCAAAAATCGCTTACAGCAAAGGAGTCGTCAGTTTAGTTTCGGATAAATTTACCTTCGACAGACAGAAATTCGATGTAGCTTACCAGTCTTCCATGCAGGACGTTTTGGTAAAAAACGACATCGATATGTTGGTGAAAGTGACCGCAAAATAATTCGTCCCGAAATATTGATAAGTAAAGAGCAGTTTCCCTGCTCTTTTTTTTATTTTTACAAAACCGTATCTAATAAATGTTAAAAATGGAAATGAGTAGAGAAGAAGTCAAGAAGATGAAATTGTACGTCATTAGCGGACTGGGCGCAGATTTTAAAGTTCTCGAACGGATTAAATTTCCCGCGCACCTCGACGTCGTTTTTATCGACTGGCTTATTCCGACGCGAAACGAAGACTTTTCGGCCTATGTGGAGCGCATGGCCGAAAAGATCGATACTTCCGAACCTTTTTCGCTTCTGGGATATTCCTTCGGCGGCATCATCGTACAGGAAATCGATAAAATAAAACCCGCGCAAAAAGTTATTATTTTAGGCTGCATCAAATCTCACAAAGAAAAATCGCGCTTTATCAAACTGGGCGAATTATCACGAATACCTAAATATCTTCCGCAAAGATTGTTCAATATCAATTCCATCCTCATGTATTCCATCGCGCGGAAACTGGTCGATCCTAAAAACCCAAAAATTATGGATTATCTGATGGTGCGCGATTCCTATTACCTGAAGTGGGGCATCGAAAAAGTCTCCAGCTGGAAATCCGAGGAAAATCCGAAAGTGATTCAGATTTTAGGCAGCCGCGACATTGTTTTTCCCGTCAAACATTCCAAACCCGATTACGTCATAGAAGGCGGCACGCATCTCTTTCCCGCGACAAAACACAAACAGGTTTCCAAAATTTTAAATGAAATATTCGAAAAGTATTTTTTTTTGAATCAATTCTGAAAATCATTCTCTTAGATCGGCGCCTAAACCTTTTATAAATTTCCTTTTGAAACATAAACGCCGGTTTCAAATTCAAAGTTTAATAAAAATAGGATTACCTTTGTAGTGAGCAATTCTTGGAATAAAAATCCATTTTTCTATTTAGCTATCATGGAATCAATCAGTATTTTCGAAATTATAAAAGTCGGTATCGGCCCTTCCAGTTCCCACACGATGGGACCGTGGAATGCCGCCGGAAATTTTTTGCGACAGATCCGCACCGATCATCAAATTCAGGACGTTAAAGAAGTTTTTGTGGAATTTTTCGGCTCGCTTGCAAAGACCGGAATTGGTCACGGTACCGATATCGCCGGCATGTTAGGCTTGGCAGGCGAAAATTTCAAAACCATCGACACCACAAAAATTACAGAGAAAATTGCCGTGATGAAAGTGGCCAACCAACTTAATTTGGGCGGCGAAAAACTTATTCCATTTGTATACGGCGAACATTTAATCTTAAATAAAAAAAGATCTCTCGATTTTCACCCGAACGGGATGATTTTTAGAGCCATTTTCGACAACGGCGAAGAACTGATTCAGGATTACTATTCCGTCGGCGGCGGTTTTATTGCGACACGGGAAGAAAATTCCTACGAAAAGCATTGCGTTCGCACCCTTTATCCCTGCCACAGCGGCGCCGATGTTATGCGAAATGTTGAAAAGTTAGGCCTCCAAAGAATCTCCGATTTAATTTTTCTGAACGAAGAATCCTGGCGCACCAAAGAAGAAACCGAACGGGAAGCGCTTTACATTTGGCAGCAAATTAAAGAATGCATCTACAAAGGCGTCAATAAGGAGGATATCCTTCCCGGCGGCCTAAAAGTAACGCGCCGTGCTGCCGCCTGGAACACCAAATTACTCGGCGACAAAGTTTATAAAAATATCGACGAATGGTTTCAGCTCGTCGTTGATGCCGAAGAAACCTTTACCACAATCAACAAATGGGTTTCCTGTTTTGCCCTTGCCGTGAACGAAGAGAACGCCAGTTTTGGCCGAATCATCACCGCGCCAACCAATGGCGCAAGCGGTGTGATTCCCGCGGTTTTAATGTATGCGCAGGCTTTCACCGACCGCACCTCGGACGACGATATCGTGCGTTTCCTTTTGGTGGCGGGCGAAATCGGTACGCTGTTCAAAAAAAATGCGACCATTTCCGCTGCAATGGGCGGCTGTCAGGCAGAAGTCGGTGTGTCCTCGGCCATGGCGGCAGCGGGTCTCACCGAAATTATGGGCGGAACGCCCGGTCAGGTTTTAATGGCTGCGGAAATCGCTATGGAGCATCATCTCGGCCTTACATGCGATCCCATCGCGGGTTTGGTGCAGATTCCGTGTATCGAGCGGAACTCCATGGGTGCCATCAAAGCCATTACCGCCTCCAATATTGCGCTGGAATCCGATCCCACGAAAGCCCGCGTTTCCCTCGATCAGGTCATCCAGTCCATGTGGGAGACGGCGCAAAGCATGAGCGACCGCTTCAAAGAAACTTCCGAAGGTGGCTTGGCCATCGCCGTCAACGTCGCGGAATGTTAAAATTTTAAACGTAATTTTTAGGAGCACAAACATCTGTGCGATCCCGAAAGCTCCACCGGCTGTCCACTATATCCCGCCGCGGCGGGGATGCCGTTCCCATCCGGGCTAAAATAAAGTTGCGTATTCTTTCCGAAGGGATAATCTGCCCTCAGGCCATCTTTTGCTGAATGTGTAAAACGATAAATTCCGCAGGTCTAGCCGGCGCGAATCCCACTTCCAAAATCAGATTTCCCTCTAAAATATCTTGCGCCGTCATCGTTTGGCCGAGTCCGCACCGTACAAAGAAACCTTGCTCCGGTTTCATTCCCTGCAGAGAGCCATGTTGCCAAAAATTCAAGAGATAATTTTGCGTCTTGTTTTTAATATCGGTCCAGATAGTTTGGGAATTTTCTTCAAGACCAAAAGGTTTCAGTGCGTTAATCAGATCGTTTTCCAGAAGATTTGCGAATCGCCGTGCTGAAATATAACGCCATTCGTTACTGTTTCCGTCCAAAGTTCTGCTGCCCCAAATTAAGTTTCCTCTGCCTGTAAAATTTCGGATGGCATTGATCGACTTGTCGGAATCTGCGTCAATAGTTAAGAAATCCTGCTCACTATTGGAAAGTTGGACCGCAAGTCGACGAACATTCTGTAGTGCAATATTAGCGGGCGCTTTCCAGATTCCTTTGTCGTTATCATTTTTCAAAAATGCGGCCGCAACAGCTGCACTTGGCGGAACTTCTGCGAAAAACTGCGTCAAAACTTCCGCGTATTTTTTGTATCGCAATGGATTGTTTTCTTTTATAAATGCAAGAGAAAATTCTTCGCCCGATTTTTTAATTTTTAAAGCAGATTCATCGCAGGCGTAAGGAAATAAAGTGATCAGGTTCGGAAAAAAAGCGCTGCCGTAGGAAAGATGCGGCGATTCCAATTTTTCGCGGTAGCTGCTAACCATCACGCGGTAATTTTCTTTTGAAACCGGTGGAAGATCCAAAATCGCGAAGCATTTATTACGTGCACAATACTCCAGAATACTTTGTTGAATCGCATAAAAATCAACTTCTGCCAAATTCTGGCTTTCGGGCACGGCGATCAAAAAATTGTTATTTGTCTTCTGTAAAAACTCCAAACCCTTTTCGAAATCTTCCACCTTCAACGGCTCGCCGAGGGGTTTGTATTTTCCGACCGAAACAATCGTGCACGATGACGCACCCTGACTAAAGAAAGCTTGTAAAGAATAATACAGATTGTGCAGAGATTTTGAACCTTCGAACCCGACCGAGATTTTTTCCAGGGCTACGGTAGATTCATCGAAGATCGTCAGGTTTTCTTCGTTCTGCGCAAAGCCAAAAAGAAGTTCAAATTCGCGCAGAGAATGAATAAGCGTGGGCAGATTGCAAAGATTTTCGCCCTGCAAATTTTCGTGCTTTTCTGTGTATCCGAGAAAAACCGCTCCATCGGTAGAAGTTTCAATCTCAGGACTGTGCGGAATTTCTTCCACGTAAATTCCGGGAGCGCTGTATTTTGCCATGATGATTAGTTTTAAGTAAAATTAATTATTTTAACTAATACGATGATTATCAATAGCTAAGAATATTTAACATCTTTTAATCTCATCACTCGTCACCCATCATACAACATCCCTCAAGCATCATCCTTCAACCAACATCACTTTTCTCCCAAAATGCCCCGGATCTTATTCGCATTCCGGATGAGTTCTTCCAGCAATTCGTCGTTATCTTTTTCCAGCGCGGACTTAAATTTTCGGAGTTGCGAAATGTGTTCGTTCAGAACGTCCAGCACATTTTCTTTGTTTTGTTTAAAGATCGGTACCCACATTTCTGGATGCGACTTCGCCAACCGAACCGTGCTCGAAAATCCAGAACTTGCAAGCTGGAAAATGGTATCTTCTTCGCGTTCTTTCTCCAAAACCGTATTCGCCAAAGCATAAGACGTAATGTGGGAAATATGCGAAATATACGCCGTGTGAATATCGTGATCCTGCGCCTTCATGTAGATCAAATGCATATCCAGATTTTCGGCCACGAGTTCTACTGTTTTTAAAGCATCTTCCGCAGAATGTTCGCGATCGCAAATTACCGCAGCTTTTCCCGTAAAACTTTCGGAAAGTGCCGATTTAGGTCCTGAATTTTCCGTTCCCCACATGGGGTGAAAAGCGACAAAACGGTCTCGTTTCGGATGGTCTTTTACTGCATCAACAATGCCTTCTTTCGTGGAGCCAGCATCCATGACGGTCTGCGTATCATCAACTAAATTTAAAATCAGCGGCAGCATTTCGCGGGAGGCATCAACGGGAATGGCAAGAATTACTAAATCTGAATGGGCCACCGCATATTCCAGCGAGGCCATTTCATCGATAATGCCGAGTTGTTGGGCTTCTGTGAGGTGCGCTTCATTTTGATCCACGCCATAAACATAAGAAGCAAGACCTTTTGCTTTCAGCTTCAGCGCCATAGATCCGCCGATCAAGCCGACACCGATTAATGTTATTTTCATTTAAAGTCAGGGAATTTGGTACCGCTTTTATGTTCTACCGCAGTTTTCTCAAAGAATTAAAATTTGCTTCTTCCTTACATTTTTCAAATCGGATTTCGTACCGCGGATTTTTTTTCGGATAAACCAAAACGTACTCCGGACAGGGTTTTTGCTGCGCTTTGCTTTTGTCGAAATCAACTTCACCTTTCGTGAGAATGCTGTCTTTTAAAAACTTTTCGTCGATTTTATTTTCGGCCATTTCAGCGGAAAAGGAGGGCGAATAAATTGCCTTTTTCGAAAGTGTTTCCGCGATCACGCGCGAGTTTGGCAGATAGCCGCTACAGCTTGCGCCTTTTTTGTTCAGAATAAAAAATACGAGCACCAATCCCGGAATAAGCCCAAGGAGAAAAAATTTTAACTTCCGCATTTAAAAAATTAAAAGATTGATATCGTGGTAAGTAAGGTCGAAACGGTCGCAGATCACTTTTTTCGTGTGGCGGCCTTTGTACATATAAAGCGTGTGTTTCATCTCGTTTTTTCGAACCAACATATTGTCGAAACCGCCTTCTTCATCATAATTTAAAAGATAACTCAAAAAGAAATTGGAGATGGCTTTTGTTGTCGTGCGCGGCATTTTGGACGTTAAATTGGGCAATCCGCAATGGATAACGCCGTGTTTGATGATGTAGGGGTTTTCCATATCGGTCAGTTCCGAAGTTTCTATAACCTTCCCATTATCGATGGTAACATCGATGATCACGCTGCCTTTCTTCATGTTTGCGACCATGTCTTCCGTAACAATTGGCGCTAAACTTATTTTTGACAAAGCACCGATAACCACGTCGGCTCTTTTTAAACTTTTACCAAGTTCTTTCGGATCGATGATCGAAGTCGGCACTCTGCCGTCTACCATCATGTGCAATCGTCGCAGTTTTGAAAGGGAATTGTCGAAAACTTTCACGCTGGCTCCCAATCCGATCGCGGCTTTAGTAGCGAATTCGCCAACAATTCCCGCGCCGAGAATGACTACTTCTGTGGGACGAACTCCCGTAATGCCGCCCAACATTAAGCCGTTCGAAAGCGCCAGGAGTTCTGCAGCATACAGCACGGAGATATTTCCGGCTATTTCGCCGATGAGCCGTACCAGAGAAAGTTGCTTGTATTCATCAACAATAAATTCGAAAGCGATGGCATTCACTTTTTTTTCAGATAACTTCTGGAAATATTCTTTGTCGCGTAAATTGATCTGGAGCGCGGAAACGAGATAGGTATTCGGCTTTAAATATTCAATTTCTTCCGTTGTCGGCGGGTTTATTTTAAGCACCAAATCCTGCTGAAAAGCTTCCTGTGCGTTATAGGTAATTTGCGCACCGGATTCCGAATACTGAAGATCGGTATAGAAAGAACCTGTTCCGGCGCCGGATTCGATGATCACCTGATGTCCGTGCGCTACTAAAACCTGTACGGCGTCGGGAGTTACGCAGGATCTGCGTTCGTTAAGACACGTTTCTTTCGGGACACCGATGCTGAATTGTTTTCCTTTTTTAATCACTTCCAGTTTTTCTTCCTGTGGCATTAATTCCTGTTCCGAAAACGGTGTGAAAATATTTGTACTGCTCATTATTTAAAATTATTTCCTGCGGCGAGGATGATAAGTAATTACAAGTTAAATGATGATGCAAAGATACAATCATTATAGGATTGACAAATTTTAATTTAATTGAAATGAATTGTGCGCTCTTCGCCATTATTTTCAATCGTCATGAGGTGGTGCGGCAGATCTTCCAGGGCTTCTTCGTAAACCTCGGGCCACTCGATGATGCAGAGAAAACTGTTGTCCAGATATTCTTCGATGCCCATATCGTACGCTTCATTAATGTTTTTGAGACGGTAGAGATCGAAATGAAAAACCGTTCCTTTGGGCGAATCGTATTCGTTCACAAGGGCGTAGGTAGGAGAGGAGACCTCGTCGGTGCTGCCTAAATTTTTCAAAAGAAACTGCGTGAAAGTTGTTTTTCCGGCACCCAGATTTCCTTTCAGGAGCAGAATTTTATGCTGAAGTTTCGGCAAAATTTCCGCAAGCACGGTTTGCCATTCTTCCAGTGTTGTAATGGTGAACTGCATGTTTATTTATAAATTTCGATGAAAATTTCGCCTTTATCGGTAATGGCACCGCGATACATTCCCGCGGTATTGAAAGGCTGTGCAATGTTGCCGTCTTTATCGAGAGCGATCAAACCGCCATCGCCACCCATTTTTTCGATCTCGTCGATGGTATCCTGCGCGGCAGTTTTGATGTCTTTATTTTGATATTCCATTTTTGCTGCAAGCGTTCTCGCGGCTGTGGCACGGATGAAAAACTCGCCCCAACCCGTTGCGGAAATTCCGACCTGTGAATTGGCGTACGTTCCGGCACCGATAATGGGTGCGTCGCCAATTCTGCCGTATTTTTTATTCGTCATTCCTCCGGTGGAAGTTCCTGCAGCGAGGTTTCCGTTGTGATCTAAAGCTACGGCGCCCACGGTGCCAAATTTTTGATCGATTTCGTAGGATTCAGGTAAGATATTTTGAGAAACTTTCTTTGAATTTTTGGAATTTTCCTTCGATTTTATTTTTTGCAAACTTTCCCAACGGTCTTTTGTCCAAAAGTATTTCGGATCGACGAGTTCCAGCTTTTCGTCTTTTGCAAATTCTTCCGCGCCTGCACCGCTTAACATCACGTGTTCGGATTTTTGCATAACGGCGATGGCGGCTTTAATGGGATTTTTAATCGTGTGAACGCCCGCGATGGCACCTGCCGCCTTGCTTTTACCGTCCATAATGGCAGCGTCCATTTCATTTTTCCCGTCGTTGGTGAACACGGCTCCTCTGCCGGCGTTGAAGAGCGGAGAATCTTCCATAATGACGATTGACGTAGCAACAGCGTCCACAGCCGATTTTCCTTTTTGAATTTCGGCGTAGCCGGCATGTAAAGCTTCAGTAAGTTTTTCTTTGTAAGCGTTTTCTTTTTCCGGCGTCATGCTGGATTTCAGAATCGTGCCGGCACCGCCGTGGACGACGAGAACATATTTTTTCTGGGCTGAAACCAAGAGGGAGAACGTACAGAAAGAAAGGAGAAGTAGTTTTTTCATAGCGGGAAAATGTTTGTCAAATTTATTGAATTTTTTTGGAGGCGCGAGCGAAGCGAGCGCCGAAAGTTTTTTATCGTCTGAAGTTGGAGAAAGGAAGATGGAAGCAGAAGATATCAAGTTGAAACCCGAAAGCGGGAAATTGCAGATTATAAGTTTGATGTTTAAAGTTTTCCTGACTGGTGTAAATTGAAGAGATCATATTTCATAATTGAAAGCAGCTGACGAAGCCAACTTTACGTTCCGAAATTTATTACCTGTTAATCGTTCTTCATTACTCATTACTCACTACTCACTACTCATCACCATAACCCTCAACAATTTTCCGTCCGCCGCGTAAGGGATCGCAATGGAAAGCCCGGAAGGCGGCGCGGCCGAAGCGAGCGCCGACTGAGGACTTGTAATGAAGAGCCCGACCCGAGTGCAAAGGCCCCAGCGAAAGCCACGAGGGATACGCCCAAAAATGTAGAGGAAAAGAAAAACTTATTTCCTATTTTTACGGAATGATTTCGAAGCAGACCATCGACAAAATATTTTCCACCATCCGCGTGGAGGAAATCATTGGCGAATATGTTCAACTGAAAAGAGCCGGCTCTAATTTTAAGGGTCTGAGTCCTTTTCATGACGAAAAAACCGCAAGTTTTGTGGTGTCGCCCAGCAAGCAGATCTGGAAAGATTTTTCGAGCGGAAAAGGCGGAACTGCCATTTCATTTTTGATGGAAATTGAAAGTTTTACTTATCCCGAAGCGCTTCGGCACGCCGCGAAAAAATATGGAATTGAAATCGAAGAGGATAAACGCGAACTTACCGAAGAGGAAAAACAGTCCCAAACCGACAAAGAGCTGCTTTACAAAATTCACGAGATTGCGAACGATTTTTTTCAGGACCAGATGCTGGAAACGGAAGAGGGACGATCCATCGCCTATTCCTATTTTAAAGAACGGGAACTGCGCGATGAGATCGTCCGGAAATTTCATTTGGGTTATTCGCCGGAGCTGAAAAACGCCTTCACGCAGTTTGCTTTAGACAAAGGTTATTCCAAAAAAATTCTGGAGAAATCCGGTCTTTCCATTTTTCCCGATAATGCACCAAATGGAATTGACCGCTTTCGCGAACGCGTGATTTTTCCCATCCACAGTTTCTCCGGCAGGGTTTTAGGTTTTGGCGCACGGATTCTGAAAAATAATATCAAAACTGCGAAATATCTGAATTCTCCGGAAACAGAAATTTATCATAAATCGAGTGTTCTTTATGGTCTGAATCAAAGCAAACAGGCGATCTCCAAAAATAATCTCTGCCTTTTGGTCGAAGGTTATATGGATGTGATCGCGCTGCACCAGGCCGGCATTGAAAACGTGGTATCGAGTTCCGGAACGGCTTTAACCGTGGAGCAGATTAAACTCATCAAAAGACTGACGGAAAACGTAACCATTCTTTTTGATGGCGATGCAGCCGGCATTAAAGCGAGTTTCCGCAGTATCGATATGTTGCTTTCGGAAGCCATGAACATCCGCGTTTTGCTTTTCCCCGATGGCGACGATCCCGATTCTTTTTCAAGAAAACATCCGCAGCAGTTTGTGGAAAATTTCATTAAAGAAGAAGCGAAAGATTTTATTGATTTTAAAGCAGAAATTCTGCTGAAAGAAGCCGGAAGCGATCCTATAAAAAAGGCAGAATCCATCCGCGATATCGTAAAATCGGTGGCTTTTGTTCAAAATGCTTTGAAACAGGAAGTTTATTTAAAGGAAGTCTCCAATAAATTCGGCCTTTCGGAACAGTCGCTTTTTAATGAGCTGAATGTTCAGAAGCAACTTCAAAAACAACAGGTTTCACCACAGCAAAGACAGGAAGCGCAGATTCAGCCCAAGTTGGAAAGGGTGACCGAAACTTCGCAAACCGTAGATCCGCTTTTGGTTTTGGAAGAAAAGTTGGTCGAGTTGATGCTGAAATACGGCGACCGCATTTTAGATCGCGCCGACGAAGAAAATCAGGCTTACCAAATTACCGTCATCGAAGAAATTATCGGCCATCTTCAGGAAGATAATTATGAAATTCAGTCCGGGATCAACAAAAAGATTGTAGAGGAAATAAAAATCGGCATTGCAAACAAGGAATTGCGCTCCGGCGAATTTTTTATGACGTTACTGGATGAAGATATTTCCGGGAAAATTGCAGATGCTTTGGTAGAGCCTTATGAAAACAGCGATTGGGGCAAACACCAGATTTTTTTCAGCAGCGAAGAAGAAGTCGTTCCGAAAATCGTTCAGGATGTGATTTTTCGTCACAAAAGAGCATTTGTGATGAAGATCATCAACCACATGAAAACCGAACTCTCCGAAACCGAAAACAACGAGGAAACCTATAAAAAAATTATGAATCTTACGCATTTGCGAAAGGAACTGGACGAAAAACTCTTCCGCGTTTTATGACACATTGGCGGATTTTTGGTTGTGGAATATTGTTTGTGTAAATTTGAGTCAGCCACTGGAAAAACGTGGACTTTTAGTTTTAAATAAAAAAATAGAATGGATATAAAAAAAGATTTCAGAGATTTCTCTGTAAAGCATTTAGGAAACAGCGGCCTGGCCACGGATCAGTATATGGGAATGTACGGACCCAGCAATTTGACGCCGTATATTATGGAAGAAAGACGTTTGAATGTGGCTCAAATGGACGTGTTTTCGCGTTTGATGATGGACCGCATTATTTTTCTCGGCACAGGAATCGATGATCAGGTGGCGAATATTGTAACCGCACAGTTGCTTTTCCTCGAAAGTTCTGATGCGTCGAAAGATATTCAGATCTACATCAACTCTCCCGGTGGAAGTGTTTATGCGGGTCTGGGAATTTACGATACGATGCAAATCATCAAACCTGACGTTGCGACGATTTGTACCGGAATTGCAGCCTCAATGGGTGCGGTTCTGCTGGTTGCAGGTGAAAAGGGAAAACGTTCCGCGCTGAAACACTCGCGGGTGATGATTCACCAACCTTCCGGTGGCGCGCAGGGAGTTGCTTCCGATATGGAGATCAATTTGCGAGAAATGCTCAAACTGAAAAAAGAACTGTACGACATCATCTCCGAACATTCCGGCCAAACCTACGAATGGGTGGAAAAAGCTTCAGACCGGGATTACTGGATGACTTCCACAGAAGCCAAAGAATACGGCATGGTAGATGAAGTTCTGATGAGAAAAACGGAGAAATAAATTCTTGGTTTAATAAGAAACGTAATAAAAGTTCGGAAGCAATCAATTGCTTCCGAATTTTTATTAGTCTTTAGGTCAACTTAATTTGAATTCAAAATCAGCCTTCTGAAAAAAATATTTTTTTACTAGATTTAAAAACAACATTCCTCATTATAAACTTCTTAAAAAGTCCCTCTCCTCCGGAGAGGGATTTAGGGTGAGGATCCTATTTCTCAAATCCTTCAATAATTTTTGCAAAATCGTCAATTTTCAAAGCAGCGCCCCCAATCAAACCACCGTCGATATCGGGTTGGGAGAATATTTCTTTCGCATTTTCGGGCTTTACAGAGCCACCGTATAAAATGGAAATCTCCTCAGCGACTTCTTTTCCGTATTTATCGGCAATCAAATTACGGATGTGAGCATGGATTTCCTGCGCCTGTTCAGGCGAGGCGGTTTCGCCCGTTCCGATGGCCCAAACCGGTTCGTACGCGATAACGACTTTTTTAATTTCGTCGGCAGAAAGCGTGAAAAGTGCTACTTCTGTCTGATTTTTCACAACTTCTAAATGCTTGCCGGATTTCCTCTGCTCCAAAGTTTCGCCATTGCAGTATATCGGCGTTAAGCCTTTATCCAAAGCGAGTTTTATTTTTTTGTTGCAGTGCGAATCGGTTTCTCCATGATATTGTCTGCGCTCGGAATGTCCGATGATCGCGCCGGTTGCCCCAATGGCTTCCAGCATGTCGGCAGAAATTTCACCGGTATACGCGCCACTTTCATATTCGCTCATATCCTGCGCGAAAACACCAATTTCATTCTGCTCGTAAATGTCTTTAGCCATCATTAAATACAAAGAAGGCGGTGCGATCCAGATCTCGCAATTTGGCGTGGATTTCTTCCTGTAATGAAGCAATTGAAACATCAACTGTTGGGCTTCAATCACGTTTTTATTCATTTTCCAGTTTCCGACAACGATATTTTTTCTCATAATTTCAGGTAAATATTAAATCGATTCGTTCTCTTTTCAATTAATTCAGCTTCCAGATTTTTTTTAAGATCATGTAGTAATCGTGCTCCTGATCGCTCACTGTATCATCGGCTTTAATCAACGATTTGGCGAACTTCATGAAATCCTGTCGCTCCTCTTCGGTAGAATCGTCGAAAAAACATTGAGCGTGAAACTCGAAATGAGCTTTCCACTCCTCGGGCTGCAAAGTCGCGATTACGTCCAGTTCGTCGTCCAGATCTATTTTGAACGGAAATTCATCCGCCAAATATTCCTGAAGTTTTAACCCTTCTTCGGGCGCAAACTCGCCGTCTACAGAAGAAAGAATCATTAAAATGTGGTAACCTGCAATGGATTTATTTGATTTTTGCATATCTATCTTTTAGTTTTATATTTTTTTAATAGTTTAAATAATCTTTTGCGGAGCGTTTGTCCACAATTTTTCCGTTCTCTAAAGTTAAAACAAATGGATTGCTCCGTGCGATCGTTTTAATGGCAGTGCCGTCCATCATCGCATTATTGAGGCTTTTAAACGTTGCCGGATTCGTAGAGACGCCCAAAATATAGGCATCTTTGTTGGTTTTTACTTTCGCTTCAGTTTTCGCCAGAAGTTCCGAATCCAGATTTTGAGGCTGGTAGGAAAATATCAAAACTGCTTTCGGTGCATTTAATATTTCCTGCGTTAAATCCATTCCGTCCGGACTTTCAGGTTTAAATTTTGCGATCTCGGATTCGTATCCCTCTTTCACAATTTTTGAAGTCGTTTTTCCCTCTTCAATTTTCCAGGGCGACCCTTGTTCCCAATATTTTTTATCATTCACGTAATCATCCTGATTAACGGCCAAAACTTCGCCCGTCTTCGTGTTTTTTAAAGAATAAAATGTTTTAAACTCCGATGGATCCTTTTCAATCTTTGCCTTTTCCGCTTTCAGGTCAGTCCCGGTTTTATAGTCGCGGAAATCAATCAACGGTTCGTGCGTAATACCCCAGGTGATGACGAAAACCATCATCAGGAAAGCAAATACGGAAAGGTAGGTAATGAAATTTCTTCTCCTTATATTCTCTACAAAATTATTTCGGTACAAAATCCATAAAATAATCAGCGCGATCAGAAGAATGATATCTTTCCAAAAACTTTGCCACGGCTCAAGTTTCAGCGCATCGCCAAAACATCCGCAGTCGGTTACAACATTGAAATAGGCGGAATAAAAAGTGAGAAAGGCAAAGAAAACGCACAGCGCGATCAAAGACATCAGTGTTATTTTAAGGCGGCTTTTAATCAACAATAAAAAGCCCAAAACCAATTCCAGAACCACCACCACAATGGCAATGATCAAAGCCTGTTTCTCGAAAAATGGCATGTTGAAAACAGAAGGCGAAAAATATTCTTCCAGTTTAAAGGAAAAACCCACAACATCCACGGCTTTCACAAATCCGGAAGCGAGAAAAACAAGGGCTGTAATGATGCGCAGTATATTTTTAAACATATTTAAATTAATTTCGGTTTAAATATTTCTTTTTCTTCGGAGAATTTGATGAGGCAGAAAACAGCGTAATTCAGCATGTCGAAATAATTCGCATCAATTCCTTCTGAAACTAGGGTTGCACCGGCATTATCCTCGATCTGTTTCGTACGCAAAACTTTTTGGTAAATAAGATCGGTGATGGAGGAGACGCGCATATCGCGCCACGCTTCGCCGTAATCATGGTTTTTTCTCAGCATTAAATCTTTCGCTTCCGTGGCGAATTTGTCGTAAAGGTTCAGCATTTCTTCCGCATCCTGTTTGAAATCATCAGCAAAACCTTTTTCCAGCTGAATTAACCCAATAATCGAATAGTTGACGATGGCCATGAAATTTTCTTCTTCAGATTCGCCCACTTTAGAAATATTCGTCAGCTGAAAATTGCGCAAACTTTTTACTTTGATGAGAATTTGATCCGTTAAAGAAGGCGTTCGGAGCACGCGAAAAGACGCGCCGTAATCCTGAAGTTTTTTACTGAATAAACTTCGGCAACCTTGGATGATTTCGTCGAACTGTTTCGATGTTTTCTGCATAAAATTTCTAAACTTTTCAAAGATAAGAATTTTGGGTGACAGTTATTGGGCGATCATGGGGATAAAATGTATTTTTACCAAATGAATTTTGCACATTTTACACATCCTGCCGAGGCTTTTCATTCCGTGAACTGCAGGGGGAAACTGTTGGATTTATCTGCGCCTAAAATCATGGGAATCCTGAATTTGACGCCCGATTCTTTTTCCGATGGCGGAAAATATATGGAAGAAGGATCTGCTCTTCTGCAGGTTGAAAAAATGTTGAACGAAGGCGCAACCCTTATCGATATTGGCGCACAGTCGACGCGGCCAAAAGCAGAATTTTTATCTGCGGAAACCGAAATTTTGCGTCTCGGGAAATTAATTTCAACGCTTAAAAAAGAATTTCCAGAGGCTTTCATTTCTTTGGATACTTTTTACGCGGACGTCGTGAAGTTTGGTTTTGAGGAAGGAATCGATATTGTGAACGATATTTCCGGCGGAAATTTTGATGCGGAAATGTTCGAAACGGTGGCCAAAACTCAGCTTCCCTACATTTTAATGCATAGCAATGCGACGTACGGCGCTATGCACGACAAACTGCTCGAGGGTGACGTGCTTTTGTTGCTCAACCGGTATTTTTCAAAAAAAATTCAGGAACTGGAAGGTTTGGGTGTGAAAGACATTATACTCGATCCGGGTTTTGGTTTCGGAAAGACGGTAGACCAGCAACATCAGCTTTTAGACGAAACCGAATTCATAGGTTTTGGAAAAAATCCGTTGCTCATTGGTATTTCACGCAAATCTTTTATATATAAACCTCTGGGAAAATCGCCTTTCGATATCAACGAAGAAACGCAGAAACTTCACCTAAAGGCTTTAGAAAAAGGCGCGAAACTTCTGCGCGTTCACGATGTCGCCGAAGCGAAAAAAACCATCGATTCTTTTCTGCAACTTTAGTTCATTCCCGATAACTTCCCGGAATATTCCGCCGCAAATTTTTCCCGGTCTGTGTCAAGCTGTTCGAGATTATTGGGCAAAATGTAAGTGAACAACATCTTTTCCTCGTCATCCAGAAAAACAATCTGTTTCTCTTCCGCGCCAATCATCTGAGCGAAAATTTCCCACATGGAAGTGTCTTTCATTTTCAACAGTTCGAAAAAACCTGACGCTTTAATCTGTACAATTTCCATATTTAAAATCCTAAAAAGTTAAGTTTAAGCTGCACGGCGAAATTTTGTTTAAAGGTATCAGTCGCGTAATACCCAACACGGTAAAAGAAGCCCAGATTAAAAGGCGAGCCTAAAAAGTTATTGCTTTCCAAACCGATTTCCTGGTAATAGTGATCGAGTTTCTGGAACTGAAACTGGTGATCTTTCGGGTTCTTCATATCGCCGATCACGCCTCTGTACACCATATCGAAACTGGAAATATTCTTCCCGAACGTCTTGAAATACCATGGAATCCGGTGTGTTAAATAAAATCCGGTGAACTTATCGTTATAATATCTGCCGCCTTCCATGGTTGCAAAACCTAAGAAAGACGTGAGATTGAAGTTGAGTCCGTCTTTTCCGCTTCCTAAACCATTCATCGCGAAATTGTGCCAAATTGGAGCTTCACCCGTGAATAAACCGCCATAAACACGGATTCCCGTTACGCCGATTTTGGTTTTGAAAACATGCTGTGCCAGAACATCAAAACGGCTGTAATTGAAGTCGCCGTCCAGCGTTTTCAGTCCCTGCTCATAATTTAGAAAAAATTCCGGGTAATTTTGCTCGTACGTGAATTTGCCTGAAGGCGTCATAATATTTTTAGAATTCGGCGAATATTTCAGCGTGATCTGCGTGGCGAAATTTTCAAACTGAGAGCCAAGATTTTTATAATTATAATCGAATTTAGCTTCTTCATTGTCTTTTTTAGCCGAAACATTTACGGTTAGCGCGTTGCTCAGATCAGTCTCATAAGAAAGTTTAAACCCGTCGAAATGGTAAAAACGGTCGTTTTGAAGATCGATGCCGGAATTCATAATTTTCATTTTGAAATTCCAAAGGTTTTCGTTGAATCTTCCCGCAGCGATAACATCATTGTAGTATTCTGCGCGAAAAAAAGAGGTTTTTTCCAACGTCGTTCTAAAGTCGATGCCCGCGCCGTATTTCCACGTGTTGTCTTTTAAACCATAGGCGAAATAAGCATCCGGCGAAATATATTTGTTGAATCTCTCGTTAAGTTTGGCAGCAGCTCCCAATCGTATTCCTTCATACTGATTGTACGCGATAATTTTTGAGGCATCGAAGTCGACGATTCCCACGCGGATTTTCCCTTTAACCAAGCCCGTAAGCGCACTGATTTTTTGATAGAGTTTGTATTTCCGGCCCACGCTGTCGATTTTTTCGTACGTCATCTTTTCCCGAGCCGATAAGGAATCGGTGCGGTACTGATCAAGCAGGCTTCCGTCGGAATTTTCCACATCCATCGTGTACCCTGAAAAATCTTTTTTCTTGACCTCTATCGGGGTCTTGAAGTCGAAATAATCAGCCGTGATAAAAACATAATTCCCGTATTTCTGTTTCTTTTTAGGGTCTTTTTTATCTTCTTTTTTGTCCGTTTTTTCGGTTTCAAAATTGGTAGAACCCATTTTGAATTTTAAATTTTCTTTGCTCAGAAACCATTTGTTGTCAATCGGCTTCCAAATGCTCGTAATGCTGCCCTCACTTTTTTTCTTGCTGTTGCTTTCTATCTTTTTCAGACCATATGTTTCGGCATCAACGTAAAGATAGCCGTTGAATTTTCTTTTGTTGCGTGGTTGCTTGTAATCGACCTGGCGAAAACGGATGACGTAATTTTTACGGCCTTCAATGTCTATTGAGTCGGTTAAGAAGTAGCGGTAAAGCGTGCGGTTTTCTTCGCGGATTTCCTTTGGAATCCGGTTTCTGTTCGAACGCAAAGACATCATTTCGTAGATCGGCTGCTTCAAACCGGAAACCCGGTTGTCCAGAATATTTATTTTTTCGCCATACTGCTGCGAGAACAGAAATTCCGAAGCTCTTTCCCAGAGAAAAAGTTTACTCGAAGTCATTAATTTCTGCACATTCACGCTTTCCAGGGAGTCTTTCTTCTCTTCTTTGGACTGCGCGAGTTGGGGCAGCACCTTCAAAGAATCCAGCCGGCGATTAAGAAACTGATCGTAATGTTTGATGCTGTCTTCATCAATATCCAAAGAAATTTTTTCGTAGGATTTAAAGGAGTAAGAGTCCAAACTTTGCGGCGAATTATCTTTGTAATTATCATTCACTTTTCGCAGAATTTCCAAAGCTAAAGGATCGCTTTTATCATCGATAAGGACGCCCTGAATGGATTGCGTTTTCGGATCCGATTTTGAAAGCGTAATTTCCATCACTTTATCTACAACAGCTTCATCTTCAAAAAATCCCGGCGCCTTCACGTTCACTTTATTGCAGTTTGTGCGAAACTGCAAAACACCCTGCGCATTTGTTTTACCTAAAAATTTATTATTGCACGTTACACTCGCATCGGCAAGGGGAGCGCGGTTACCGGCGCTGAAAACCGTAATTTTCGACTGGCTGAAAACC
The DNA here is from genome assembly GCF_021513235.1 of Kaistella sp. 97-N-M2. Lineage (NCBI taxonomy): Bacteria > Pseudomonadati > Bacteroidota > Flavobacteriia > Flavobacteriales > Weeksellaceae > Kaistella > Kaistella sp. 97-N-M2. The sequence goes on along the minus strand of NZ_CP090976.1, from coordinate 33,817 downwards.
GTTAAAAAGAGGGCAGAAAAGACGAGAATAAATAATTTTTTCATGGAAACAAATGTATTCAAAATAATTAAAATTTAAACATATGTTTTAACTTAATTCATCTATGATGGCGGCGGGGAATTTAACGGATTTTAGGACCATCAAACGAGGTGGAAACTAATTTCCCTCAGGAAATTCTGCTCCACTTATTTTTGCCTTTATACTGTTTTGAATAGTAATTTCGGAGATCGCCATTTTCGGGCTGTTCCAAATGCGGGTCGCTTTTTAGCAAATGCTCTACTGCATTTTTTGCGGCTTTGATGATCTTGCCGTCCGTTCTGAGGTCTAATTTTTTGAAATCGACGACACCACTTTGCTGAGTTCCCGAAATGTCGCCGGGACCGCGAAGCTGCATATCGACTTCCGAAATTTTAAAACCGTCGTTCGTTTCCGTCATAGTTTTGATGCGCGTTCGGCTTTCTTTCGTCAGTTTATCCGACGTCATCAAAATACAGTAACTCTGCTCGGCACCGCGACCGACCCTGCCGCGCAGCTGATGCAGCTGGGAAAGACCAAAACGTTCCGCACTTTCAATGATCATCACAGAAGCGTTCGGCACGTTGACGCCAACTTCAATAACCGTTGTTGCCACCATAATCTCGGATTTCCCGGACGCAAAATATTGCATCGCAACTTCCTTTTCGTCGGGTTTCATGCGACCGTGAAGCATCGTCACATTTTTCCCTTCGAAAAATTCCACAATATGACCGAAATTTTCAAGGAGATTTTTGTAATCCAAAGTTTCGGATTCTTCAATCAACGGATACACAAAGTAAATCTGGCGCCCTTTTTCTATTTCCTCTTTCGCGAACCGGAAGACGTAAAGCCGGTCTTTTTCGCGGCGATGCGCCGTGATGATGGCTTTTCTGCCCACAGGCATCTCATCGATCACCGAAACATCAAGGTCGCTGTAAAAACTCATCGCCAGGGTTCGCGGAATCGGCGTTGCCGTCATGACCAAAATATGCGGCGGAATTCTATTTTTCGCCCACAATCTCGCCCTTTGCGCCACGCCAAAGCGGTGCTGCTCATCGATAATGGCCAATCCCAGATTTTTAAACTTCACGATATCTTCCAAAACCGCGTGAGTTCCAACCAAAATGGAAAGTTCACCACTCAAAAGTTCGTCATGAATAATTTTTCTTGCAGCCTTTTTTGTGGAACCGGTCAACAGACGAACTTTAATGTCTGTGTTTTCTAAAAGTTCCTGAATGGAATTGAAATGCTGCTGCGACAAAATTTCCGTCGGCGCCATAATGCAGCTTTGGAAACCATTGTCGAGGGCGATCAGCATAGATAAAAGCGCAACCATGGTTTTTCCGGAGCCGACGTCACCCTGAAGCAAACGGTTCATCTGAACGGGCTTTTTCATATCCGTGCGGATTTCTTTCAGGACGCGTTTTTGTGCGTTGGTTAATTCAAAAGGAAGAAAATGATCGTAGAAACTTTTGAAATTTACGCCCACTTTCGGGAAGGGATTTCCCGGGACCGAAGCTTTGTGATGTTGCTTTTTCAGGCCGTACCCCAACTGAAAAAAAAAGGCTTCTTCAAATTTGAGGCGTCGGCTGGCATGGTCGAAATGAGCAAGATCTTTCGGAAAGTGAATGTGATAAAAAGCGTGCATTCTGCCGATGATCTTCAGTTTTTTCATCAACGCGTCGGGCAGATTTTCCTGAATTATAGAAGGTAAGTTTTTGACAATATCTGCCAAAACTGTTTGGAAGAACTTGTTGTTTAAGCCTCGCTTTGCCAGTTTTTCGCTGCCCGGATAAATAGGCATCAATGTGCCGGAGAGTGCTTTCTTTTCGTCGATCTCAATTTCCGGATGCGCCATTGAATAACTGCCGTTAAAATAATTGATCTTTCCGAAGATGAAAATTTCCTGGTTTGATGGAATCTGCTCTTTCATCCATTTGGAGTAGCGGAACCAGACCAACTCCAACGTTCCCGATGCGTCGCGAAATTTGGCGGTCATTCGTTTTTTGCCCTGGCCGTAACCGACTTCCTGGATTTCGGTGATTCTGCCTTTTAGCTGGATTTCAGCGTCGGCATCTTCTGTGAGATCCCCAACTTTATGAATTTTACTTTTATCGATATAGCGCAAGGGGTAGAAGGTGAGGAAGTCTTCGACGGTGGAAAGTCCCAAGACATTTTTTATGAATTTGGCGCGTTCAGGACCGATTCCTTTTAAGAATTCTATGGAAGTTTCTAACGTGAGCAAAAAGCGTGTTTTCAGGAGGTGACCTTATTTAAGGTTCGGAAGCGAATTTCGTTAAAATAAAAAGGACCTGCAAAATTATTTGCAGGTCCTTCCGAAATCATTCACCGCTTAAATTAATCTTTAAGACTGGACTTAAATTTTTTCTGATAGTTCTCCCATTTTTCGCGCGTGTCAATTTTCTTATACTCGTCATTCGCGATGAATGGGATATAGGGTTCAAGTTCCTTGGCGGTAAGTGCACCCTGCAAAATGGTAATTGGCATACTGTATTCGTCCAGAAAAACAATGCTCGGAACGGCCGTTACATTCATGAATTTCGTTAGATCGTGGAGGGAGTTTCTTTTCTTGCCTTCAACGAATGCTGTATTTGTAAAAGTTCTGCCAAATAAAGTGACGTTTTCTTTTTCTTCGGCGTTGAATTTCACCGGATAATAATTTTCATTAAGATATTTCGCGATCAATGGGTTACCATAAGTGTTTTTATCCATGATTTTACATGGCGCACACCAGTCCGCGTAAAAATCGATGACAATCTTTTTCGGTGTATTTTTCTGTGCTGCAACGGCCTGTTCCAACGTCATCCAGTTAACCTGAGCAAAAATAACGGAAAAGGACAGTACGAAAATTAAGAGCGTGAATTTTTTCATGATTTCTGGTGTTGCAATAATTGAGCCTTGTTTTGTTTACCGCACCTCCCGCATGAGTTTTTTTACGAGTGGGGAAATTGCAATGAGGACAACGCCGGCAATTACGGCGTATAAGCCTAAATCTTTATATCCGGAAGTGTAGGCCTGCAGTTTTTCCATATTCGACGCACTTTCGCGCGCAGTGGCCATGTTTGCGCCGATGAGTCCGGCCACATACTGACCGTAGGCGGAGGCTAGAAACCAAAGTCCCATCATCATTCCCTGTAATTTTTGGGTAGAAAGTTTCGTCATGATGGAAAGCCCGATGGGCGACAAACACATTTCTCCCAGCGTGATGATAAATAAAGCAATCGTAAAGAGACTTAATGACGTTACTCCTGCCGCATTTGCGAAGAATTTTGTCGCGTAAATCGCATAAAATCCGAGACCCAAAAAGACAAAACCTAAACCAAATTTGATGACGGTATTTGGTTCTATTTTCTTCTTGCTCAACCAAATCCACAGTAAACCTATAGGAATTGCTACTAAAAGGATGAAGAATGCACCCCCGGAATTGTTCACCCCGTTGGGGTCTAAACCAAGCAAATCCTGATTTAAATTATGAGCCGCAAAAATACTTAATGAGCCCCCGCTTTGTTCGTAAATTCCCCAGAATATGATAGAGAAAATTATGAATATCAAGGCGGCCATAAGTTTGCTGCGTTCCGGTTGAGTCACTTTAGACATCTCATAAAAAAGATAGAGTAGTGTTAAAGGTCCAACCGTATACATAAAATAATCGGTATACTGCGTCTCGGCCACCATTACCATGATCAATGGGATAAAAACCAGGGAGAGCGCATAAACGCCGTATTCCTTCCATTTTTCGAGATCTACCAGTTCGCCGTTTGCAAGTGCTTTTTGCGGCGGAAGCCCGATGGGACCTAATTTCCTCTGTGTAAAAATAAAATTTACTAAACTGATTACCATGACCACGGCGGCTAAGCCGAAGGCGACATTCCAACGCAAGGTTTCGGGGATTAAACCGGAGAGTAATTCTCCCTTTCCGATAGCGATGCAAAGATAACCACCGAGTAATGCGCCCAAATTAATGCCCGCATAGAAAAGCGAAAAGCCCGCATCGGTGCGATTGTCTCCATTTTTATAAAGTTTGCCGACCATGGTGGAAATATTTGGTTTAAAAAAACCCGTTCCGACAACCGTAAAAGAAATTCCAACAAAGAAAAAATCATGTGGATTTGTTGCAAGAATTAAACTGCCGATGATCATTAAAAAACCGCCCCAAAAAAGAGATTTCCGGAACCCTAAAATTTTATCGGCGAACAAACCACCTACAAAAGTAAAAGCATAGACGAAAGCCTGCGTGGCTCCATATTGTAAGTTTGCTTCCTTTTCGTCGAGGTTAAGCTGCGAAATCATAAAGAAGACGAGCATTCCGCGCATTCCGTAGAAACAGAAACGCTCCCACATTTCGGAGAAGAAGAGAGACCATATCTGTTTTGGATATTTTCCTTTGAAATCCTGTATTTGATCGAGGGTTAAATTCATTATGTAAAAATTGATGGAAAGAGGGACTGAATTATTTAATTTAAAACCTTGTGAAACTTTATTTTATAAAATTGCACGTACGAAAATAGAAAAAACCACCGAATAATCGGTGGTTTAGTATCATTATATTTTTAACACAATTAATTTACGCCGTGCATCATTTTTTTGAGGATCGGCGAAATCATGGCTAAAATAGCGCCTGCAATTCCACAAAGAATTACAAATACCATAAAGAATTCAAACAAATTGCGGATCTCGAATCCGACAAATGATTTGTATTCTGCTTTAATCACATTATCGTTCTTTATTTTCGCCAACTGATCATCCGATGGAAATTTCAACTGCGCCAAATCCATTTTGAACTGTACTTTCGCGTCCGGATTTTCCTTTTGCAATTCTTTAACTTTAGTATCGAACTCTCCGCGTTGTGCTGCGATGATTTTGTTGTTTTCGGCAAATAAATCCCGAACCTCTTTTTTCAGGCTTTCATCCTTGCCAAAATCGGTATCTGCCAAATTAGACTGGGCTAATAAGAACAGTTCTTTCGGCGTTGGCTGATAGGTTTTATCGAGAACCTTTTGCAGATCGATATTTTGCTCCTGGGCGGCGACAAACTTATCACCTGTTGCCGGCAAGATGGAACCTAAAGTTCCGGATAAAGCGTATCCCGCGGCATTTGCAATAAAGAACACCCCGAACAAAAGGGACGCAAATCTTTTTGGCGCTAGTTTACCTACCAACGACAATCCGATCGGCGACAAACAAAGCTCACCCATCGTCTGGATTAAATAAAGCAGGATTAACCATTTTACCGCAAGAAGTCCGCTGTTTCCTAAATCTTTTACATTATATGCGATGATTAAATAACTTAAAGCAATTAAACCCAAACCGATGGCTTGTTTCAGCGGAGAAACAGGTTCTTTTTTATTGGCTCTTAACTTGTCCCAAAGCATACTGAAGGGTACTGCCAGAATTACAATAAATAATCCGTTGAAAATCTGCACCATTGAAGGAGGCATATTCCATCCAAAAATGTGTCGGTCTGTCTGGTTATCAGCGATGAAAGTTAAAGATGAACCTGCCTGTTCGAAAGCTGCCCAAAAGAAAATAATAAAGAAGGATACGATGTAAATTACCCAGATTCGGTCTCTTTCCACCTTATTTTCTGTGGCCGACATAATTAAAAATGCCAACGCTAGCCCCATAGAGTAGATGAAAGGATAAATAATCGCTTTTACAAATTCGCCCATTCCTACAGATCCAAATCCGATATGGTCTACGAACAAATATTGAAATCCAAAGAAAGTAAGCACAAAAATAGCCACTGCAAAACCGATTGATTTTCCGGAGAAGTGAGCAGTTTGAGTTTCTCCTTCTTCAAAATCTGCAGCGGTACTTTCGCTTGGCAGTCCACCAATTGGTCTGCCTTCCGGCGTAACAACATATTTGTTTTTAAGTATGATAAAAGTAAGCGTTCCGATCACCATGGCGATCGAAGCGGCAAGGAAGCCCCATTTGAATGCGTGAATATCTCTGATACCGTCAGCATCTTTTACATCGCCTAAAAATGGGCAGATAAACTGACCTAAAAATGCACCCATGTTAATACCCATGTAGAAAATGGTGAAAGCTGAATCTAATTTTGATTTTTCCTGTTTCGGATAAAGGCTTCCGACCATTGAGGAAATATTGGGCTTGAAAAATCCATTTCCGAAAATAATCACTCCCAGTGCTACCCACATTAACATTTGTGCGGATCCCAGGTTAGATTCGAACGAAGAAGCGCTCAGGAACATGAGTAATTGACCGATTGCCATTAAAGCTCCACCGATAATAATACAATATCTGTTTCCTAAAAAACGGTCAGCAATAAAACCGCCCAGCATTGGGGTTAAATAACAAAGCGCAAGAAATCCACCATAAATAATGGTAACATCTCCTTCTTTCATTAAAAGGGCGTTCACCATGAAAAGCGTCAGCAAGGCGCGCATTCCATAAAAGTTAAAACGTTCCCACATTTCTGTGCCAAAAAGAACCCACAAACCTTTCGGGTGTTTGCCTGTTGCTTTACCTTCTAAAAGTTCATCCTGTGTATTTACAACTTCAGTGTTATCCATTTTCAAGTGTTAATTATTTGTTAAGAGTAGCAAATATAGTTTTTTTTGCGTTTTTACCAACATTTTTAGCGGCTTTAAAGAAAAAAATCGCAGAAACTGTCTGCGATTTATCATACTCATTATTGCTGTTATCTAATGGCCTTTTTCTTTCATAATTCTGTTTAATCTTTTCAACATCGACAGACCAAGCAAGGTGGCAAATATTAGGAGCGCAAAATTCACCAGGAAGTAATTCGTTTTATTTTCATAATCGTACCACGTGCTCGCCAAAATTCCCGACAGTTTATTTCCTACGGAGTTTGCCAGAAAAAAGCCGCCCATCATCAGCGCTGTACTACGCGCCGGCGATAATTTCGACACGAAGGACAGACCCATCGGTGATAAACATAATTCGCCAATCGTTATAACGCCGTAACCTGCAACAAGCCACAAAGGAGAAACTTTGATGGCGCCATTTTGTCCGGCCTGAACGGCCAAAACCATCACCAAACATGAAATCGCAGAGATGAATAGACCAATAATAATTTTCGATGGAGTAGTCGGTTCCTTATTTTTTCGCCGCAGCAACATCCAGACTCCAACCACAAACGGCGTTAACACAATAACCCAAAACGGATTGACGGACTGGAACAATTCGGTGTTGTAAAGAAAGACTTCGCTGTTGCTGCCGGCTTCCAACGTCGCGCGCTTCTCGGGCGTGATATTTTTAAAATAAACGTCTTTCCCCTGAACCTTGATGGTTTTCTTATTTTCGTCTTTTTCGGCGCGGTATTGCTCATCGTAAAGCGGCACTTCTTTATCCTCATATTTCAGACCTTCGACCATATAAATAGATTCCAACGGCTTTTCTAAAGACGGGGTGACGCTGCGGTCCGTATAATAATTGGCCCAACGTGTAAGTGCCGTGCCGTTTTGTTTGAAAACTGCCCAGAAAAACATCGAGATCAAAAATATGGACAGCAAAGCGCCAATGGAAGGTTTTTCTTCGGCGTTGGCTTTAAAGTAAAGCGAAACATAGAAGTAGATTACAGGAATTGTGGCGAAAATAAACGCGTCCGTAGAATCACTTCCAATTAAATTGCCCGGAATAAACCAACCGATCGCCCCGGCAATTAAAGCCGGAACAAAAACCTTCAACAAGATCTCCGAAAGTTTCGTATCACCTTCCTGGCTTGGTTTCATCACGGCAGCATGTCTGTAATGCTTTAAACCGATCGTGAAGATGATGAGCCCCAAAAGCATGCCCACACCGGCGGTAATAAAGGCTTCGCCCCAACCGAATTTGTTGCGCATAAACGCCGCAATAATATTACAGATAAAGGCCCCGATGTTAATTCCCATGTAGAAAATATTGTAGCCGGAGTCTTTATTTGCTTTGTAAGGTTCTTCGCTGTAGAGATTGCCAAGCAGCGTGGAAATGGTGGGTTTAAAAAAGCCGTTACCGATAATAATTAAAGCCAATGAACTGTAGAACAACGTCATATCTTTAAAAATTCCCATACCGATATAACCTGCCGCCATTAAAATCCCGCCCAGATAAATCGATTTGATATAACCTAAAACACGGTCTGCCAAAAAGCCGCCAATAAAAGGAGTAAGATAAGTAAGCGCGATATAGGTACCGAAAATATCGTCGGCGTTTTTGTCCGTAATGCCCAGACCGCCGCCCATTCCCTGCGGTTCGATGAGATACAGAACAAAAATTCCGAGGATTAAATAGTAACCGAATCGCTCCCACATTTCCGTAAAAAAGAGGTAAGGTAAACCTTTCGGATGTTTGCTGGTCGTCGTTTTTGCCATGTTTAAAGTTATTTTAAGAAATAGATTTAGTTTAATTAAAAAGCCCCCCGAAGAGAGCTTTCTGCCTGATTGCGAAGTTTATCTTTAAAGATTTTCCAAAAGGAAATTCGTCATTTTTTCATAAAGCTGCGGCCTCGTGTTGCCACCGAAAATGCCGTGGTTTTTATCCGGGTACGCCATAAATTCGAACTGCTTTTTGTTTTGAATTAAAGCTTCGGAAAATTCCATCGAATTCTGGAAATGAACGTTGTCATCCGCTGTCCCATGGATTAAAAGGAATTTTCCTTTCAGTAACTGAGCGTAGGTGGTTGGCGAATTTTCGTCGTAACCTTTAGGATTTTCCCGCGGAGTTCTTAAAAATCTTTCCGTGTAAATGGAGTCGTAATATCTCCAGTTCGTCACGGGCGCTACAGCGATTCCGGTTTTGAAAACATCTGCACCTTTCGTCAGGGCCAAGCTTGCCATGTAACCGCCGAAACTCCAGCCGAAAATGCCGATTCTGGATTTATCGATATAGCTCTGATTTCCAAACCATTTTGCGGCGGCAATCTGATCTTCGATTTCATATTTCCCCAGGTTCATATAAGTTTCTTTTTTATATTTCGTGCCTTTAAAGCCGGTTCCGCGCCCATCAACACACGCCACAATGTAGCCCTGCTGTACAAGGTGATTAAACCATAAACCGTTTCCGGCATCCCAGGAATTCGTTACCGTTTGAGATCCGGGCCCGGAATATTGATACATAAACAACGGGTATTTTTTATTTTTGTCGAAATTTTTCGGCTTCATCACCCAGGCGTTCATCTGATCGCCGGCCTCGTTTGGAATGGTAAAAAATTCTCTCTCCACCCAGTTGTCGGCTTTGAGTTTTTCGAGTTGTTCGGTATTATTCTGAAGTTCTTTTACCGTTTTGCCGTTGGTATCCTTTAAAACAAAAGTGTACGGTTTTGCAGCGGAGGACGAAGTCTCAATAAAATAGTTGTAATTGCCGCTGAAATTGGCGCTGTTTGTCCCGTCGGTATTGGAAAGAAGCGTAGATTTCCCGGTATCGATATTTATTTTTGAAACCACTTTGTTGATGCTTCCGTTTTGCGTGGTCTGCACATAAACTTCTTTCGTTTTCGGATTAAAACCGTAATAATCGGTAACCTCCCAGTTGCCTTTCGTGATCTGCTTTTTCAGTTTTCCGTTTTGGTCGTACCAGTAAAGATGGCGGTTTCCGTCGCGTTCGGAACCCCAGATAAAGGAATCATCGTCCAGAAATTCTAAAGTTACATTATCGGTATCTACCCACTTATCGTCCGTTTCGGTAAATAGTTTCTGAACATTACCGGTTTTGGTGTTCACTTTTAAAACATCAGAAGCATTTTGGGTTCTTTCGGACGTGATGAGGATAATTTCATCGGCTTTCGCAGTTTTGTAAACATTTGGAATATAGTAGTTTTTGAAATTGGCCAGACTTAAAGGAAGCGTTTTCGCGGAATCCAAACGGTAAAGATGCGCCGAAACAACCGAATTTTTTTCGCCCGCTTTCGGATATTTAAATCTCATTTCCGACGGATAAAGCTGTTTTCCATAAATAGGAATGTACATTTCCGGAACTTCAGTTTCATCGGATTTAACAAAAACCAGCGCATCGGAATTTTTCGTCCACTCATATTGTTTCGCGTGGCCGAATTCTTCTTCGTACACCCAATCCGCGAGTCCGTTTAATATTGAATTTTTCTTGCCGTCCGTTGTAATCTGCGTAATTTTTCCTGAATTTAAATCCTGATAGAAAAGGTTATTATCGGAGATGAATGCAACCTTGCCACCATCCGGCGAAAACGAAGGTTCCTGCACATAATTTCCATTGTTCAGATTAAGAACTTTGCCGGATTTTAAATCTTTCACATCAAATTTGCCTAAGAAGGAATGTCTGTAGATCGGCTGGCTTTCCTTTAAAAGCATTATTTTCGATTCGTCTTCATTAAATATATAGGACTGAAAATTTCCCTCCACAATATTTCCGTTTTTCTGAGAGGTTTTGTAAGAGTATTTGGCTATACCGCCAGCTTCGATGACGGCATAATTTTCGCCGTTTTTCAGAGACGCGATGCCGGAAATTCCTTTGCCGCGATAATAGCCGGAATAAATTTTATCTAACGTAATTTCCTGTGTAAAATAAGACACCGAAACTAAAATTGAAACTGATAAAAAGAACTTTTTCATTGTATAAATTTGGATAAGGTTTCAAAGATAGTAATTTTCTTAACTTCTGTTAAACTTCCTTTTCAGAAATAAAATGGCAAAAAAATTGATGCTTTTTTCCGCAGCAATCCGCTGAATATAAAATCGTTAAAGTTTAATTTTAAAATTAAAAATCATGGCAGAGAAAAAATATTCGGACAAAGCCCAAAAAAAAATTGGGAAGGTGATGGAAGAATTTAAAGAGGGAAAACTGAAATCTTCTTCCGGCGACAAAGTGAAAGACCGCAAACAGGCGGTGGCAATAGGCATTTCGGAAGCGCGCGAAAAAGACCTAAAGGTGCCGAAGAAATCTAAAAAGTAATTTTAAAGCGATAAACTTTCTTAATAATTCATTGATCTTCAATGAATTATTTTTTTGTTTCTGCTGCGCTCCTGTCTTCCTGCTCCTGATGCGTAAAACCAATTGATTTGCGCGGCGTTTCGACGGCTTTGTAATGTTGCAGTTCCTGTTTCAGCGCTGCAATTCTTTGGGGAAAATCATCGCGATTGTTAATTGAAACATCCACTATAAACTGCGCCACCTGATTTAAATATTCGTCAGTCAGCTTTGCAGACGCTTCCCGAAGCGCGGAATCCAAAAGGTTGGTGTCAATTTTAATATCGTCTGAGCCGTGTCTTAAATAGTGGTCGCGCAGTCTTTTCTTTAAACTTTGCGTGAAGTCCACGATCATCGTATTCGAAAAAGCGCGCATTTTGGCGGAGATTTCCTGCCAGAACGGAATTTTATCAGCATTATTCTTTACCAAAATTTTCATCAGCAAGGCATCTTGTGCTAAGTCGTCGGTCATGCTGTACAAAATCATTTCGGCGCGTTCCTGCAGATTCGGCGGGAATACCGGAATAACCACATCGAACCGGCCCGGCGCAAGAATCTCCTTGTCTATATTGACGAGAGAAGTTGCGGAACCGACCATAAGCAAGTTTTCCTTTTCAAAATGTCCCACGTAATGCAAAATAATCGCCTTTGTCTCTTCATCACAGGATTTAACGGAATTTTGGTCGCTGCGCTGATTCATAATCGTGTCGAAATCTTCCATAAACAGCAACACCTTTTCCTCTTTCATCATTTCGACCAAATAATCGTTGAAACTTGTCTGGTTGCCGTCTACAAAAGAAGTTCCGTAATAATATTTCTTGACCTCTTTAAATTGATAGTGAATAATCTCTGCAATTTTTTTCGCCCAGAAAATTTTGCCGCTTCCGGGAGGACCGTACAGAACGGAGCCCGCGGCTCTGTGGATTCCCCAGTCGGTAAGCGGAGTCGGATTAAGAAAAGGTGCGAGGGTTTTCGACACAAAGAAGAAGAGATCGCGGTAACCGATGAAATCGCGCTGTGTTAAACTGGTCTTTTTTCCAAAATAATCATACACAAACTGGTAATTTCCGCCCAACTTATTATCAATGCTGTAGCTGGAAACGGAAGATCTGTAGAGTCCGTTATCAAAAACTTTGGGTTTTTCCGTCTCAAGAATTTTTGCAACCTGCTGCGTGGGCTGATTGATGTTCGCCGCAATGTCTTCTACCGATTTTTGCTCATCGAGGTCTTCTTCATATTTTTTCAGAAAGGAAATGTTTTCCCGGGCGAAACGCAGGAAATCCGGTTTTACTTCGAAATCGGTCGTGATGCATTCCGAAAGCTCCAGATCGAAATCCTGAATAAACCTGATAAAACTTTCGGTGGATATTTGTAGTTCTTTTGCGAGATCAGCCAGTTTCATAGAAAATGATTTTGTATAAAATCAAAAATACGAAAATAATGAAGAAGGGTGCCGAACTAAATATTGAGAGGCCTAATAGAATGTTTGAAACTTTAAAAATTTAAAAAATCGTTTCTGAATTTTAATTTAAGGTTCAAAACTTTCGAACTTGCCGTTTTCATAAAACCAAACGATTCGTTTGATGTTATTTTGTTGGTTTTCAGTAATTTGTGGAGTATTTGTTTGCTCGCTCGCTTCTAATCGCCGAGAATCGGATATTTTTTCTTTTTCAGGCATCGGCGTGGAAATTTCCAATTCTCGCGGAATTTCTTTTGAAACTTTATCTTCAGATTCTGTAACGCCAAAATTTTCATCATCAATAAGCGAAAATAAATCCGGCAGGGAAGGTGTTTTGGGCTTATCGGCGAGAGTTTCCGGTTCCGGATTTTTCACCATTTCGCCAACGCCGGTAATGAGCCAATCCCACTGCAGCTCGGGGAAACGGTCTTTTATTTTAATTAAAAAATCCAGCGACGGCTTATTTCTGCCCGACGCGATGTGAGAAATATTCGAACGCTGCACATCGATCTCATCTGCAAACTCCGACGCCGATAATTCCGAATAAGCGATGATTTTGGAAATTCTCTCGTTTAAATTCATAATTACAAATGTAAAACTATATTTTACAACTATAAAATACAATTGTAAATAAATCTTCTATGAGACACTTTACAAAAGTAAAACCAACGCATAATGCATTGGTTTCGAATTAATTCGCTTGTTTACAAATTTAATTAATAACGTCCATGATCTTCATTTTCCGGATCAAATTTTAGTTTTCGGTCTTTTATGCGCTCCGGAAAGATTAAGGAAAAGAAGATACTCGAAGCCAGAATGCCGACAATAACGAAGAGCGAATGCGTGGTTGAAAAGCCCCATTCTTCAAGGTAAATGTGAAAGATCATCTTCAGTCCGATAAACGTGAGCAGTGCCGCCAAACCGATCTTAAGAAAGCGGAACTTATCGATAATGCCGGAGAGAATAAAGAACATGGAGCGCAAACCGATGATCGCGAAAATATTGGAGAAGAAAACGATGTAAGGATCTTTAGTTACAGAAAAGATCGCCGGAATACTGTCGACGGCGAAGATTAAATCGGTGGCTTCTATTATTAAAAGTACGAGGAAAAGCGGTGTTAATTTCTTCACGCCGTTTACGGTTACAAAGAACTTGTTGCCGACAAAATGGTCATGAACTTTAAAAAACCTGTTAGCAAATCGGACGACGGGATGATTTTTTGTATCGATTTCCTCGTCGCTGTCTTTTTCCAGGAACATTTTAATACCCGTAAAAACGAGAAACGCGCCAAATACATACATGATCCAGTCGAACTTCTCGATAAGTGCCGCCCCGACGAATATAAAGGCAAACCGCATTACAATGGCGCCCAGAATTCCCCAAAAAAGAACGCGGTGATAATTTTTCTTCGCAACGCCAAAAGCGGTGAATATTAAAACCATGACAAAAATATTGTCCACAGACAGCGCGTATTCTACAACGTAACCTGTAAGATATTCCAATCCTAAATTTTGGTTATACAGCTGAATACTCGTCTCCAGATCATTCGGAAGAATTTTTACGGGATGATGATGAGCGGTAATAACCTGTTGCAGCTTCTCCATGCTCGTAATGCCGTGGAGTAGGTGACCGTAAGTGATGAGCAGGAAGTAGAAGCACATCGACAGGGCAACGACGAAAAAACTCATCAGTCCGGCCTGTTTCATCGAAACCGTGGCGGATTTCTTATTCAACAGACCTAAATCTAAAGCAAGGATGATAGAGATAAAGAGGAGAAATCCTAACAAAAAAAGTGTTTCACTTGTCATAGTATAAAATGTCTGCAAATATACCTAAAATATCAATTTCGGATTATTTTACATTTGTAAATAAAATCAACTCAATCGCGAAGTACAAAAGTTAACTTGTTTATGTTAATAGCCCTCAAACGGCTAAATACACGTTATTTTCACTTAAAGTATGTCTAAACTTAACTATCAAATAAACGATATATAAAATTGATTTACTGTAACATACAGATTTTAATTAAAAATAAACCAATCCACAATTTTACCAACAGACAAACTGACATTTCAGTTTGTTTAACTAATTTACAAAAGTTAATTTTCAAATCCGCTCAAAAAAAATTAAATTTGAAAAATGTAAAATTTAGAAATATGGCTTCACGCTTCGTTTACCGAAAAACTCCTGATTTCCCAAACCGCTATATTTCCCCGGAAAAATTATTTATTTACCTACAGACGAATTTCAGCGATCATATAAAAGAAGTCGGCAGGTCTTCTCTGGAGAAACCAATTTTTAAAATGACGCTTGGCACCGGACCCACGAAAATTTTGGCGTGGTCGCAGATGCACGGAAATGAATCGAACGCTACGCACGCTCTGCTCGACCTTCTGGAAAGTTTAAAAAATCAACCCGAAATGCGGGAAAATCTGTTGTCGAAAATTACTTTGGATTTTATTTTAATGCTTAATCCGGACGGATCGGAGAAATGGACGCGTAGAAATGCTCTGGATATCGATATGAACCGCGACTTTCTAAAACTTTCGAGCAAAGAATTTCGTCTCCTAAAAGATGTCGCCGACAATGGCCAGTACGATTATGCGTTGAATCTGCACGAGCAACGCACCATTTTCACTACAGACGGACATCATCCGGCCACGCTGGCCTTCCTTGCGCCCTCGCAGGATCACACGCGGGAAATTACAGAAACACGGAAAAAAGCCATGGCGGTCATTTCTAAAATTTACGGTAATCTGAAGACGGAACTTCCAAACCAAATCGCCAGATATTCGGACGAATTTTATCCGACATCCACGGGCGACAATTTTACAAAAATGGGCATCCCGACCATTCTTTATGAAGGCGGTCATTTTCCGGACGATTATAAAAGGGAGGGAACGCGCAAATATTACACAATGGCCCTGTATGAAGGTTTAAAAGCAATTTCCGACTTAAGAGGTTCCACGCAAAACTGGGAAGTGTACAAAGAAATCCCCGAAAACAAGGAAACGCATTACGATGTCATCTACAGAAACGTAAAACTCAACACGGATTTTGAATGTATTTTGGATGTCGCCGTCCAGTATAAAGAAGAAATTTTAGACGGAGAAGATGAAATCATTTTTGTGCCGATCGTTGTAGAAGTCGGCGATATCGGTCGAAAAAAAGGCTGGAAGGAAATTGACTGTACGGGCAAAAGTTTCGTTTCGGAGAAAAAATTTCCAAAACTCGACGCGGAAGTCGATTTCAAAATAGAATAAAAAAAAGCGAAGTAGAAACTTCGCTTTATTATGAGATAAGAATTGTAATTAATCAACAACCTTAATTCCACTGGCCAAAAATCTGATTTCTTCCTGCGGTTTTGTAATCGCGTCGATCTCCGCCTGCGATTTTTTCGCGTCTTCAGCGTAATGTTTTTGCTCGTCTACAGAAATAACTTTAGTTTCTGCATTGCCTTCCAGAACGACTGTTTTTCCCTTCAAAGCGGTCGGCACGAAGAACGCATAATCTTTCATCTTCACGAAAAACTTGTCGTTGTCCTCCGTCTGTACGGTTAACCAGCAACCTTTTTTATCGCAAACGTCGATTACTTTTCCTTTAACGGCTACGTTTTCAACTTTTTGGGCTTTGTTGAGTTTTTTTTCCAGTTGTGCCGGAGATATAGCGAGTTTTTCAGCTTTTGCCGAAACTTCTGCGCCATAAACGTCGCCAACCAAAGCATTTCCTTCCGGTGGACCCATTTTCTTGTCGGTATTCTGAGCGAAACTCAGTGCAGAAAATCCTATGGCTAATAAAAACACGAATTTTTTCATTGATGTAAATTTTTACAAAAATAAGAAATAATTTAACTCCAATTTCTAAAAGCCCAATTTTACCCACGAAACAATACCGAAGTCTTACGGAAATATCAACATCATTGCAGAAAATTTATATATTTACGTCTTTCAAAATAAAAACGACCAAAAACCTTCTCTGAATCTGATTGCTATGAACAAAAAACTCAAACTTTGGGACGCCACGATGCTCGTAATGGGCTCGATGATTGGCAGCGGAATATTCATCGTAAGTTCGGACATGATGCGGAATTTAGGTTCCGGTTATTGGTTAATTACCGTTTGGGTCATCACTGCTATCATGACGGTCGCCGCGGCGATTTCGTACGGCGAACTTTCCGCCATGTTCCCCAAAGCAGGCGGCCAATACACGTACATTACCGAAATTTTTGGTAAAATGACGGGCTTCCTTTACGGCTGGGGATTATTCACCGTCATCCAAACGGGCACGATTGCCGCCGTAGCCATGGCTTTCGGAAAGTTTACTGCTTATCTTGTTCCGGCACTCAATGATTCTGCACCGCTCTTCCAAAGTGGCGGTTTCAAAATAACCTGGATTCAAATCCTTGCAATTGCCATTATTCTTTTGCTCACCTTCATCAATACAAAAGGTTTGAAAAACGGAAAAATTCTGCAGGATGTTTTCACATCGTCCAAAGTTCTGGCTCTGCTTGGAATCATAATTTTCGGATTTATCCTTATCAAAAACTCGCAGTGGACGGAAAATATGAGTTTCGGCTGGAATGCTTTTCAGAATTTCGGTACGGAAGTCGGCAATAAGCTCGTTCCCTCCGGTTGGGAATCCATCGGAAGTGTGACACTTTTGGGTGGCATCGCTGCCGCAATGGTAGGTTCTGTTTTCAGTTCTGTAGCCTGGGAAAACGTAACGTTCATGTCCGGCGAAATAGAAAATCCGAAGAAGAATGTCGTTAAGTCCATGGTTTTAGGAACCACCGTCGTCATGGTTTTGTACATGCTCGTCAATTTGGTCTACCTGAACGCTCTGGGCCGCGACGGAATCGCGTTTGCCGACAATAACCGGCCTGCAGTTGCGGCGTCCGAAGTAATTTTCGGGAACATCGGGACGATTATTATGGCGGTTTTAGTCATGATTTCTACATTTGGCTGCATCAACGGTCTTGTTTTGGCCGGCGCGCGCGTTTTCCAAACCATGGCAAAAGACGGTTTGTTCTTTAAATCCGCCATCGAAAACAACACCAACGACGTGCCCGGAAAATCCCTCTGGATGCAGGGGATTTGGGCCTGCGTTCTCGCCCTCAGCGGCCAGTACGGCGATTTGCTCGACATGATTTCCTTCGTGATCGTCCTCTTTTATATGATCACCGTTTTCGGCGTTATTTATTTAAGAATCAAACAGCCAAACCTCGAAAGACCTTATAAAACCTGGCTTTATCCCGTAACTCCAATCATTTATCTCGTCATCGGTACCGCCTTTTGCGGTTTGCTCATCTGGTTTAAGCCACAATACACGTGGCCCGGTTTTCTCCTCATCTTACTCGGATTACCCGTGTACTGGTTTATCAACCGCAGCAAAAAGATCCGTTAATTTTTCTTGAGGAGCCCGAAGATTTGGCTTCAGCCCGAAACGACGACCCGTTTTCCGCACTCGCTTCCCAAGCCCGAATTTTCGGGCTTGGGAGAGCTCAAACAATGCTTCAACCGGGGCTAAAACCCGGGGCAGTTCTTCTTATCAAATTTTTTGTGGCGTTCTATTTGATAGAAGAGCCATAACCTAGAAATCAAAAAAATGTCAGAATTAGTGCCTATATTCCAGTCCTCTTATCTTTACGAGATCGAAATTGCCAAAACAAAACTCGAATCCCGCGAGATTCCGAGTTACATTAAAAACGAATACGTCAACAACATCGCTGTTTTCCCCATCTCCCAGAACTACTATTTAATGGTAAGCCAACGCGATTTTGAAGCCGCAGAAAAAATCCTTGCCGAGAACAACGATCTTCCCGAAACCGGACACCAGGATCCTGTCGCACCATAAAAAGCATTTTTTTCCCTTTCCGAACTGAAACGGTTCTTACCTTCATGCGGCTTTTCACTCTCAATCCTAAGGAGTATTCAAACCTGTACAGAGAAATCTTTGCGACTGCGTTGAACAATTTTTTTTATTTCTTACCAAAGCTTTTCGGGCAAAAGAACTTCCCGGGGTTTTAGCCCCGATTGCAGTGGAAATCTTTTTTCCGGCGCAGGCGCCGGAAAAAAATTGCAACGGAAAGCGGGTACGATTTCGAAAAGAAGAACAAACCTCCGTGCTGCCAAAAACGACTCTTTTTTCCGAAATAGAAGGCGTTTTCATTTTGACGTGGCTCTTAATTTTGCTTATCTTTACGCAAAATTTTTACCCAAAATGATCGACTGGAAAACCGTAAAAGAATACGACGATATAACGTACCAAAAATGTGGCGCAGTCGCCAGAATCGCCTTCAACAGGCCGGAAGTCCGCAACGCCTTCCGCCCGAAAACCACCTCAGAATTGTATGACGCTTTTTATCACGTTTCGGAAGATTCTTCCGTAGGCGTTGTTTTATTGACGGGCGAAGGTCCGAGCAAAAAAGACGGCGGCCATGCTTTTTGCAGCGGTGGCGATCAAAAAGCGCGCGGCGAACAGGGTTACGTGGGTGAAGATGGCAGACATCGCCTGAATATTTTGGAAGTTCAAAGACTGATCCGTTTTATGCCGAAAGTCGTTATTGCCGTGGTAAACGGTTGGGCCGTGGGCGGCGGGCACTCGCTGCACGTGGTTTGTGACCTTACTTTGGCGAGCGAAGAGCACGCCATTTTCAAACAGACCGACGCCGATGTGACGAGTTTCGACGGCGGTTACGGTTCTGCGTATCTCGCGAAAATGGTGGGCCAGAAAAAAGCCCGCGAAATTTTCTTTTTGGGACGAAATTATTCCGCAAAAGAAGCGGCGGAAATGGGCATGGTCAACGCCGTTATTCCGCACGCAGAATTAGAGGACACGGCTTACGAATGGGCTCAGGAAATTTTAGGAAAATCGCCTTTATCCATCAGGATGCTGAAGTTCGCCATGAATTTAACCGACGACGGAATGGTGGGCCAGCAGGTTTTTGCAGGCGAAGCAACGCGCCTCGCGTACATGACGGAGGAAGCGAAAGAGGGGAGAAATGCCTTTTTGGAAAAAAGAAAACCCGATTTCGGAGAAAACGGTTGGATCTCGTAAAACATAAGTAATTGGCTATAAGCAATAACTATTTATTACCATTACTTCTTACCCATAAAATATGAACGATTGGATAAAAGCCGCACGACTGCGCACTTTGCCGCTTTCGATGAGCGGAATTATTTTAGGTTCCTTCATTGCAAAGTGGAGAATTGCGGAGCAGGGCGGAACCTGGAACTGGCATATTTTTGCGTTGGCGATTTTGGTGACTTTGCTCTACCAGATTTTGTCCAATTTCGCGAACGATTACGGCGACGGAATTAAAGGAACAGATCAACTCAGACATAACGTCGCGGAACAGAGAGCCGTCGCGTCGGGAAGAATCACCGCTGTACAAATGCGAAATGCCGTCATTTTATTTTCCGTTTTATCCTTAGTGGCCACCATTGCGCTCTTATATTTGGCATTTTTCAAAGAAAATCTGCTGCAGGAATTTTATATTTTCGTCGGTTTGGGAATCGCCTGTATATTCGCTGCAGTCGGTTATACTGTAGGCAAAAAACCTTATGGTTACATGGGTTTTGGCGATATTTTTGTCTTTGTCTTTTTTGGTTTGGTTTCGGTGTGTGGCAGTTATTTTCTCTTTACAAAAAGCTTCAACTGGGATATGCTGCTACCTGCAGCGGCCGTTGGAATGCTGAGCGCAGCGGTTTTAAATCTTAACAACATGCGCGATATTGAAAGCGATCGTGCCAGTGGAAAAAAGACGCTTGCCTTGCGCCTCGGATTTAAGAAAGCCATGGTTTACGAAATTGTTTTATTGCAGCTGCCCTTGCTTTTGATGTTGGTATTCATGATGAAAAACGGCCTTCACACAGAAGGTAAATATTATGCTTTTATCTTTTTTATTTTGATGTTTCCCATGATGGGACTTCGAAGAAAAATCATGCAGGTAAATGAACCTTCGGAATTGGATCCGTTCTTAAAACAGGTTGGCATTTTAACTTTGGCAATGGCTGTTTTGGTCGCTGCCGGACTGAATTACTTTTAAAAAAAACAAACAAATGAAAATACAATTCCTCGGACAAAACTGTTTTTTGTTCACTTATAAAGAAAAAAATATTTTAAGCGACCCTTTTTACAATTTCGGTAAAGCGAAGTCGGGTTTTGATATTGCGGCGCAAAAAATCGATTATGTTTTAATCACGCACGCGCACGGCGATCACACGGCAGACGTGAAAGAAGTTTTGCAGCATCATCCGGAAGCTCAAATTATTGGTCAGCCGGAAATTTGCGGTTATTTCGATCACCCGAATTCCATTGATATTAACTTTGGCGGGTCTGCGAAATTTTTAGATATGAAAATATCCATGGTGCCGGCGTCTCATACGAGTTCTTTTCCCGACGGCACTTACGGCGGCGAGCCGGCCGGATATATTTTCAGATTTGAGGGAAGAAACATCTATTTAGCGGGCGATACAGGAGTGATGGCGGATATGGAAATGTTTCCCAGACTTTTCGGGAATATCGATCTGGCAATTCTTCCCATTGGCTCGCATTACACGATGTGCGCCAGAAAAGCGAGTTTCGCCGCCGCAGAATTATTGAAGACAAAAAAAGTTATTGGATGTCATTTCGATACTTTTCCACCTATTACCATCGACCACACAGATGCCAAAGCGAGATTTGCGGAGAAAAGTGTAGAACTTATTTTACCGCAGCTCGGGGAAATTTTCGACTTTTAGTTTCAAGTTAAATTGGAAAAAATCGTAGCCAAAGCGATGATGATAATGAAAGAACAAATCAGTAAGATGGTGGGAAGAGAATCTGAAAAAAGGTCACAAAAAATGGCAAGCTACCTAAATCACACCGCTACAACCGATTACCTTTGCTGCGTTCCCACCCTGGAGGATTCTCAGGAGCTGGTTGTTTAGGACTTGCCGTTGCAAAGATAAGGGTTTAATTCAAAATTCAAAATCCGAAAGGCTTATTTTTGTAAAAAATTTAAAAAAAAAATATAAAATGCCCTTAAAAGCTGATATTCAGAAGGAAGGTGCGACCAAAATTGATAAAAATTAAAATATGAGTAGAAACGTTTATGGAGTAGGGTTAATGCTGTTTGGCATAACGATGTTGATTTTTTTTGGAATGTATTTTTTCGGCATGAATACGGAATATTTTAGCAACTCCCTGTTAATTAATGCCTTTTTGCTTCCGCTCGTTTACGTTGGCGGCGCTTATTATTCGGTGTATTCCATTAAAAAACAGGGAATTCCGATGGGTTTTAAAGAGGTTTTCGGACGAACTTTTAAGCCGATGTTTGTTGGCGGATTTCTTTCCGTGGTGACCATGTTTCTGTTTTTGAATTTTGCCGATCGCGATGCGAAAGATCTCCTCAATTACCAATACATCGAAAGGCAAAAAACGGAGTTGAACAACGAATACGAAAAAGCCAAAATCGGCATGAAGGATCCAGAACAAAAGGCGGAGCTGGAGCGCAACTATCAAAACCGTCTGCAAAGTTTTTCGCCCGCAATGATCGAAGGGAAAGACATGTTTTCCTTTCGCCAGTTTACGTATTACTTCGGCGCCATCATGGCTTTCTATGTTATTTTGTCCGTCTTTTTTGCGAGTTTTTTCCGCAGCAGCATCGAAAACTAAATCAAAGCAAATTATTCTTGAGGCCTTAAATCCCAAAATAAAAATCTAATTTTGAGGTAATAATTTCAAATTTTAAAGCATTAATGAATTTATCCATCATCATTCCTCTTTTAAACGAAGAAGAATCTCTTGAAGAACTTTTTACCCGAATCGATTCCGTTTGCCAAAACGCCCGTCTTTCCTACGAAGTATGGTTTATTGACGACGGCAGCACCGATCTTTCCTGGAGCATTATTGAAAATTTGAAAGTACAGTTTCCACAGATTCACGGGATTAAATTTTCCAGAAATTACGGCAAATCTCAGGCCTTGCACGCCGCCTTCGAAAAAGCCGCCGGCGACGTCATCATCACCATGGATGCCGATCTTCAGGACTTTCCTGAGGAAATTCCGGAACTTTATAATATGGTGAAACTGGAAAACTACGATATTGTTTCTGGCTGGAAAAAGAAACGTTACGATAACGTAATGACCAAAAATATTCCTTCCAAACTTTTTAACGCGGCGGCCCGAAAAGTTTCCGGCGTCGAACTTCACGATTTTAACTGCGGTTTGAAAGCTTATAAAAAACAGGTCGTAAAATCGATCGATGTTTACGGCGATATGCACCGTTATATTCCGGTTCTTGCAGCTAATGCAGGTTTCCGGAGGATCACGGAAAAAGAAGTTCAGCATCAGGCGCGGCCCTATGGAACTTCAAAATTCGGAACGGAAAGATTTGTGCGTGGATTTTTAGATCTCATCACGCTTTGGTTTGTAAGCCGTTTTGGCGGAAGACCGATGCATTTTTTCGGCGCGGTCGGAACCGTCATGTTTATTGTGGGATTTCTGTCGGCGTTCTGGCTCGGCGTTTCCAAACTCATCGACGTTTCGCGCGGACTTTACGGCCATCTGTTAACGGATAATGCCTGGTTCTTTATCGCTTTAACGATGATGATTTTGGGATCACTCCTTTTCATCGCCGGATTCTTAGGCGAAATGATCATCCGAAGCAACCGGGATCACAAAAATTATAATATCGACGAAGTGATTTAAGTAATTTTCGTTAATACTGCAAACTGCGAAGTCGCGAAATTTTGAAAAAAAGCTAAAGCCGCGCGCTTATAAAGATTGACAACGGACCGAAATTTGGAAATCCAAAACATGAACAAACTAATTTATCTTTTCTTACTTATCAGCTTTTATTCCTGTGGAAAAATTTCTCCCGAAGGTAAAATTGAAAGCAAAGATGTGAAAGTAGAAGACTTCACAAGCCTAAATTTAGCAGGGAAATTCCGTGTTTTTTATGTTAAAAGCGACAGCAGTTTCGTAAATCTGGAAACGTATAAAAACATTGCGGATAATTTAAAAATTTCCGTCAACGACAAAGCGCTGAGCATTACCGAAAAGCGCGAGAGCAAAGGCGTCGATTTCTATAATATCACGGTGTATTCCCGATATAATTTAGAAAAGATTTCCGTGTCGGATTCCGTCGAACTCAATCTTTCCAGCGAAATTAAGACGGACAACTTTAAACTGAATTTGAAAAAAAACGCTAAATTTATTGGCTCCGTAAATTCGCGCAGAGCAGAACTGACGATGTCTGATAAAAGCCGCGCCAACCTGAGGGGCATCACTAAGGAAGCCTCCATCAAAATATCGGATACCGCAAGTTTAATCGCGCCGTATTGGGGCATTACCAATTTGAATATTGAGTCTAAAAACGAAAATTACGCGGAGGTGAACGTTAAGGATTCTTTGAAAGGAAGCATCAAAAACACGTCGAAATTTGTGTATTACAATGACCCGATACGCGCTTTCAGTATTGGAAAAACCACCGTTGTGGAGAATAAAAAATTAGATTAAAGAAACGGAATTGTATAAATTCCTCTGAAAATATTCATTAAAAATAAAGTCAAACTATTAAACTGATAAACATGACTACTTTAGAAAAAGCACAACTTTGGCTCGCCGATTCTTTCGACGCAGAAACAAGAAACACCGTCCAAAACTGGATTGATACGAAGTCGGAAGATCTGGAAGATTCCTTTTACAAAGCACTGGAATTTGGGACCGGTGGCATGCGCGGAATTATGGGCGTTGGCACCAACCGCCTGAATAAATATACGCTTGGGCAGGCTACGCAGGGTTTGGCGAATTATCTTCACACGCAGTTTCCGGAGGAAGAAATTAAAGTTGCCATCGCTTACGATGTTCGAAACAACTCTCGGGAATTCGGTAAAATGTGCGCGGATGTTTTAACCGCTAACGGCATTAAAGTACTGCTTTTTAAAGATCACCGTCCCACGCCGGAACTTTCTTTTACCGTTCGCGACAAAAAATGCAACGCCGGAATCGTACTCACCGCGTCTCATAATCCACCGGAATATAATGGTTACAAGGTTTATTGGGATGATGGCGCTCAAATTGTGCCGCCGCATGATAATGCCATTATTAACGAAGTATATTCCGTGAAATTCGACGAAATTAAATTCAATGGAAATGACGATCTGATCGAATGGATCGGTTTGGACCAGGACGAAGTTTATATCGATGCGTGTATGAGGAATTCCCTCTATCAGGATATCGGCAGAGATAATTTAAATATTGTTTTCACGTCCATTCACGGCACAACGTATACTACCGTTCCGCAGGCCTTGAGAAAAGCAGGTTTTGAAAAGATTGATCTCGTGACGGAACAGATGATTCCCAGCGGAAACTTTCCGACCGTAGACTCTCCAAACCCCGAAGAACCCGCAGCTTTGGAAATGGCGCTGGATCTTGCAAGAATTACAAATGGCGACATCGTTATCGGAACCGATCCCGACGGCGACCGTTTGGGAATTGCCGTGCGAAACCTGGAAGGTGACCTGCAGCTTTTAAATGGGAACCAGTGCAACACCATTTTAACCTATTATATTCTCGATCAATGGAAAAAAGCCGGAAAAATTACCGGTAAAGAATTTATCGGTTCCACCATTGTTACTTCAGATATTTTCTTTGATATCGCGGAAAAATTCGGTGTGGACTGTAAAGTTGGTTTAACCGGCTTTAAATGGATCGGAAAAATGATCCGCGATTTCGAAGGCGAAGAAAAATTCGTCTGCGGCGGTGAGGAAAGTTTTGGATTTATGACGGGCGATTTTGTGCGCGACAAAGATTCCTGCGGGTCTATTTTGCTCGCCTGCGAAATTGCGGCAGTCTGCAAGGCAGAAGGAAAAACCATGTACCAATATCTGATCGAAATTTATAAAGACCTTGGAATGTACTACGAAGGCCTGGTTAACGTGGTAAGAAAGGGCAGAACGGGCGCGGAAGAGATCACTCAAATGATGTCGGATTTCCGAAATAATCCGGTGAAAGAGCTTGCAGGTTCCAAAGTTACGGAGGTGAAAGATTTTCAAGAACAGACGTGTCTGCATTTAGTGGATAACAACAAAACGGTGATGGACGACATTCCGAAATCCAATGTACTCATCTACTACACCGAAGACGGCACGAAAGTGTGCATCCGCCCGTCCGGCACCGAACCGAAAATTAAATTTTATGTTTCTGTGAAAGATTCCATTACTTCCGAAGCAGATTTTGAAGAGAAACTCGTGGTTTTAGAGGCGAAAATAGATCAGATTAAAAACGATTTAAAACTCTAACCAAATCCTGTTATTCTCCCTTTATTTGAAGCTGCGATATGCAGAGACCTAAAATATAAACTATGAAAGTATCAAAAATCGCCGAAAATCTAATCGGTTCGGAAATTATTAAAATAGGAAATCAGGTGAACGACCTCAAAACGCAGGGTGCCGAAATTGCGAATCTGACGATTGGCGATCTGAACTCCAATATTTACCCCATTCCGGAGCGTTTAAAAGAAGAAATCAACAAAGCTTACCACGATAATCTCACGAACTATCCGCCCGCAAATGGACTTCTTTCGCTGCGAAAATCGATTTCCAAAGATTTAAAAAACCGCTGGGATCTCAATTACAGCGAAAGCGAAATTTTAGTGGCCGGCGGCTCGCGACCGCTTATTTACGCTACTTTTCGAACGATTGTTGATGAAGGCGACAAAGTGGTTTACCCAATTCCATCCTGGAACAATAATCATTACGCCTACCTAACTCAGGCTGAAAAAATTGAGGTGGAAACCTCGCAGTCCAACAACTTTTTGCCCACGGCGGCAGATTTAAAACCGCATCTGGAAGGTGCTGTTCTTTTGGCGCTGTGTTCTCCCTTAAATCCGACGGGAACCATGTTCACGAAAGAACAGCTTTCGGACATCTGCGAACTGGTTTTGCAAGAAAACAAAAAAAGAGGCGAAAATGAAAAGCCCCTTTATTTAATGTATGATCAGATTTACGCGATGTTAACCTTCGATAAAGAACATTTCGATCCCGTTTCCCTGTTTCCGGAACTTAGAAAATATACCATTTTCATCGACGGAAGCTCGAAATGTTTTGCTGCAACAGGCATTCGTGTGGGCTGGAGTTTCGGTCCTGCGGAAATCATCGATAAAATGAAAGCCCTATTGACGCATGTAGGCGCATGGGCGCCAAAGCCGGAGCAGGAAGCTGTTTCCGTATTTCTGGGAGAACCGGAAAATGTCGATGCTTTTGTGGATGATTTCAAAGGTAAAATTTGGGCGAGTTTAGAAACGCTTCACGAAGGAATTCAGGATATGAAATCCCGCAGTTTCGCTGTTGAAAGTATCCAACCGATGGGTGCTTTATACCTGACCATCGAGTTAAATTATATCGGAAAAACAAAACCGGACGGAACGCTCATCTCGAATTCTTCCGACCTTGTTTTTTATCTTATTAATGAAGCCGGCGTCGCGCTGGTGCCGTTTTCAGCTTTCGGAAATTCTGCAGAAATGCCGTGGTTCAGAGCTTCCGCAGGTGGTTTGTCTTTAAATGAAATCAAAACCATGTTGCCACGACTTGAAAAAGCGCTGGCTCAATTAATGTAAAATTGCTCCAAACCAATTGAGTATGAAGATCATCGCCGTGATTCCCGCCCGTTACGAAGCCAGCCGATTTCCGGGAAAGCTCATGCAGGTTTTGGGCGAAAAAACCGTCATCGCAACCACTTACCAGAACGTGGTAGAAACAGGTTTATTTCAGGAAGTCTTCGTGGCTACAGATTCCGAAATTATTTTGGAGGAAATCCACAAGTTTGGTGGAAACGCTGTGATGACGGGAGCGCACGAAACCGGCAGCGACAGAATTGCCGAAGCCGTATCAAATATCGACTGCGATATTGTGGTGAATGTGCAGGGCGACGAACCTTTTCTGAAAAAAGAACCTTTAAAACAGCTCATTTCTGTTTTCAATAATGATTTTGAAGAGAAAATTTCCCTGGCTTCTCTAAAAATTAAACTCACCGACAAAGAGGAAATCGCAAATCCTAACAATGTGAAAGTCATTACCGATGCGGAGGGTTTTGCGCTATATTTCAGCCGTTCTGTTATTCCGTATCCGCGGGAAACTTCGTCCGCGGCAGAATATTTTAAGCATATTGGCGTTTATGCCTTTAGAAAAAAGGCGCTGCTTAATTTCGCGAAGCTGGCGATGCGCCCTTTGGAAATTGCGGAGAAAATTGAATGCATTCGCTATTTGGAATACGGCATGAATATCAAACTCATCGAAACCGATTTTATCGGCGTGGGAATCGATGTTCCGGAAGATCTGGAAAAAGCGCGTAAAATTCTGAAAGATTCAGCATTGTAAAGCAATTTTCCAGCGAAGTTTGATTCAAAGGAAATATTTTCCTCTTCCTTGCAGTTTCTAAGGCGAATCATTGATAAATATGGAACCTAATCAATGAAAAATAATAGTTTATATTTGAAAATTAATAGATCGATTTAATGAAAAAGATATTTTTAGGACTTGTAATGGTAGTAAGCTGCCTGATTAATGCGCAAACAGCAAAGGAAATCATCGAAAAAAATATAGAATTATCTGGAGGTCTCACCAACTGGAAACTCTTAAATTCAGTTGTATTGCAGGGTAAAGTAACACTTGGCATTAATGACGAGTATCCTATAAAAATTTATCAGCAACGGCCAAATCTCACTAAAACGGTTATTACGCTGAACAAAAAAGAAACCGCGGTTGAAGGTTATGACGGCAAAAAAGGTTACGCCATGAACTACGCCACGAATAAACTTCAGGAATACCCCAATTACATCGCCGAAAGTTTTGATAACGATTTTATCGACTGGGAAAACAAAGGTTTCGAGGCAAAATATTTAGGAAAAGAAAAAATAGGTGAAACTTACTGCCACAAAGTTGAGTTAACGAAGAATGTAAACAAAACCATTTATTATTTCGATACGAAGAGCTACATGCTTTTGAAAGAAGCGAAGGCCGAAGAAACTTTAGATTACGGCGATTACCGAAAGGTGGGAGCGCTCTTGATGCCCTTCCGATTGCAGTCTACGTCGCAGAAAAAAGATGGCGATTATGTGATGATTATCAATAAAATAGAAACGAACAAAGTTTTTCCCGCCAATACTTTTAAATTCTAAACCCTTAATGAAATTTTTAGCGGCTTAAATTTTGATGTTCGTGATTCTAATTTAAAAAATATAATCATGAAAAATATCCTTACGTCTTATTTGGTTACAGGTGCAGTTCTGCTGTTCTCGACCGCAATTTCGGCCCAGGAAATTACCATTTCTAAAAAGGAATTGCCCGCGGAAATCAATTCGTTTGTCGCAACTCATTTTTCCGGAATCGCAATTAATTCTATAACGAAGGAAGCAAAAAAGCGGAAAGTAGAGTATGAACTGGTCCTGAATAACGGCACCAAGCTCGAATTTGATGATACTAAAATTAAAGAAATCGAGGGCCGGGAAAAATTACCAGACGCTTTGATTCCAAAAAATATTTTGTCGTATGTTCAAAAAAACTATCCGCAAAATTACATCACCGAATGGAAAAGGGACGCTAAAAAACAACAGATTGAACTTGACAGTAAAGTTGAAATCGACTTCAGCCTGGATGGACAATTTCTTAAAATTGATGATTAATTAGACCGGAGCTTAAACTAAAAATTTAGAAACAGAAATCTTACACGTAAAATTATGAAAAAACTATTCATTCTTCTTTTGTCTGCAGGGGCTTTCCTGAAAAGCTGCACCAATCAGAAAAACGAAATTTCTCAGGATAAAAATACACCAATGAAAAGCATTTACAAATACAAAGTGGAAGGTCTGGACGGAAAAGAAATTAACTTCGCGGATTTTAAAGGAAAGAAAATTCTGATCGTTAACACCGCTTCTGAGTGTGGATTCACGCCGCAATACGCGGATTTGGAGATAGTTTCAGAACAGTACAAAGATAAACTCGTGGTTGTTGGTTTTCCGGCGAATAACTTTGGCGGCCAGGAACCCGGAAGCAACGCGGAAATCGGTGCCTTCTGCGAGAAAAATTTTGGCGTCACATTTCCAATGGCTGCAAAGGTTTCCGTAAAGGGAGATGATGCCGCGCCGATTTTTAAATATTTAACGCAGAAAGAACTGAACGGCGTGAAAAACACCTCAATCCTCTGGAACTTTACGAAATTTCTGGTTGATGAAAACGGTAAGCTCATCGATAGTTTTGTGAGTACTACAAAGCCTTCAAGTGAAGCCATTACAAAATATCTGAAATAGACCGCAGAAACTTTAAGGCGTTTAAATAATTCTTCTACGATAAACAAAAAAGCAAAACAGACTACCTGCTTTGCTTTTTACTTGTATAAATTTGATGGATTTAAAATTCGAAGAATCCCGATCTTACCTAAAGTTTATTGATATCGCACATGCTCTTTGTTCTTCGAAAATCTCGCAATTAGCGGTTTGAAAAGCGCTTTGTATTTTTCAATATCAAACAATTGCGAATCTGTTAAAGCTTTGTAAGTAAGCCACAATCCAAAGGGCAGCAAAATTAAATTCGGCAGCCAGGCCGCGAGATAAGGATCCATTTTTCCGGACCAGGCCAGATTTTCTACGGAAAGATTTACCACATAATAAATGATGAAAACAACGATGGCGATGACCACGGGAAGTCCCAAACCTCCTTTTCGAATGATCGATCCTAAACTAGAACCAATCAAAAAGAAAATAAGACACGTCACCGAATAGGCAAAAATCCTTTGCTGATAGATAATGATGCGGGAATAGTACTTGTGCATGCCCAAAATCTGCTCAGATTTGTTCTGGCTCAGTTGTTTTACGCTTTCAATTTTATTGTAGGCGGAATAGAGGAGCTCGCGCTTATTTTCTTTTTTTAAAGTGTCGATTCTGGGCACAGCGGTAACAGGCTTTTTGGCTTTCACTTTCCCCACGTAACCTACGTAGCTGTTTGTTTGGTTAATCAGTTCGGAATTGATATTGTTCAGCACATTATTATTTTCCTTTTTGGCTTTATCGATGGTTGAATTTAATTCGATAAAATTCTGAAAAGAATAATCATCGGTAATCCTTTCGGACTCCAAGGCTTTATTAATGATTTCGGAGATATTAAAGTGCGAAACCATCGTATCAAATTTAATGGCCTGATCCGGTTGTTTCAAACGCTGACTGTATTCCACATTCCCGATATTATCCTCGAAAATATGCCCGTTGAAAAGCACTAGTTTCAAATAATTTCTGTTATCTGCGGGTACAAATTTCCCCTTCTCTGCAACAATCGACTGCTGATTATCGTAGGAATTTGCCATTTTATGAATAAAAACGCCTTCCAAATTTTCCCCGTTTTCACCGGAAATCTTGTCAAACTTTACGCTGTATCCCGGAATTTGCTGAATAAACTGCCCCGGTGTAAAATTGAGTGCAGGCTTTGTAGCCGCTATATTATAGAGCATATTTTTGGCTTTCCGCTGGAAATCGGGTATGACGTTATTCGAAAAGAAAAAAAGGAAAATTGAAAAGATAAAAGTGACCAGAAAAAGTGGCAACATGATTCGGGTCAAGGAAATTCCTGCAGCTTTCATCGCAGCGAGCTCATAGCGTTCTCCAAAATCACCGAAAGTCATGATTGCGGAGAGAAGGATCGTCAAAGGCAAAACGAGCTGTACCACCAGGGCAGAAAGGTAGGAGAGGAGCTTCAGGATTTCCCAGTAACTCAACCCTTTTCCCGTAAACTGCGCCAGGCGGATCCAGATGATGTTGACGACGAAAATGAAAAACAACACACTGAAAATAAAAACGAACGGGCCGAAAAAAGTTTTAATGACGTAACCGTCAATTTTTTTAATCATGGGTCAAATTTACCAAAAAAGTCACAAAAGAATTTTCCTTTGTGACTTAATTTAAATTTTATAGTTTCTTACAGTTCTGTAACAATATAATTTTTGTACTGATTTTTATCAAAAGTAAACATGGCATTGTTTAAAGTCTGATTTTCCTTATAATCGCTGATCGCAATTACAGAGACTGAATTGTCCGAAGAAAACTGCTCCAGCTTCACGATCTGCTTTTTCGCGTCGTTGATGAAGAGATTTACTTCTTTAATTCCATTCTTGGTGGTAGGCGTTAACTTAATGAAATCGGATTTTACGCCATTCACGGTAAGTTTACCCATATATTTTACATTATACCCTTTTTTGTATTCTTCAATGTAATTTAAAGGAGAGAACATTTGCTCGCTGCCGGTGGGTTTTGCAACCGTTACTTCCTGATCTTCGGCAGAAATATTATAAATTTTATTACCGTCGAAAATCTGTTCCGTACCCATGACTTTCAGTTTGTATTTGTCTTTCGCAGAGTAGAAGATGCCGGGCTCTGTGCGGGTTACCTTTTTGCCGTTGCCCGTTCCGTATACAAATTTGAAATAAACATTGTTTTTGGCTTTGTATTGATTGGACACCGCATCCAATAGTGTTTTGGCTTTGGCATCCACCTTTTGTGCAGAAAAACTTGCAACGGTGGCCACCGTAAAAAGTCCTAAAGTAATTTTCTTCAATATGATTTCCATTCTTTTTTATTTTGGATTAAAATTTTAACAATAAGTTAAACTATTGTTTAAAGTTTCGGCTTATTTGCGCAATTCTTCCAAAAACTGTTCCAAAGAATTTAAATCGGAAATCTGAACCTCCCGGGCTTTTGCGCCGTTGAAGCCGCCTACGATGCCGCTTGCTTCCAGTTGATCCATAATTCGTCCGGCGCGGTTATAACCCAGTTTAAGTTGTCTCTGCAGCATCGACGTTGAACCCTGCTGCGTAGAAACGATAATTCTGGCAGCATCTTCGAAAAGTACATCTTTCTCGTTAGGGTCGAACGCTCCAACCGTTGATGTTGTTTCTTCCGAGGAATACTCCGGCAACATAAATGCACTAGCGTATCCTTTTTGTTCTCCGATGAATTCTGCAATTTTTTCAACTTCGGGTGTATCGACAAACGCACATTGAAGCCGCATAATTTCGTTTCCGTTAAAATAAAGCATATCTCCTTTTCCGATAAGTTGATCTGCACCTGGAGAATCCAAAATGGTTCGGGAATCAACGCTGGAAATCACTCTGAACGCGGCTCTGGCAGGGAAATTGGCTTTGATCATTCCTGTAATTACATTTACTGAAGGCCTTTGCGTTGCGACGATTAAGTGAATTCCCACGGCTCTAGCCAGTTGAGCAAGTCTGGCGATAGGAATTTCAACTTCCTTGCCCGCCGTCATAATAAGATCGGCAAACTCATCCACTACCAATACGATGTAAGGTAGATATCGGTGGCCGTTTTCAGGATTTAATTTTCGTTCCGTGAATTTTTTATTGTACTCTTTAATATTTTTACAAAAGGCGTTTTTTAGGAGATCATACCGCTGATCCATTTCCACGCATAATGAATTTAAGGTATTGATCACTTTGTGCGTATCGGTAATAATGGCGTCATCACCATCCGGAAGTTTCGCCAGGTAATGTCTTTCAATTTTAGAGTAAAGCGAAAGTTCTACTTTTTTCGGATCCACCATAACGAATTTCAATTCGCTCGGATGTTTTTTATAAAGCAGTGATGTCAGGATTGCATTAATACCGACAGATTTTCCCTGTCCGGTTGCTCCCGCCATCAAAAGATGTGGCATCTTCGTTAAATCGGCCATGAAAATTTCGTTGGAAATTGTTTTCCCAAAAACTACCGGCAAATCCATGTCCGTATTCTGAAATTTCTGGGAAGCAATTACACTGCGCATAGAAACCATAGACGGATTTTTTCTTGGAACTTCAATTCCGATGGTTCCTTTCCCCGGCATTGGTGCGATAATACGAATGCCCAGTGCAGAAAGGTTCAACGCAATATCGTCCTGTAATTTTTTGATGGAGGCCACACGAATTCCGGCTTCCGGCACAATTTCGTAGAGCGTAACCGTGGGTCCCACAGTTGCTTTAATTTCTGCAATTCCGACGTTAAAGTTTTTAAGCAGACCAACAATCTTATTCTTATTTTCTTCCAGCTCTTCGCGGTTAATGGCGATCTCTTCGTTACCGTAATCTCGCAGCAAATCGATGGTTGGCATCTGGAATTTTGCCAGTTCCAGTTTATGATCGTAAAGTCCGTGTTTATCGACCAATTCCTGCGATTTTTTATCGGATTCATCAATGGTATCGACGGTTTTCGCTACTTCAATTTTAAAATCAATGTCGTCTGTTTTCGGTGCTGTTGCAACCGGGGCAGAAACCGGACTTAAATTAATTGAACTTCCTGTACTTTCGGTCACCGTAACATTTGGAGCTTCTTCAAAAGATGTTTTATTCGGCGTGGCGATGGTTTCGAAATCATTTTTTATTTCGACTTCTTTATTTTTCGCAT